>JASJBB010000075.1 GCA_030066735.1 Woeseiaceae bacterium | reverse complement strand
TGTCGATGACGTCATCACGACCGGCGCAACGTCGCGCCAGCTGGCCAACGTGTTGCTCGAGGCCGGCGTGCCGGCGGTCAGCGTGCTGGCTATTGCAAGGGTGCCGGAGGATTGAAGGAGTAGTGCAGGATGATGCCGACGAATACGGCGAGACCGATGTAATGGTTTTGCTGGAACGCTGCGAAACAGCCCGCCGGCTGACGATCCCGCGCGAGCCACAGGTGATAGGCCATCAGGCCGCCGGCGACCGCAACCGACAGGTAATACCAGAAGCCGAGTTCGGCGCGCAGGCCGACAAAGACGAGCGTCGTCAGCATCAGCACCTGCAGACCCGCGATCACGAACAGGTCCACTTCCCCGAACAGGATGGCCGTCGACTTCACGCCGATCTTCTTGTCGTCTTCGCGGTCGACCATCGCGTAGAAGGTGTCGTAAATGACGGCCCAGATGACCGCAGCGCCAAACATGAGCCAGGCGAGTTGTGGCGTCTCCCCGGTCTGGGCAGCGAACGCCATCGGCACGGCCCAGCCGAAGGCCGCCCCGAGCACGAACTGCGGAATCGATACCCAGCGCTTGATGAACGGGTACGCGATCGTCAGCGCGGCCGCCACAATCGCGAGCATCCGGGCCGGCTCGTTGAGCATCGTGGCCAGCCCGACCGCAATCAGGGCCAGGGCGACAAACAGCACGAGCGCCTCGCCGGGAGTAACGGCCCCGGATGCAATGGGCCGTGACCGGGTGCGTTCCACGTAAGGGTCGATCTTGCGATCGACGTAATCATTGAGCACGCAACCGGCCGAGCGCATGACGAAGACGCCGATCGTGAAGACGGCGAACAGACCCTGGTCCGGATGGCCGTCCCCGGCCAGCCACAGGGCCCAGAGCGTGGGCCAGAGCAGCAGCCAGAAGCCGATCGGCTTGTCGACGCGCATCAGCTTGGCGTAGTTGCGCACCTGCGTGATGACATTGCGTCTGAGCTGCGGCGAGAGGATGGCTTTCATCGCGGCGGATTATACCTTTCCGTAGCGGCCCGCATCGCCGAGCCAGCGGCGCACGATGGCGTCGCCGTTGCGCGGACTGCCGCGCGCGATGATCTCGGCTGCGGACTGCACGCCCGGCATCAATTCGGCGTCGCGAGCGAGGTTGGCAATCCGGTAGTCGGGCAGGCCGGTCTGGCGCGTGCCCAACAGTTCGCCGGGACCGCGCAGTTCGAGATCGCGTTGCGCAACGACGAAGCCGTCATTGGTGTCGCGCAGTACGGCGAGGCGGCTACGCGCAAGCTGCCCGAGCGGCGGCTTGTACAGCAGCACGCAATGGCTTTGCCGGGACCCGCGCCCCACCCGGCCGCGCAGCTGGTGCAGCTGCGACAGCCCCATGCGCTCGGCGTTCTCGATAATCATCAGGCTGGCGTTGGGCACGTCGACGCCGACCTCGATGACGGTCGTCGCAACGAGCAGCTGGATAAGGCCCTCCTTGAACGCCTGCATGCCACGCTCTTTCTCGGCCGGCCGCATGCGGCCGTGCACGAGCCCCACGTTGATGTCCGGAAGCGCTTCGGCCAGCATCGCGTAGCTGGCTTCGGCGGCCTCGAAGTCGAGCACGTCCGACTCCTCGATCAGCGGGCATACCCAGTAGGCCTGTTGCCCGGACTGGCAGGCTTCGCGAACACGGCCGACGATATCGTCGCGCCGTGTTTCCGGAACGGCAATCGTGGAAACCGGCTCCCGGCCGGGCGGCAACTCATCGATGATTGACGTATCGAGGTCGGCATAGGCCGCCATCGCCAGCGTTCTCGGTATCGGGGTTGCGGTCATGACAAGCTGGTGCGGATGACCGCGATCGCCGATTCCCTTCTCGCGCAACGCAACGCGCTGGTGCACGCCGAAGCGGTGCTGCTCGTCGATGACGACCAGCGCCAGGTCGTGAAATTCGACGCCCTCCTGGAACAACGCATGCGTTCCGACGACGAGCTGCGCGCTGCCGTCGGCGATCGCTTCGAGCGATGTGCGCCGCGCCGCCGCGCGCTGGCTGCCACTGAGCCAGGCGGGCTCGATCCCCAGCGGCCGGAACCAGTCGCTGAAGCTGCGCCAGTGCTGTTCAGCGAGAAGCTCCGTCGGCGCCATGATTGCCGCCTGCACGCCGCAGGCAATCGCCTTGAGGCAGGCGATGGCGGCGACCACGGTCTTGCCGGAACCCACGTCGCCCTGGATCAGGCGCATCATCGGGTGATGCCGGGCGAGGTCACCCAGGATTTCGTCGACCACACGCTGCTGTGCGCCCGTGAGCGTGAATGGCAGGCCGTCGATAAAATCGGCGACGGCATCGCCACCGCCGGTCAGCGCCGGCGCGGGGTCTTCGTTGGCCAGCGCACGCAGCGCGCGCAGGCTCATGTAGTGCGCGAGCAGCTCCTCGAAAGCGAGCCGTCGCTGGCACGGATGCTTGCCCGAGAGCATCAGTTCGACGTCGGCATCGGCGGGCGGACGGTGCAGGTACTGCACGGCAGCGGCGAGTTCGGGGAGGTCGAGCTTTTCGCGGACCGCTTCCGGTAACAGCTCCTCGGGAGTTTCGCGTTGCATCAGGCGCAGGGCCTGGTCGGTCAGGCTGCGCAACCTGCCCTGCTGCACGCCCTCGGTCGCCGGGTATATCGCGGTCAGCGTCTCGTTGATGGCTGCGTCCTGGTCCTTGCGCAACAGGCGGTACTCGGGGTGAATCATCTCGAGCCCGGCCTGGCCCTTGCGGGCTTCGCCGAAGCAGGTCAGGCGCACGCCGTTCTTGAACTGTGCAACCTGCTGCCGCGAGAAATGGAAAAAGCGCAGCGTGAGCTGGCCCGTGCCGTCGCTGATGCGAACCAGCAGGTTGCGCCTGCCGCGGTAGACAGTTTCGGCGAGCAGAACCTCGCCGCTCACCAGGCAACGCTGGCCGGCCTGCAGCGAACCGATCTTGACGAGCTGCGTACGGTCCTCGTAGCGCAGCGGCAGCAGGAACAGCAGGTCCTCGACCCGGTGAAGGTCGAGTCGCTCGAGCTTTTTGGCCAGCGCCGGGCCGACGCCTGAGAGAACGGTCAGTGGCGACGAGAGATTAGAGTCCGAGGATTGCATCCGCCTCGACGTCAGCGCCCTTTGGCAGTGAGGCAACCCCGATCGCGGCACGCGCCGGGTAAGGCTGGTCGAAATAGTCTTCCATGACGCTGTTCACCGCGGCGAAATTGCCGAGGTCGGTCAGGAAGATGGTCAGCTTGACGACCTGGTTCAGGTCGCCGCCCGCCGCTTCGGCAACGGCCTTGAGATTCTCGAAGACCTGCCGGGCGCGCGCCTCGAAGTCGCCCGAGACAATGTCCATGGTCTGCGGATCCAGCGGTATCTGGCCCGAGAGAAACACGAAGTCGCCCGATCGAATGGCTTGCGAATACGTACCGATCGCGGCCGGCGCCTTGTCGCTGTGAATGGCCTCTTTGCTCATTGGGGCTCCAGTGGTTGTGTCACGCGCAGTCGCGCGTGACGCGAATGACATTGGACATGTTCTTGACGCCGCGCATGATCTGCGCGAGGTGCGTACGATCGCGCACCAGGATCAGGAACGCCAGCACCGAACAGTCTTCGTGCCGCCCGAGCACCGAGACCTGTTCGATGTTGGAGCCGGCGTCGCCTATCGTGGCTGCCACCTCGGCCAGCACCCCGGGCTTGTTGACGGTCTCGACGTGAATCTGGCTCGCGAACTCCCGGTCGATGTTCTTCTCCCAGCTGACCGAGATCCACTTTTCCGGCTGCTTGCGAAAGACGCTCAGGTTGCCGCACTTGTTGCGGTGAATGACGACGCCGCGGCCCGAACTCAGGTAGCCCATGACCTCGTCGCCCGGAATCGGATGGCAACATCGGGCGTAGCTGACGACCATGCCTTCGGTGCCCGCGATCACGAGGTTGGCCGTGTTCGTTTCGACCTCGCCTTCCTCGTTGACGCCGAGCAGGAACCGGGCCGTGAGTGGGGCCAGGCGTTCGCCGAGGCCGATCTGCTCGAACAGTTCTTCGTTCGTGTTGAGCCCCAGCTCGTCGAGCGCCGCCTTCATGCGCACCTTGCCCACCTTGCGCAACGAAGAATCGAGATCTTTGAGTGAGCGGTCGAGCAGGCGCCGGCCGAGGTCGACCGATTCGCTCGAGCGCATCGACTTCATGTGATTGCGAATTGCCGTGCGCGCCTTGGCTGTGCGCACGAACGACAGCCAGTTCGGGTTCGGGCGCGTTCCCCGGCTGGTTACGATCTCAACGGTTTGGCCGTTTTGCAGGGGCGTGCGCAGCGGCACGAGCCCGCGGTCGATCTTGGCCGCAACCGTGCGGTCGCCGATGTCGGTATGCACGGCATAGGCAAAATCGACGGTCGTCGCGCCCTTGGGCAGCGGCATGATGTCGCCCTTCGGCGTGAACACGTAAATCTTGTCCGGGAAAAGGTCGACCTTGACGCTCTCGAGAAACTCCTCGGAGGTGCCGGAGCTCTGCAGTTCGGCCAGGTTGGCAAGCCAGTCGCGCGCGCGTCGCTGCGGCGTCGCGTCCGATTTCTCTTCGGCCTTGTACTGCCAGTGCGACGCAACGCCGCTCTCTGCGACGCGATCCATCTCGCGGGTACGAATCTGCACCTCGAGGGGCTGGCCCTTCGGTCCGAACAGCGTCGTGTGCAGGGACTGGTAGCCGTTGATGCGCGGAATCGCGATGTAGTCCTTGAAGCGGCCCGGCATCGGCTTGTACAGGCCATGGACGAGACCGAGCACCTTGTAACAGTCGTTGACGCTCTCGACGATGATGCGAAAACCGTACACGTCGACCACGTCGGACAGCAGGCGCTTCTTCTCCGACATCTTCTTATAAACGCTGTAGAGGTGTTTCTCACGGCCGATGACCTGGCCCTTGATGCCCTCCTCCTCCAGCGTGCGCTCCAGCTGCTCGCTGATCTTTTTGACCATCTGCCGCTGGTTGCCCTTGCTGCGTTTCAGGGCCTTGTCGAGCACGCGATAGCGCATCGGGTACAGGTGCTTGAAGCCCAGGTCCTCGAGCAGCACCTTGAAACGGTTGATGCCGAGGCGGTTGGCGATCGGTGCGTAGATGTCGAGCGTCTCGCGGGCGATGCGGGCGCGCTTCTTGGCGGGCATGGCGCCGAGGGTCTGCATGTTGTGCAGCCGGTCGGCGAGCTTGACGAGGATGACGCGAATGTCCTCGATCATCGCCAGCATCATCTTGCGAAAGCTTTCCGCCTGCGCCTCGGCCCGGCTGCGAAACTGGATCTGGTCGAGTTTGCTGACGCCGTCAACGAGGCCGGCGACCTCGGCGCCGAATTGCTCCTCGATGTCTTCGAGCGAAGCCTCGGTGTCCTCGACCGTGTCGTGCAGGATCGCCGCGGTGATCGCCTGCGCATCGAGGTGCATGTCGGCAAGCTCCTGCGCCACGGCGACAGGATGCGAGATATACGGTTCGCCCGATTTGCGTGTCTGGCCCTCGTGGGCGGCGGCGCCGAACTCGTAGGCGTGCATCACACCTTCGATGGCGTCTTTCGGGAGGTAATTCTCGAGTGTTTCTACAAGCTGCCGCAGGCCGTGGTCGCGCTTGGGCGCGCCCGGCAGTTTTGCGAGTAGCGTTGCGGCATAGTCCATCCCCCGATCATACCGCCGTTACGCGGAATGTCAGGTGTGGCGCGTCGCAGATTAGTCGCCGATCGAGATGCCCCGCAGCGGCGGCAGGACCTCTTCGGGCGGCTCGGTCTGCATGAATTCTTCGGCGGGCGGCTGCTCGATCTCCTCGAGGATGGCCGGGGTGACCAGTCCGTCGGCGATCTCGCGCAGCGCGAGCACGGTCGGCTTGTCGTTCTCCAGCTCGACCATCGGGTCGGCGCCGTGGGCGATGCGACGGGCGCGCTTGGCGGCAACGAGCACCATTTCGAAAATATTGTCGATGTTGTCGAGGCAGTCTTCGACGGTAATACGGGCCAAGTTGATTCTCCTACTTTATTTCAGCGCCAGGAGATCCCTGACACTGCGACGGTAGCAAGCACGATAGGACGGTCCGAAGCCCGACAGCAACACCTTATAACCAAAAGTTATTAGCGCAGGATGCCCGATACGGCGCCGCGCAGGGCCTCGTTGCTGGTCGCGAGCGCCTCGCCATGGCCGGCCAGCACCGACTCGAGGTCGGCCACGGCCTGGTCGAGGTTGTCGTTGATGACCACGTAGTCGAACTCTTCCCAGTGCGCCATGTCGCTAAGCGCGTCGCGCAACCGCCGCGCGATGACCTCGTCGCTGTCCGTGCCCCGTGAGCGCAGGCGCCTGACGAGCTCGTCATGCGACGGCGGCATGATGAAGATCGTGACGCATTCTGGCATCGACTCGCGAACCTGCTGCGCGCCCTGCCAGTCGATCTCGAGGATCACGCTGTGCCCGTCGGCAAGGTGTTGCTCCACCTGCTCGCGGCTGGTCCCGTACAGGTTGTCGAAGACCGTTGCCGACTCGAGCATTTCGCCGTCGGCCCGCAGCCGCTCAAACTCGTCGACGCCGACGAACAGGTAGTCGCGCCCGTGCGCCTCGTTGCGGCGCTGTTTGCGCGTGGTATAGGAAATCGAGAAACGCAGTTCCGGGTTATTGCGCGTGATGGCCTGCACGAGCGTCGTCTTGCCGGCGCCGGAGGGCGCAGCAATGACAAACAATCTGGAGGCGGCCGCATTCATGGCCGCGATTGTGACAGATCACGGGTTACCAGACACGCGTCGAATAGGGCTGGGCAGACGGTCGTCAGTACTGCGCGGGCGCCATGGCCACGTAGGCAAATATGGACAACGCCAGGTAAGCGGTAGCTACGACGCTTTGCAAGCGGCGATTTGTCGCGAAAAAACCGGCAAGGGCGAGAACCAGGAACGCGGCGACGAGAGCGCCGGTGGAACTAAGCGGCGTCATCCCGAACAGCGACCAGTTTGTCCAGAAAGAAAGCGCAGAGTACGCGCCGAGAGCCAGCAACGACCAACGCCCGTCTTCCTGGAAGTAACCGAGCAGGTTGTCATGGTCATGTTGGCCCGCAGCGGGCAACACAAGCGCACCCGCAACAAAAAGCAGCAAGGTGTGCGCCAACAGCGTAATGAACGCAGCGTGTGTCCACTGCGTCAGCGCCGCGTTGAGTTCAAAAACAGCCCACCAGAACTGCACCTGGTAAATGAAAACACTCGTCGCCCAGACCAGCGGGATCCAGTGAGCCTGGAGTCGTTCACGCATGCGAAAGACGTGGACGAAACCTAGCAGCAGCCGCGTCACGCCCAGGCCGAGAACGAATGACAGTGCTACCGAGAAAAATTCGAAAGCCGACAAGAGCGCGGTCCGCCTTACTCGACGTTCTGGATCTGCTCGCGCATCTGCTCGATCAGCACCTTGAGCTCGACCGCGGCCTTGGTCGTCTCGGCATCGGCTGATTTCGAACCCAGGGTGTTCGCCTCGCGATTGAGTTCCTGCATCAGGAAGTCGAGGCGGCGGCCGACGGCTTCGTCGTTGCCGAGCACCTGGCGGATTTCGGTGACATGGCTGTCGAGGCGATCCAGCTCCTCGTCGACGTCGAGCTTCTGGGCGATGAGCGCGAGTTCGACCTCGAGCCGCGCCGGGTCGGCTTCGACGTCGAGCTTTGCAATGCGCTCGCGTTGCCTGGCGTGGGCGGCGGCGAGCACGTCCGGCAGGCGTTGGCGAACGGCGGCAGCGATGGCGCCGACATCGTCGCAGCGGCTCGACAGCATGTCGTGAATGCGCGCCCCTTCGCTTTGCCGCATCTCGACCATGGACTGCAAAGCCGCTTCGAGCAGCGCGCTTGCGTCGGCGGCGAGCGGTTCGGCATCCAGCTCGGATTCGGCAATCACTCCGGGCCATCGCAGAATGTCGAGGGCGGCCGGCGAGGTCGCGTTGGGCAGGGCATTCTGTATTTCTGTGACCCGTGTACCAAGCAGTTCGACCATGTCGGAGTTAAGCTGCAACTCATCCTGCTGGCTGAAGGCCCGGTTGAAGTGCAGCGCACAGTCGACCTTGCCTCGGCGCAGCTTTGATGCAACTTGCTGCTTGAAGGCCTGCTCCTGGGGCCGGAGCTCTTCGGGCAAACGAAACTGGACTTCCAGGAAACGATGATTAACGGCGCGCAATTCCCAGGTGATGGTGCCCGCCGCGGTGTCAGCCGACTGCCGTGCAAAGCCTGTCATACTGTGTAACATCAATTCATTGTTATTGAACTAGCCAGCATCCGCAATGCAGATTGAATACGCCAAGGTGTCCGCGCTTGGGGACCGGACGGACAACCAGGACCGGGCCGCCGTGGTCGTTGCGGAACATGCAGCCCTGATGCTCGTCTTCGATGGCATGGGCGGACACTCCGATGGCGCGCAGGCGGCGGAGACGGGGCTCAAGGTCGTGCAGGACATATTCATGGATTCGACGATGCCGATCTTCGATCCGCAGGGCTTTCTGTACATGGCGTTATCCCGGGCCCACGACGAGGTCGTCGAGCTCGGCCGAAATGTCGCGGTCGATTTTCGGCCGCGGGCGACCTGCGCCGCGTGCCTCGTGCAGGAAGGCGGTTCGTTCTGGGCGCATATCGGCGACAGCCGCATTTACCAGGTTCGCAACGGCATCGTGCTCGAGCGATCGCGCGATCACAGCCATGTCGAAGTGCTGATCCAGGAAGGGGCGATTACCGAAGAAGAAGCGCAGGATCACCCGATGCGCAACTTCGTCGAGTGTTGCATCGGCGGCGATGCGCCGGTGCCGGACATGAGCATCACGGGCAAGCGGCCGCTGTCGCCGGGCGACGTCCTGCTCGCCTGTTCCGACGGCCTGTGGTCCGGGTTGTCCGACGAGGACATGGCGCAGATCGGCGCGCCGGGCGACAATAACCTGGCCCAGAACCTGAAGGACCTGAGCCTGCAGGCCCTGAGCGTCAACGCGCCATACAGCGACAATACGACCGGAACCGCGCTACGCTGGCACGGTAACGAATAACGGAGAGCGACGATGCGCCCGAGCGGCCGCGATGCCGACCAGATGAGGGTCGTGCGTTTCACCCCCGATTACACATCACACGCCGAAGGCAGCGTGCTGGCCGAGTTCGGTAACACGCGCGTCTTGTGCACGGCCAGTGTCGAGAAGCGCGTGCCCCCCTGGCTGCGCGGCGGCGGCAGCGGCTGGGTGACGGCGGAGTACGGCATGTTGCCGCGATCCACGAACACACGCATGGCGCGCGAAGCGGCACGCGGCAAACAGGGTGGCCGGACGCTGGAGATCCAGCGATTGATCGGCCGGTCCCTGCGGGCCGTGACCAACCTCGAGGCGCTGGGCGAACGCACCGTGACGCTCGACTGCGACGTGATCCAGGCCGACGGCGGCACGCGCACGGCGGCAATAAGCGGCGCATACGTCGCCCTGGATCTCGCGATGCGGCGCATGGGCAATGACATCCCCAGGAACCCGCTGCATGGCCGTGTCGCGGCCGTGTCGGTCGGCATTTACGACGGGATCCCGGTGCTCGATCTCGATTATGCCGAGGACTCGGAAGCCGAGACCGACATGAACATCGTCATGAACGAGGTCGGCAATTTCGTCGAGGTGCAGGGCACCGCCGAAGGCCACGCATTCACGCGCGACGAGCTCGACGTCATGCTCGACCTGGCGCGGAAGGGCATCGATGAGATCATCGCGGCGCAAGACGATGCCTTGAGGGCCTGATGCCGGGACGGCCCGACAGGATCGTGCTGGCCAGCGGCAATGCCGGCAAGCTCGCGGAAATTGCGCGGCTGCTCGAGGACCTCGACATCGAAGTCATTCCACAATCGGCGCTCGGCGTAACGGATGCGGACGAGACCGGGACGACGTTCGCGGAAAACGCGCTGATCAAGGCGCAGCATGCGGCGGCAGCGACCGGGCTGCCGGCAATCGCCGACGACTCGGGAATCTGTGTGGACGCGCTCGACGGCAGGCCCGGTGTCTACTCGGCGCGGTACGCGGGTCCGGGGGCGACCGACGATCGCAACATTGATCGCTTGCTGACCGAGCTTGAGGGCGTGCCTGATGAACAGCGCGGCGCCGCGTTTCATTGCGTGGCCTGTTTCGTCGCGCCGGACCGGGACGAGCCTCTCATTGCAGAGGGCGAATGGCGGGGAACCATCCTCCATGAGCGGCGTGGCGCAGGGGGCTTCGGCTACGACCCGCTGTTCTTCGTGCCGGAGCTGGGCAAGAGCTCGGCAGAACTCAGCCCGCAAGAGAAGAACGCGCGTAGCCACCGTGGCCAGGCAATCGCGGAACTCAGCCGCAAGCTGCACGCAATCGAATGGGACTGAGGCCGCCCGAATCACCACCGCTGTCGTTGTACATTCACCTGCCGTGGTGCGTGCGCAAATGTCCATACTGCGACTTCAATTCCTGGACGATGGGCGATGAGCCCCCGCTCTCCCGGTACCTGGACGCCCTGTCGGCCGACCTCGCCGCGGAATCCCGCCGCGCCGCTGGCCGCGAACTGATCAGCATCTTCATCGGTGGAGGCACGCCGAGCGTGTTTTCACCCGAACAGATCGGCGTATTGCTCGAGAAGGTGGACCGGAGCTTCGCGCTGGCCGGCGACATCGAGGTGACCATGGAGGCCAACCCGGGGACGGTCGAGTGCGGTGACCCGGCCGGCTATCGGGCGGCCGGCGTCAATCGCCTGTCGCTCGGGGCGCAGAGTTTCTCGCCTGCCTCGTTACAGGCGCTCGGCAGGATCCACAGCACCGCCGACATCACGCGATCGTTCGCAGCGGCCCGGCAAGCCGGATTCGACAATATCAATCTCGACATCATGTACGGCCTGCCGGGCCAGCATATCCCGGGTGCGCTGCAAGACCTGGAAGCCGCCATCGCACTCGAGCCCGAGCATCTGTCCTGGTATCACCTGACGCTCGAGCCGAACACAGTATTCCATGCGCGGCCGCCGCGCGATTTGCCGGATGACGACGCGGTATCCGATATCCAGCATCGCGGCCAGGCGCTGTTGTCTGCTCATGGTTACCGGCAATACGAGGTCTCGGCCTACGCGCGCGACGGTCGCGAGTGCCGTCATAACCTCAATTACTGGACGTTCGGCGACTACCTCGCCGCCGGGGCGGGTGCGCACGGCAAGATCACCGATGCCGCGGGTACCTGGCGTTATGCAAAACCGGCGCACCCGAAACAGTACATCGCAAACCTGCAGTCCGGGGACTTCGAGGCCGGGCTGCGGCCGGTTGCGGGACCGGAGCTGCTGTTCGAGTACTTGCTGAATACCGTACGCCTGCACGATGACATCAGCGCGCTCGACTTCTCGGCCCGGACGGGCGAGCCTGCCGGCATGCTGCGCGCGCGCCTGCGCCAGCCGGTTGCGGCCGGTCTCATGGAGAGCACCGGCGACGATTCCTGGCGCGTGACGGCGCTCGGCCGCCGATTTTTGAACGATTTACAGGCCGAATTCCTGCCGGAATAGGGCGCCGCGGCCGCCCGCGGCAGTTATCCCTTTATGCACAAGACCGCCGGTATACCTATATTTTCAGTGCGGCAGGGGCCCCAATTCACTTTGAGTGTCGTAAATGGCCCGTAACTTATTGTTATTATTGGATTTCTTAAAATGGTCACAAAATCGTCAAATTAGCGAGGGTGCTTGAAAATCCGCACCTTAGGTCACTCGTTCAAAATTCTTCCACAGAGTTATCCACAGGTTCTGTGGATAAACATCCGCACAACGGCGGGGGCTTGCGGCGCTCGTCGCTTCACTATATATTACGCGCCCTTTTCGCACGTCCGAGTGCTTCGGAGAGCAAGACAATGAAGGCCGACATCCATCCCAACTACGGCGACATCAAAGTAACCTGCAGTTGCGGTAACGAGTTCACGACGCGTTCAACGCTCGGCGAAGACCTCCTGATCGAGGTCTGCTCTTCGTGCCATCCGTTTTATACCGGCAAGCAGAAGATCGTCGATACTGGCGGCCGCGTCGACAAGTTCCGCCGCAAGTACGGAATGAGCTAGGGACCAGCCCGCTAGGGGAAGTCCCGAATAGCCCGCGGTTTCGCGAGGCTGGTAACCTGCTGTGCACAGGAGCGCCGCCGTTTTCCGGCGGGGCTCTGCTATGCTCGTGCGGCTAACAAACGAGGACCGAGATGACCAAGGACGCCTTTCGCCTGATCAGCCCCAGCGGTAAAGAAACGGAATTGCCGGTGCGTTCCGGCACCACCGGACCCGACGTCATAGACGTCGGCAAGCTGTACAGGGAACAGGGCGTATTCACCTACGATCCGGGATTCGTATCCACGGGAAGCTGCGAATCCGACATCACTTATATTGACGGTGAGACCGGCATCCTGATGTACCGCGGCTATCCGGTCGAACAGCTGGCCGAGCACTCCAACTTTCTCGAAGTGTCCTACCTGCTGCTGCATGGCGAGCTGCCGACGGCAGCCGAGCTCGAGCGGTTCGATCACACGATTCGAACGCACACGATGCTCAACGAAGGCATGCTGAATTTCTTCAAGGGCTTCCGCTACGATGCCCACCCGATGGCAATGCTGTCGGCCGTGGTGGGCTCGATGTCGGCCTACTACCACGACACGCTGGATGCGTCGGATCCGGCACACCGCGACATTTTCGCGCACCGCATCCTGGCCAAGCTGCCGACGATCGCCGCGGCGGCCTACAAGCTCAATATCGGCCAGCCGTTCATGTACCCGCGGAACGACCTCGACTACACCGAGAACTTCCTGCAGATGCTGTTCTCCGTGCCCGCCGAGCCTTACGAGATCGACCCGGTTGCGGCCGAAGCCATCGACCTGCTGTTTATTCTGCACGCCGACCACGAGCAGAACTGCTCGACGTCGACGGTGCGGATGGCGGGCAGCTCGGGCGCCAACCCGTACTCGGCGATCGCCGCCGGCATTTCGGCGCTCTGGGGCCCGGCGCACGGCGGCGCCAACGAAGCCGTGTTGACGATGCTTGCGGAGATTGGCGACAAGAGCCAGATCAGCAAGTACGTGGCCAAGGCGAAAGACCGGGACGATCCGTTCCGCCTGATGGGCTTCGGCCACCGCGTGTACAAGAACTTCGATCCGCGCGCGACGATTATTCGCGAGATGTGCCACAAGGTCCTCAAGCAGCTTGGTCGCGACGACTCGCCATTGTTCGAGCTGGCGCTCGAGCTCGAGGAGATGGCCCTCAAGGACGAGTACTTCATCGAGAAAAAACTCTATCCGAACGTCGATTTCTACTCGGGCATCATCTACCGCGCGCTCGGTATCCCGACGTCGATGTTCACGGTCATGTTCGCGCTGGGCCGCTCGGTCGGCTGGACCGCGCACTGGCGGGAGATGATCTCGGATCCCACGGGGCGCATCGCGAGGCCGCGACAGCTGTACCAGGGTCCGGCGCAGCGCGACTACGTGGCGATCGACAAGCGATAGCCGGATCCGGGAACGGGCGCTTCGCAGTCGCGGCCGCTACTCGATCAGCTCTCGTACCGCTTTGCGATTCGCGCGCTTCATGGGCTTGCCGTCGACCGGCGATATCGGCGCCTGGCGGATACCGTCCACCGGGAACACGGTGGCCTGAACGGCGGCATGTTCGAGCTGAAACTCGTAGCCCGCGAAAGACTCCGGTTTTGCTCCCTTGCCACGGCTGGTCTTGAGCCGGCGCTCATAGGCGCGGCAATCGTAGCCGCGGGCGTGTAATTCCATGGCGACGGATTCCGGGCTGTCCGCGAACACGTGGAGATTGACGGCCGAGTTGTGATCGGCGGTTCCTTGCAGAACCGGGCCGACCAGCCGAGGCGCGAACGCGGCCAGGATGTCCATTGCCGACAGCGCCGCTTCGCGCAGCTGGCCGAGGTGACTGGCGTGGGAGTCGCCGCCGAACAACGACAGGTGATTGCTGACCGCGAGCTCGATCTCGGCGTTGCCCGGCAGTGAGCCGCGGCCGCTGATGCCGAGTCGCTCGGCGGCCTTGGTCTTGGCAACGCGGAAGTCGCGAATCCCGTGTTCCACGATCAGGCGCGCTGCCTCCTGCGCCACCGTTTGCCGCACTCGATCGCCGTTACCGCTGTGTCTGCCAGGCATCGTCGTCAGAACAGGTCGTCGGGGCTTTCTTCTTCCTCCGGTTCCGGGTCGGCACCGCTCGCGTCATTGAAGAGGTCGGGAAGCTCGTCGACATCTTCGCAGACCGGTACGTGGCCCTCTCGGAAGTACTCGAAGATCGTGCCGCTCTGGCCTGCCCGGGCCGGGCAGCCCGTGGCCGGGTCGATGCGCACCGAGACAATGCCCTCCGGCATGGGCATCTGGTTTTCGGCGGCGCCCCGCAGGGCGAGACGCATGAACTCGATCCAGATGGGCAGGGCGGTCCGCGAACCCTCTTCGCCGGGGCCCAGCGGCAGGCTGTCGTCATAGCCCACCCATACGACGGTCGCGAGGTCGCTGTTGAAACCGCCAAACCACGCGTCGCGCTGGTCGTTGGACGTGCCCGTCTTGCCCGAGAGGTCGCGGCGCCCGAGCACCAGCGCCCGGCGGCCCGTGCCGCGCCGGATGACGTCGCGCATCAGGTCCTGGATCAGGAAGGCGTTCTGGGCCGTAATCACGCGCGGCGCCGTGTTGACGTTCGCGAAGATCTCCGGCGCCATCGACGCGTCGGGCTGGAACTCGAGCGCAACGTCCGCCATCTGTTCGAGCGGGAACTCATCGATCGCGTTGCCGTCGTCGTCATACTCGATAATGCGGTCCGGGTCGGGCTCGGCTTCGCACGCGGGACACACGACCTCCGGGTCCGCGCGATACAGCGTCTCGCCTTCGGGTCCGTAGATCGCGTCGATGACATGCGGCATGACACCGTGACCGCCGTTCGCGAACACGGCGTAACCCTGCGTCATGTCGAGCGGCGACGCGTTGCCGCCGCCGAGCGCAAGCGAGCCGTTGCGAATCAGCGCTGCGTCGCCGAAGCCGAACCTGGCAATGTGGTTGATCGCATTGCCGAAGCCGGTTTCGAAGAGCAACAAGCGCACCGACACGAGATTCATCGAACGAACCAGCGCGTTGCGCAGCCGTGTCGGGCCGTAAAACCGGCCGCTGTAGTTGATGGGGCGCCAAACGGCTTCGAGTTCGGACGAGCTGATGACGATCGGGGCATCGAGAATGACCGTCGCGACCGTATTGCCGTGCTCCAGCGCCGCCGAGTAAATGAACGGCTTGAACGCCGAGCCCGGCTGGCGAAACGCCTGGGTGGCGCGGTTGTACTTGCTGATGGCGAAGTCGAAGCCGCCGACCAGGCTCGAGATAGAGCCGTCGCTCGGGTCGAGCGCGACCAGCGCGCTTTGCGCCTGTGGCAACTGCGCGAGCGCCCAGGTCCCGGCCGCCGTCGGCATGACCAGCACGACATCGCCGGGACCGACGACGTCGGCCACGGTTTCCGGCGCCGGTCCCGCTGTCGCGAGATCGACGAACGGCTTCGCCCAGGAGAGGCCGGACCATGGAATCGTCAGTTCCGCGCCATCTCTCGTTACGGCGACTGCGCTGTTGTCGGTCTCGGACGTGCGCACCACGAGCGCGACCGTCAAGCCACCCGGCGCGTACTGTTCGAGCGCCTGGCGAATATCCAGCGGCCACTCGTCAAACGGTGTTGCGAGAATCTCGGGGGTGAGCTCGTATTGCCCGAGCGGACCGCGGAAGCCGCGCCGCCGGGTGAATTCGAGCAGGCCGTTGCGCACCGCGTAATTGGCGGCTGTCTGTAACTTCGAATCGAGGGTCGTGACCACCTGGTAGCCGTCGGTCGAGTATGACGGGCCGAATCGCTGCAGCATGTCCCGACGGACCATTTCCGCAACGTAAGGCGCCTCCAGTTCGACGGCCGTGCCGTACAGCCGCGACTCGATGGGCGTTGCCATCGCCTCGTCGTAGTCGTCCCGGCCGATATAGCCGATGTCGAGCATGCGCCCGAGGACGTAGCCACGCCGCTTGGTAGCCTCGTCTGCGCTGCGCACGGGGTTGTAACGTGACGGCGCCGGCAACACGCCCGCGAGCGTTGCGGCCTCGGCGATACTCAGATCCTGCAACGGCTTGTTGAAATAGACCTGGGCCGCGGCGGATACGCCGTACGCGCGCTGTCCGAAGAACATCTTGTTGAGGAACAGCGCCATGATCTGTTCCTTGGTGAACTCCTTTTCTATACGTACCGCGAGCGCGCCTTCCTTGAACTTGCGCTCGACGGTGCGATCGAGCGACAGGAAATAGCTGCGGGCGAGCTGCTGGGTGAGCGTGCTGCCGCCGGCCTCGACTTCGCCTGTCGTGACGAGCTGGTAGAACGCCCGCAGCAGGCCGCGGTAGTCGATGCCCGGGTGCACCCAGAAGCGCCTGTCTTCGGCGGCGATAAAAGCGTTGACGACATGCTCGGGAACCTCGTCGTAGGTGACCAGGATGCGTCGCCGCTCGCCGAACTCGGCGATCAGGTGGCCGTCGCGGCTGAATACCCGCAGCGGTATCTGCAGCGGGATGTCGCGAATCGTCTCGGCGGCCGGCAGCGATGGCGCCACATAGAAATAGGCGCCGATGACGCCCGCCACGCCGGCAATGATGCCGGTCGTTCCCAGGCCCAGGAGGATGATGAGCCACCGAAAGTGCCGTTTCTTCGATTTGTGACGGCCGTTGTTGTGGCTTTTTGCTCGGCTTTGCATAGTCGCTGACGTTGTTACGGGCTAAAGGGAGGGGTTTGCCGCTATCGCGACACCACCAGCCTTATATGTAATGAGACGGTGCGCAAATGTCCGTCGGCTGCAGAAAATGTGGCATTTCGAAGGCAAATGCCTCGTGAACCCAGGCTTATGGCGGCAGATGATAGCAAGGTGTGCAGTACCCGCAATACAGGCCCCCCTTTCGGGGTACCGACCAGTTCACGGAATCGGCCCGCTCATGAGCATATGATGCGGATCACTGGATCGTGAACAAAGTCACGTTTTATTTAACATTTTGTTGATATATAGTTAAATCGAATTGCTGAGACCGACGTTATATTTGGCTCGCAACTTACCGACTTGAAAGGAAAAATACGTGTTATTCGGCAAAAAATCTCAGCCGCTCCTGGGCCTCGACATAACGACGTCGTCGGTCAAGTTGATTGAGCTTTCCCAAAGCGGGAAGCGCTTTCGCGTCGAGTCCTATTCTGCGGAGCCCACACCACCGAGTTCGGTCAGTGAAAAGGCGATTGTCGATGCCAAGGCCGTCGGTGAAGCTATCCGTCGAGCCGTAAAACGCGCTGGCGCCAAAGCGACTGACGTCGCCGTGGCCATCAGCGGCGACGCGGCCATTACCAAAGTCATCCAGATGCCTTCGAGCCTCTCCGAAAGGGACCTCGAAGGCCAGGTCGAAATCCAGGCGGACCAGTACATCCCGTTCCCGATGGAAGAGGT
>JASJBB010000076.1 GCA_030066735.1 Woeseiaceae bacterium | reverse complement strand
TACGCGGAGTTGGTGGTATTGACCAGTCGCAGTTATCGAGAGGGGACTGAGTCGCATCCTGCGGATGCTCCTCGTCAACTGGCTGCTGCGCAGCTGCGTTGATCGAACAGGATTCTGCGTCCTCCAGAGGGACAGCCAAACAAGAAAATGGGGCCGCGTGGGCCCCATTTTTTGTTTGGCACTCCCTAGGGGACTCGAACCCCTGTTGCCGCCGTGAGAGGGCGGAGTCCTAACCGCTAGACGAAGGGAGCGGAGTGCAGGTTTTTCCCTGCCCCCGGCTTTGCGGGGGCTGCTATTATACGGCCGCATAGCCAATGCTCAAGCGGAATTTCGATTGAAAAACAGCGGGACCAAGAAGCCCAGCTCTCCGAAAATTATCCCCCGTGCCGCCCACACCGTATCCCGGGACGAATTCTCGAAAAGCGCGTTGAAAGTGCTGTACCGGCTGCACAAGGCCGGTTACCAGTCCTTCCTCGTTGGCGGCTGCGTGCGCGACGCCATGCTGGACCTGCACCCGAAGGATTTCGACGTGGCGACCAACGCGACGCCGGAAGAAGTACGGGCGTTGTTTTCGAATTGCCGCCTGATCGGACGGCGGTTTCGACTGGCACACGTGCGCTTTGGCCGCGAGATCGTCGAGGTCGCAACATTCCGCGCCGCTGCCAATCATGCCGACGACGACCATGCCCACGACGAGGCGGGCCGAATTGTGCGTGACAATGTCTATGGCAGCATCGACGAAGATGTCTGGCGCCGCGATTTCACGTGCAATTCGCTGTACTACAACATCGCCGATTTCAGCATTTGGGACTACACGGGTGGTGTCGACGACATCAAGCAACGCCACATTGTCCTGATCGGCGATCCCGACAAGCGGCTGCGCGAAGATCCGGTACGCATGCTGCGTGCTGTCAGGTTTGCGGCCAAGCTGGATTTCACGATCGACGACACGGTCGTGGAGGCGATTCGCCAGGACCGGCCGCTGCTAGCCAACGTACCGGCGGCGCGGCTGTTCGACGAATTCCTGAAGATGTTCCAGTCCGGGCATGCGGAGCAGACCTTTGAACTCCTCCGCGAACACGACCTGTTCAGTATGCTGTTCCCGGACACCGACAAGGAACTGAACCGGGACGAAGCGTTTCTCGAATTCGTGCTTGCGGCTTTGCGCAATACTGACAAGCGCGTGCGTTCCAACCAGTCGGTTACGCCGATGTTCCTGATCGGCGTTTTCCTGTGGAACCCCGTCAGAAAGCATGCGTCCAGGCTGCGGTCGAAGGAGAAAATGTCAGAGTCGCAGTCGCTGAGTCTTGCCGCGTACGAACTCAGCGGCCAGCAACAACGCCGCATTGCGATCCCGCGGCGCTTTACGGTGCCCATGCGCGAGATGCTGGCGCTGCAGCCGCGGTTCACCCAGACGCGGGGCAAACGCGGGCTCAACCTGTTGCAGCACAGGCGCTTTCGCGCGGCCTACGATTTCATGATGCTGCTGGCCAGCGTCGGCCAGTTCGACGAGGAGATGGCGAAGTTCTGGACCCGCGTCCAGACCGAGTCCGCCGAGCAGCGCGCCGCGAGCTTCCAGATCACGGCGTCGAAGAAGAGCAAGCGCAGGCGCCGCCGGCGGCGCAGGCCCGCAAAGGCCAAATCCTCATCGTGAGCGACGACAATCCGCGCCGGCAGGCGTTTGTCGGTATCGGCAGCAACCTCGATAACCCGGCGGGACAGGTCGCAAGGGCAATGTTGGCCTTGCAGGAGCTGCCGCGGACGGACCTGGCAGCGCGGTCGTCACTTTATCGGTCGGCGCCGCTCGGACCCGTGAAGCAGCCGGATTTCGTCAACGCCGTCGCGCAGCTGGATACGGGGCTGGACGCAGCGGAGTTGTTGCGCCGGCTGCAGGCCATCGAGCGGCGGCACGGCCGCGAGCGTGCCGAGCGCTGGGGGCCGCGCGTCATCGATCTCGATCTGCTCGTATATGCCGACGAGGTCATCGATGCGGCAGGACTTACCGTGCCGCACCCGGGCATCGCGGAGCGAAATTTTGTATTGTTGCCGTTGCAGGAAATCGCGCCCGACCTGATCATCCCCGGCCTCGGCAAGGTTGCCGATATCGGCGTCAATTCGGAAGAGCCGCGAATTTCGCGAATCGATTGAACAGGAATCCGGTTGACCGTCAGCCCAATGCAACGCAGCCCCGAAAGCTCTCGATACATTGTCATCGAAGGGCCCATTGGCGTGGGCAAGACCAGCCTCGCGAGGAAACTCGCGCAAAGCCTCGACGCCGACCTCGTGCTCGAAGAGGTCTACTCGAACCCGTTTCTGGAGCGCTATTACCAGGACGGCCAGTCGGCCGCGCTGCCGGCCCAGATGTTCTTCCTGTTTGCGCGGGCGCGTCAGATCGAGGATCTGCGCCAGGCGGACCTGTTCGCGAACGTGCGAATTTCGGATTACCTGTTCGCCAAGGACCAGCTGTTTGCGGAACTGACGCTGGCTCCCGAAGAGCTCAGCCTCTACAACCAGGTGGTCGATAGCCTGGCGGTCGAGGCCCCTGTGCCGGACCTGGTCATCTACCTGCAGTCGTCGGTTGATGCATTGCTCGAGCGCATCGCCCGTCGAGGCGTTACGTTCGAGCGGGCGATCGACCGGCGGTACCTCGAAAAAGTCACGGACGCCTATGCACGGTTCTTTCATGCGTACAATGACGGTCCGCTGCTGATCGTCAATGCGTCTCAGATCGATCCGATCAACAATACGGCCGATTACGAGCAGTTATTCCAGCAGATAGAACGAACGACCGGCGGGCGGCATTTCTTCAATCCGGTCGCCGCGGCGCTGGCCTGAGACAACCACCATGTACACACAGCTCGAACAGCGCACGATGGCCGAACCTCCCATCAACATCGGAACGCTGCGCAAGAAAAAACAGGACCGCGAACCCATTGCCTGCCTGACGGCCTACGACGCAAGTTACGCCGCGCTTGTCGATGCCGCTGGGACGGACCTGGTTCTCGTTGGTGACTCCCTGGGAATGGTCATCCAGGGCCACGATACGACCGTGCCGGTCACCGTCGACGACGTCGTTTATCACACGCGTGCGGTCGCGCGCGGGCTGCGGCACGCGTTCCTCGTCGCCGATATGCCATTCATGAGCTACACCAATCCCGGGCAGGCGCTGGACAATTCCGTGCGCCTGATGCAGGAAGGTGGCGCAATGATGATCAAGCTGGAAAGCGGCGGCGGCCAGCTCGAGATCGTGGAGCACCTCGCGGCTCATGACATCCCGGTGTGCGCCCATCTCGGCCTGAAACCACAGTCTGTCCACAAGCTCGGGGGGTTCAGGGTGCAGGGCAGGGAGCCGGATCAGGCCCAGGAGCTGCTGGAAGCGGGCAGGCAGCTGCAGAATGCAGGTGCCGATATCGTCTTGCTCGAGTGTGTGCCGAACGAACTGGGCCAGGCCATGACTGAAGCGCTCGAAGTGCCGGTCATCGGCATCGGCGCCGGCCCGCACGTCGACGGGCAGATCCTCGTTCTCTATGACGTGCTCGGCATAACGATGGGCCGCACCCCGCGGTTCGTGCAGAACTTCCAGCAGGGTCACGATTCTCCGCTGGCGGCGCTCCAGGCCTTCGTGGGCGCGGTCAAGGATGGCAGCTACCCGGCGCCGGAGCACTGCTTCTCCTGACGCGATGAAGATCATTGCAGACAAACACGAGTTGCGCGAGCAACTCGCCGAATGGCGCCGCGAACACGAGCACATCGCGATCGTGCCGACAATGGGCAACCTGCATGCCGGTCACGTCAGCCTTGTCGACATCGCGAGAGAGCACGCAGAGCGCGTGGTCGTCACGGTATTCGTAAACCCGACGCAATTCGGTGCAGGCGAGGATTTCGACAGCTACCCGAGAACGATCGACAAGGACAAGCGCAGGCTCAAAAAGACGCCGGCCGACGTCCTGTTCGTTCCCGGCGTGGAGACGGTTTACCCGTTCGGCACAGAGCAGGCGACTCGCGTTGTCGTGCCCGGCCTGACCGAGCACCTTTGCGGCGCGTTCCGCCCCGGTCATTTTGATGGCGTTACGACGGTCGTCGCCCGGCTGTTTGCCCTCGTGCAACCCGACGTCGCCGTATTCGGTCAGAAGGACTACCAGCAGCAGTTGGTCATTCGTCGAATGGTCGACGATCTCAACCTGCCGATTACGATCCGGACCGCGCCGACCGTGCGCGAAGCGGACGGGCTGGCCATGAGTTCGCGCAACGCCTACCTGGATGCCGCCGAACGCCGCTGCGCGCCGGCGCTGTACGAATGCCTGCGGAACATTAAGGGCCAACTGCTCGCAGGCTCGAGGGACTTCGATGTGCTGGAGAAATCGGCGGCGGAAGCGCTCGCGACCGCCGGGCTCGCCCCGGAGTATGTCGCCATCCGCAGTGCCGAGGACCTGGCGGAACCGGCGCCGAATTGCGCGAAGTTCGTCGCACTTGCCGCCGCGCGCCTCGGGCAGGCGCGCCTTATCGACAACGTAGTGGTCGACGCCTAGGTTGAGACGACGTTGCGGCCCGCGTGCTTGGCGCGGTAGAGAGCGGCGTCTGCGGCGCGCAACAGCGACGGCAGCGTATTGCCATGCGTGTGCTCGGCGACGCCCATGGAAATCTTGACAGGAATCTGAATGAGCGAGTCATCGCTGTCGCCGGTATCGCCGCTAACGGCGATGCGCACGCGATCGGCGATGGCCACCGCACTGGACTCATCGACTTCCGGCAACAGGATTGCGAACTCATCACCGCCGAAGCGCACCAGCAGGTCGCGCGGGCGGAACTGGTGGCGCAGGATCGACGCCACGGCCGACAGCGCACGGTCTCCTGCGACGTGGCCGAACTGGTCATTGAAGACCTTGAAATTGTCGATGTCTATCATGATCAGCGACACCGGGTCGCCGTCATTCTCACAGCGGGCAATTTCCCGCTCGAAAGAGTCTTCCATCGTGTGACGGTTGCTGAGCCCGGTCAGCGCATCGGTGCGGGCATGGCGCTCGAACTTGCGCAGTTCGCCATAGCTGTCGGCGATGACATGATTGTGACTGCGGACGCGCTCGGACAGCATGACCAGCAGGTTCTTGGCGAACTCGTGCGACGCGTTGACCATCTCCCAGAGCACCGACTGGTGAATCAGGAGCAGGTGGGTGTCTTCGGCGCCGATGACGTAGGCAGACGGGTCGCGATCTTCGATGATCGACATTTCTCCGACGCAGGCGCCAACCTCCATCGAGACCAGCACCGGGGCGTCCGGGGAGCCGACGTGAACGTTTAGCGCGCCGGACAGTACGATGTAGACGTACTCGTTCTTCTCAACCGGGGACAACAGCAGTTCGCCCTTGCCAAGGTCACTACGATCACAGCGCTGCAGCAGTTCCTGCACGTCGTCCGGGCAAACGCCGTGGAACAGCTCCAGGCCCTCGAGCAGCGAGCGTTTGTAGTCCGAGTTGATAGCGAGTGGCTGCGACAACGTTAATCTCCGTCCAACTCGGGATTCTCACGGGTTTGACGGGTCAAAAACATCGACTGGCCCACACAATTCGCCCTGTTGCGAGCAGACCTCGATGCGAGTTCTTTTCGCATCTGCTCAAATTCTGCGCGATCGCTCGCTTCAGTCAGCGGCGCTTTCCTCGTGCTGATCCAGGGCCCAGCGGACATGCTCTTGCACCAGTTCGGATGGAAAATCGATCCGCTGCCGCAGGGCGGCAATGACGTCGGAAGTCGTGCGGCAATTGCCCAGTGCGACCGCGATATTGCGCAACCATGCCGTATATCCAATGCGCCGAATGGCGCTGCCCGCCGTGCGCTCGAGCCACTCGTCTTCGCTCCAGCCGAACAACTCGGTGAGCTCGGCAGCGTCGAGCCCGTGACGCGGCGCGAAGTCGGGCTGCCCGGTGGCGCGCGCAAACTTGTTCCAGGGGCAGAACAACTGGCAATCGTCGCAACCATAAATGCGATTGCCGATCGCCTTGCGGAATTCGACCGGGATCGATCCGCGCAGCTCGATCGTCAGGTAGGAAATACAGCGGCGCGCATCGAGTTCATAAGGGGCGACGATCGCATCGGTCGGGCATACGTCGATGCAGGCCCGGCAAGTACCGCAATGGTCGCCGGCGGGCGGGTCGACGGGTAATGGCAGGTCGGTGTACAACTCGCCGAGAAAAAACCAGGAGCCGGCATCCTTGTTGATGAGATTGGTGTGCTTGCCGATCCAGCCGAGGCCGGCCTTGTTGGCGAGCGGTTTTTCGAGCACCGGCGCGCTGTCGACAAACGCCCGGTAGCCGAACGGTCCGGCCTGTTCCTCGATCCGCGAAGCGAGCTGCTGCAGCTTCCTGCGCAGTACCTTGTGGTAGTCGCGCCCCAGCGCGTAGCGTGATACATAGCCGACCGAGTCGTGATCAAGCAGGCGCCTGGCCCTGTCCTGATCCTCGGGATAGTAATCCATGCGCACGGAGATAACCCGGCAGGTGTTCGGTAACAACTCTGCCGGGCGGCTGCGCCTGGTGCCGTGCCTGCTCATGTAACCCATCTCGCCGTGGTAGTTCTTGCCCAGCCACTCGTTGAGCCGTTGCTCGGCCCGCGACAGATCAATGTCACTGACGCCCAGCTGCTGGAAGCCGAGTTGCCGGCCCCATTGCCGGATGAGCGACTTGAGCTCGTCGAGTTCTGCGGCACTGTGAGTAGGTGGATGTGGCAATGCAGGTTCTCCGTTGCCACACAGTATAATCACGACCATGTCCACGCTACCGGTTGACATCTTTTCGGTTGCAGCCGTCCGGGAAATCGATCGCACCGCCATCGAGGACCATGGCATACCCGGGTACACACTGATGACGCGCGCCGGAGCGGCAGCCGTCAGCGAAGCGCGGTCGACTTTTCCTGGCGCGCGCCGCTGGCAGGTCGTTTGCGGGGCCGGCAATAACGCGGGCGACGGCTATGTCGTCGCGCGCCTGGCAGCACAGCAGGGCGTCAGTGTCTCGGTGCTGGCCATGGTCGACCCCAGTTCACTGCGCGGCGATGCCGCCACGGCGCACGGTGACTTCATTGCGGAGGGCGGCGTGGTCGCCGCCTGGGCCGGGCAGCTCGATCCCGAGGCGGACCTGATCATTGACGGGTTGCTCGGCAGCGGTCTCGAGCGAGACGTGGAGGGCGAATTCGCGCTGGCCGTCGCGGCGATCAATTCCCACGACGCGAACGTCGTCGCGCTGGATATCCCCACCGGCATACACGGGGACAGCGGCAACGTCATGGGATTTGCCGTACGCGCCGACCTGACGATGACGTTTGTCGGCCTTAAAGCCGGACTGTTCCTGGGCGATGGCCCTGATTATTGCGGCGCGGTCGCGTTCGCCGATCTCGGCGTGCCGCCGCAATGCCGGCCGTCCTCCGAGGCGGCGTTCAGGCGCATCGACGACGACCATCTGCGACGTAACCTGCCGCCGCGCCGCCGCACCGCCCACAAGGGCGACTTCGGCCACGTGCTGGTCGTCGGCGGGGGTCCCGGAATGCCGGGGGCGGTGCGCCTGTGCGGCGAGGCTGCATTGCGGGCCGGGGCAGGGCTGGTGTCGCTCGCGACTCACCCCGGGCACGCGTCGATGATCGTCGCATCGCGGCCCGAGCTCATGTCGCACGGTGTCGAGTCGCCAGAGCAGCTCGACCCGCTGCTTGCAAAAGCCGACGTCGTGGCGTTCGGACCCGGTCTCGGCCGCAGCGCCTGGGCACAGGCGCTGCACGCGCGATTGCAGGCCGAGAGTCTTCCCGCGGTCTGGGATGCCGATGCGCTCAACTGGCTGGCCGACTCGCCGAAACGCGCCGAGCAACGAATCATCACGCCCCATCCGGGCGAGGCGGGCAGATTGCTGGGCAGCGCTGCAGGCGCGGTGCAGGCTGAGCGCTGCCAGTCGCTGGCAGAGCTGCGGGAGCGCTACGGCGGGGTCGCGGTGCTCAAGGGTTCCGGCACGCTGGTGTCGAGTAGTTCCGGCGCGGCCTGGTTGTGCACGGCCGGCAATCCGGGCATGGCGACACCCGGGATGGGCGATGTGCTGACCGGCGTGATTGCGGCGCTGATCGCCCAGGGCCTTGGTCCCGAAGATGCCGCGGCTGTCGGCGTGGCGGTCCACGCGCAGGCCGGCGACCTTGCCGCGCAGGCGGGCGAGCGGGGCCTGGTGGCGTCGGATCTGCTGGCGCAACTGCGCCGGGTCGTCAATCCATGAAGCAGGAGCTGCCCGAGCCGGCGGCAACAGGGGCTTTTGCAGAGCGCCTGAGCGCCGTGCTGCCGGCCGATACCGCCGGCTGGACGCTGCTTCTCGAGGGCGAACTCGGAGCGGGCAAGTCCACGTTTGCGCGGGCGCTTATTCGCTCGTATGGACACGAAGGTGCGGTGCCGAGCCCGACCTACACGCTCGTCGAGCCCTACGACCTGTCGGGCAGGATTATCTATCACGTTGATTTGTATAGAGTTGCCGAGGAAGAGGAGCTGCGGTACCTGGGCTGGACCGATCTCGAAGACGGCTTGCGCCTGGTCGAGTGGCCGGATCGTGCGCCGGGCCTCGCGGCCAACGCGGACCTGCGACTCAGCCTCGATTACGCGGGTAACGGGCGCATCGCCAGCCTGGAGGGACTGAGCACGCGGGGCCGGGCGTTGGTCGAGGAACTTGCGGATACTCAAAGCAAGGATTAACTAACCCTCATATCTCTATAATTTTGCACAGAATATTATTGGATTTTGTGCGATCGGCGGTATACTCACCCGACATAATCCTCTGAGAGCGATATCCGCGATGCCGTTGTGCCGTTTCAGCCTGTTCGCAATACTGGCGCTGTTTTCGATCAGCGCCCAGGCTGGCACCACGGTAGAGAATATTCGCATCTGGGCCGAGGGCGGCAAGACCCGGGTCGTCCTGGACCTGAGCCGGCCGTCGCAGCACAGCATTTTCACTTTACGCAACCCCGATCGGCTGGTCGTCGACCTCGAACAGGGCCGACTGTCGCAGGGGCTGGCGGCGGACCTGCCGGGTTCGACCGGTTCCGTCCGCGGAGTCCGCAGCGCCATCAAGGCCGACGGCACGCTTCGCGTCGTCCTCGATCTGAGCCAGGACGTCCGGTCGCGCAGCTTCACGGCGGGCCCCAACAGCACGTATGGAGACCGCCTGGTGATCGACCTGCAGCGCTCGGGCAGCCTGCAGCCGGTCAAGCGGGCTGCGGAGTCCTACAAGCCGGGCCGCGACATTGTTATAGCCATCGATGCCGGGCACGGCGGACACGACCCCGGAGCGATCGGTGCATCGCGGACGCGTGAGAAGGACGTCGTGCTGCAGGTCTCACGACGCCTCGCTGCGAAGATCAACGCGGAGCACGGCATGCGTGCCGTGATGGTTCGTGACGGCGATTATTACGTCGACCATTTCAGGCGAATGAAGATCGCGCACCAGCACGAAGCGGATCTGTTCGTGTCGATACACGCGGATGCCTTCAAGGACCGGCGAGCGAACGGCGCGACGGTTTACGGACTGTCGCTGGGCCGTGCGAGCAGCGAGGAGGCGCGGCTGCTGGCCGAGCGCGAGAATGCCACCGTCACGGTCGGCGGGGTAACCCTGAATGACAAGGACCCGATTCTCGCCCAGGTCCTGCTGGACCTGTCGCAAAATGCCGCGATGAGCGCGAGTCTCGACGTCGGCGAACACGTGGTGCGTTCGATGGCCGGCGCGGTCAAGGTGCGCCGCAAGACGGTGCAACAAGGCAACTTCGTTGTGTTGACCTCACCCGACATGCCTTCGATTCTGATCGAAATGGGATATATCACGAACCCGACCGACGAGAAGCGACTGCGCGACGGGTCGAATCAGTCCAGAATCGCCACGGCCATTCTCGGCGGCATCCGCAGCTACTTCTATACCAACCCTCCGCCCGACACGCAGATCGCAATGGACATTCGCCGCAACCCGGCGCGCGAGGTGCGGCACGTGATCGCCAGGGGAGACACGATTTCGGAGATCGCCGAGCGTTACAACACCAGCGCGGCGGCAATCCGCTCGGCAAACCGCCTCTCGAGCGACAAGATTCGTATCGGCCAGACCCTGTCCATACCCATTTATCCGGGTAGCTGATCGACAGCGACAAGACTTTTTGACGCCGTTTTGAAAAAATGGCGGGCCTTTCCCGTGCCCGCCGCCAGAATGCCCATACAGCAGTTACCCAGTCACCTCGTCAACCAGATCGCCGCCGGTGAAGTGGTCGAGCGCCCGGCGTCCGTCGTGAAGGAACTGGTCGAGAACAGTCTTGATGCGGGTGCACGCAGTATCCAGATCGATATCCAGGCGGGCGGGCAGAAACTCATCCGAATTCGTGACGATGGCGCCGGTATTCCGAAAGAGGAGCTGGCGCTGGCCCTGTCGCGGCACGCGACCAGCAAGATCGCCAGCCTGGACGATCTCGAGGCGGTGGCATCGCTGGGTTTCCGCGGCGAGGCCTTGCCGAGTATCGCCTCGGTGGCGCGGCTGGTGCTGAGCTCACAGTCGCGCGACGGGGACGCCGCGTGGCAGGTCGAAGCCGATAATGGCGAGCTGTCCGACGCGCGGCCGGCGGCGCACCCGGTCGGGACCACCGTGGAAGTGCACGATCTCTTCTATAACACGCCCGCGAGGCGGCGCTTCCTGCGCACCGAGCGCACCGAGTTCGGGCACATCGAGAAATGGGTGCGGCGCCTGGCACTGGCGCGGCCGGACGTGGCGTTTACGCTGACGCACAACCGGCGCACCGTCCTGGGGCTGCCGGCTGCGACCACTCATGAGGACCGGCAAAAGCGCGTGGCAAGCATATGCGGCGAGCCTTTTGCCGAGCAGTCTGTGCACATCGCACATGAAGCAGACGGCATCGCACTGACGGGGTGGATCGCGCTGCCAACGTATAACCGCAGCCAGCCCGATCAGCAGTTCTGGTTCGTCAACGGGCGCAGCATCGCCGACAAGACGCTGTCGCATGCGGCTCGCCATGCCTATCGCGATGTGTTGTTTCACGGCCGCTACCCGGCTTACGTACTCGCGATTACCATGGACCCGGCCGGCGTGGACGCCAATGCGCATCCAGCCAAGCACGAAGTACGCTTTCGGGACGGCCGGAGAATCCACGGCATCGTGTCGCAGGCCATCGAGGCGGCGCTCAGCGACACCAAACCGGGTGGCCACACGGTCGCAGCCGTGCCGTCACCGGCGGCGACATTGCAGACCCAGCGGCCCATGCCGCTGCCCGGGGCGGTACGGGAGTCGCTGGCGGGCTACCAGGCGCTTGCCGGTCACGGCCAGTCGGCCGCCGTCCAGTTTGACGAACGGCCGCAGGAAATCCCGCCGCTCGGCTATGCGCTGGCGCAGGTTGCGGGAGTCTATGTGCTCGCGGAAAACGCCGACGGTCTCGTTATCGTCGACATGCACGCTGCGCATGAACGCATCCTGTACGAGAAGCTGAAGAGGGGTTTCGACGACAAGGCCGTTGTGCGCCAGCCGTTGCTGGTGCCGGCCAGCGTGTCGGTTGCCGGCAACGAGGCCGACCTCGTCGAGGCGAATGCGGAGATCTTCGAGGACCTCGGCCTGGTCATCGATCGGGCCGGTCCCACCAGCCTCGTGATTCGCGAGGTACCGGCTTTGCTGCGCAATGCGGATGCCGAAGCGCTGTTGCGCGACGTGCTGGCCGACCTGGCGCAGTCGGGCCGCAGCAATCGCGTCGAGGACCTGTGCCATGACTTCCTTGCCACGATGGCATGTCATCACTCGGTGCGCGCCAACCGCATGCTGACCATCCACGAAATGAACGCATTGCTGCGCGAGATGGAGGTGACCGAGCGCGCGGACCAGTGCAATCACGGCCGGCCGACATGGACGGCGATATCGATGGCCCAGCTCGACAAACTCTTCCTGCGTGGGCAATAACGTCATCTGTCTGATGGGGCCGACGGCCTCGGG
Organism: Woeseiaceae bacterium; assembly: GCA_030066735.1. GTDB lineage: Bacteria > Pseudomonadota > Gammaproteobacteria > Steroidobacterales > Woeseiaceae > UBA1847. The sequence continues at coordinate 213 of JASJBB010000076.1, read as the reverse complement.
CAAAACCGGGGTGGCCGTCAGCCTGTGCAAGCGCTTCCCGTTCGACATCGTCAGTGTCGACTCGGCGCTGGTCTACCGGGGCATGGATATCGGGACGGCCAAGCCGGATGCGGAAACCCTGCGCCGGGCGCCGCACCGCCTCATCGACATTCGCGATCCCGAAGAGCGCTACTCGGCGGGTGATTTCGTGCGCGACGCACGTCGCGAGATCGA
>JASJBB010000078.1 GCA_030066735.1 Woeseiaceae bacterium | reverse complement strand
GGTAACTGCGTGCTGCAGTCCGAGGCCTACAAGCTCGGCATGACGGCACTGATCTTCCCCGACTTCACCGCGGGCCGTGCAACCGACGCGACGCATCCCGAGATCCTGCTCAATCGCGATCGCTGCATCTATTGCGAGCTGTGCGTGCGGGCATCGAGAGATACGGACGGCAAGGACATCTTCTGCATCAGCGGACGTTCCGAGAACAAGTCGCTGGCGATTAACTCGGACAGCGGCACGCTCAAGGACTCGGGCCTGTCCGTCGACGACGCGGCCGCCAACGTGTGCCCGGTCGGTTGCATCATCAAGAAGCACGAAGGCTTCACCAAACCGATTGGGCAGCGCGACTATGACGCGCGGCACGTCCATCACAACAAGGTCAAGCAGCCGCGCCTGCCCGAGCTCGTCAAGGAGCCCGGCGAGAAAGTCTCCGTAGCCACCTGCTCACTGGCGGGTTGCTTTGGTTGCCACATGTCCTTCCTCGATATCGACGAGCGCATTATCGAACTGGTCGAGAAGATCCAGTTCGACCGCTCCCCGATCAACGACATCAAGTCGATCACCGGCCCGGTCGACATCGGCCTGGTTGAAGGCGGCGTCTGCAACACGGAGAACATCGAGACGCTTCGCGAGTTCCGCGACAACTGCAGGATCCTGATTGCGGTCGGCGCCTGCGCGATGAGTGGCGGCGTGCCCGCCCTGCGCAACGGCCTGGACGTCAGGGATCTGCTCGAGGAGTCGTACATCAACGGCATCGGCCTGACCGGGGCGCAAATTCCGACCGACGCTGAATTGCCGCACATTCTCGAGGAAGTCAGCCCGATCCACGAAGTCGTGAAGGTCGACTACTTCCTGCCGGGATGCCCGCCGCCGGCAGACGCGTTCTGGCACATCCTGAATAATATCGTTGATGGCAGGCAGCCCGACCTTCCCTACGACCTGCTGCACTTTGACTGAGGCACACGATGGCAACTGAATCGACAACACCGATCAAGCGCGACGAACTCAATCGCATCGTCATCGAGCCGGTCTCCCGGGTCGAGGGGCACGGCAAGGTCACACTGCTGGCCGATGACGACAACATCATTCGCGAAGCCCGGCTGCATATCGTCGAATTCCGCGGTTTCGAGAAGTTCATCCAGGGCCGCCCGTACTGGGACGTCCCCGTGGTCGTGCAGCGCCTGTGCGGCATCTGCCCGGTCAGCCACCATCTTGCGGCCGGCAAGGCGATCGACCGCCTCGTCGGCGCCGAAAGACTGACGCCCACGGCGAAGAAACTTCGGGAGCTCGTGCACTTCGGGCAGATCCTGCAGAGCCATGCCCTGCATTTCTTCCACCTCGCATCGCCCGACCTCCTGTTCGGTTTCGACAGCGACGTCGCCAAGCGCAACATCTTCGGCGTGATCGAGGAGCACCCGGACATCGCGGTCCAGGGCGTCAAGCTGCGCAAGTATGGCCAGGAAGTCATCCGCGCCATCTGCGGCAAGCGCATTCACGGCACGGGCGCCGTACCTGGCGGAATGAACAAGCGCCTGACCGCCGCCGAGAGGGACACGCTGCTCGCCGACATCGACCAGATCATCGAGTGGGCGCTGGCCGCCGTGAAACTGGCGCGTGATTACTACCTGTCGAACCAGCCGCTCAGCGTCGAGTTCGGCACGATGCCGTCCAACTACCTGAGCCTCGTGCGGCCCGACGGCGCGCTGGAACTGTACGACGGCAAACTGCGCGCCCGCGATGCGGCCGGCCAGTTCATTTTCGATCAGCACAGCGACCAGGACTACCACGAGTACATCGAGGAAGAGGTGCGCAACTGGAGCTACATGAAGTTCCCGTACCTCACGGCACTGGGTTCCGAGAACGGCTGGTACCGGGTCGGTCCGCTCGCCCGCGTCAACAACTGCGACTACATCGACTCGCCCATGGCCGAAGAGCAGCGGCTGGAATACAAGTCATACGGCAAGAACGGCATGCTGCACGCGCCGCTGGCCTACCACTGGGCGCGCATGATCGAACTGTTGCATTGCGGCGAGAAGATCCGCGAACTGCTGCTGGACCCGGAAATCCGGGGAACGGACCTGATCAACCGCGGCAATACGCGCCGGAACGTCGGTATCGGCGTCATCGAGGCAACTCGAGGAACGCTTTTCCACCATTACGAGATTGACGAAAACGACCTCATCACCAAGGCCAACCTGATTGTCTCGACGACGAACAACAACCAGGCGATGAACGAGTCGATCCGCCAGGTGGCCGACAAGTACCTGAGCGGCCAGGAACTCACCGAGGGCCTGCTCAACAACATCGAGGTCGCCATTCGCGCCTACGACCCGTGCCTGTCCTGCGCCACTCATGCCGTGGGCAAGATGCCGCTGGTCATCGAACTCAGAAACCAGGCGGGCGAGGTACTCGACAGGTTGCAAAAAGACAGCAATGGGCAGTTCAGCTGACCCCGCATTGACGGTACTGGCCTGGGGCAACGCCAGTCGCGGCGATGACGCCATAGGGCCGCTGCTGGCCGAGCGGCTGCGCGCCACCATGCCGACCGGGCTCAGTGTCATCGAGGACCATCAGCTCAATATCGAGCATGTCATGGACCTCGACAGCGACGGCGCCGCACTGTTTATCGACGCGAGCGTCGATATCACAGAGGGTTACCGGCTGCAGCGGATCGTCCCGAGTCACGATGGCAATTTCTCGACCCACGCGATCTCGCCGCAGGCCCTGCTCAATGTGTTCGAACAGACCATCGGCCAGCCCGCGCCGGAATCCTGGTTGTTGCACGTCGCGGCGCAGGAGTTCGAACTGGGCGCAGCGCCGGGCGAGGTTGCCAAGGCCGCTATCGAAGCGGCGGATCAATTCCTGCAGGACCTGCTGCAACGCCCGACTGACGAATGGCGCGACTGCCTTCGCCAGGCGAGTTCATGACTCCGCTTTAAGACTCTCGTAGTAACCGGTCACCACGGGATCGTTGGCGATGCGCTCCTCGTGCGCCACCAGGTTGGGCGCCAGCGTGTCCACGAGGTCGGTCGGAACGTGGTCGAGCGTGCCGGATCGCAACGACCGCGTCTGCACGTAAACCTTGAGGTCGGCGACGGTCAAACGATTGTCGGCGATGTAGTCGCCGCCGCGCTCGAGAACCTCGCCGAGCCCCTTGACGAAGATCGTCAGCCAGCCGTCCACGAGTTTCTGTCGCGCCGCCTTGAGCGCGTCGCCCTCCAGCCCGAACGTGAAGACGACCTGGTGCAGCAGGTCTTCAACCGCGTCCATCGCTTCGTCGCAGTACAGCGCCTGGGTCGCGTCTTCGGGGTACAGGTTTGCCTGCCTGCCCACGAAGCGCAGCATGGCGTTGGACTGAGTCACCGCCACGCCATCGATGTGCAGGACCGGCGCACAGCTGAATCGCATCTGCTCGCGAGTCTGCAGGAATTCATCGAATGAAATACGGTGATCATCGAAGTCGATGCCCGCGGCATGAAACGCGATGCGAATCGGCTCGCCGCGGCCGCCCGGGAAATCAAAGTACGTGAGTTTGTAATCTGGCATCTGGACTCCCCTAGCTGTCTTTGGACCCCGGCAGTTCCATGACCTCGGAAACGTCGATGGTGCCGTTGGTTTTCAGGAACGGACTTGACTGCGCCATCTCGACTGCCGCATCGATGCTGTCCGCCTCGACGACGGTAAACCCGGACATCGTGCTGCTGGAAGGCTCGACGCCGTCCGAGCTGACTGTCCGGGTTCCCGACAACGGCGTGCCGGGGTTGATGACGGCCTCACCGAGGCTGCCGAGCCATGCCTGCCATTCGGCCATGTTTTTAGCGCCCTCCTCCGGGCTCTTTGGCTTGTCTCCTCCGTGATAGGCCAGCACGTACCTCGGCATGATTTCGTCCCCCGGTCGCATACGGACTTCGACTATACACGATCGGATTCCGGTACCCGGGCGCGTGCGTTTGGCGGAATACCGGCCGCCGCATACACTGGCGTCATGCAGCTCGAGCCCTACTTCGAGAGAATCGGTTACACCGGCCCCGCCGAGCCTACGCAGGACGTACTCGGCAGCCTGCTGCGCGCTCACGCGTTGCGCGTACCGTTCGAGAATCTCGACGTGCAGCTCGGCCGCTCCACCACGACCGACCCCGGGGCGGCGTACGACAAAATCGTCATGCGACAACGTGGCGGCTGGTGCTACGAACAAAACGGCCTGTTCGGCTGGGTGCTGTCCACGATCGGTTTCGAGGTCATGCGAGTATCCGCTGCCGTCATGCGAGCCGACCGCGGCCGCATCGCCGATGACAATCATCTGACCCTGCTGGTGCGAACCGCCGGCGATGACGTTCCACAGCTCGTGGACGTCGGTTTCGGCGGCAGCATGATCGCACCCATCCAGCTGCGCGAGGGCGAATACGACCAGGCGCCCTTCCGAATCGGTCTGCGCCAGTTGGCCGCGAGCCGCTGGCAATTCTGGGAAGACGCGGGCGACGACGAGTTCAGTTTCGATTTTGCCGCCGAAGCGGCTGACGAGGCTGCGCTGGACAGGAAATGCCGGTACCTGCAGTCCAGCCCCGACTCCAGCTTCGTGCAGAACCTCGTGGCCCAGGTCCGCCTGCCCGATTCACACGTGACGCTGCGCGGCAAGGTGTTGAGCCGTGCATTGCCGGGTGGCGAAACAAAGCGGCTCCTTGAATCGCCTGACGAACTCGTGACGACCCTGCGTGACGTATTCGGCCTCGATGTCCCGGCAATCGCCACCTTGTGGCCGCACATTGAACAACGGCACGCAGACGTGTTCGGTGACGACCCGTCAGCGGACACGGACTAGTTTTCCCCTCCGCTGCACCACAAGCCGTTCGGCCAGGCGGCTGTAGGTCATCCAGCGCCGCCAGATCGTCCGCCGGTCCATGCCGAGATCCCGTATCGCCGCGCGATGATCGACCATGACGACGGCCGCGGCGAGCAGCATCGTCACCCGCCACGTCACGACGAATACTGCGCGCTTCCAGGGTCGGTCGGCTTGCGCATGCAGGAAGTCGCAGTGGAAGTCGAGGTGTGACTGCTCGTCGGCAACGAGCTCTTCCAGCCAGTCGCGAACGGGCGATACGGGTAGCCGGCAGGCGATCAGGTAGTAGTAACAAATGCCGACCACTTCGGCCGCAAGTAGCACCAGGACCTTGAGGCGCAGGCCGATCAGCCGGCGTGCAGCCACGAACAGTCGCGCCGTCCAGTTGTTCTCGATCAATTCGCCACCGAGCTGTTCGACACACAGCGCAAGAATGTCGGCGTGGCGATGCTCTTCCGCGACGAATAACGCCATCGCATCCGCATAGTCATCGTCAATGCCGGCGAGCCTGCTCGCGCGGGCCTGTTCGACGACCGTGCCGCCTCCGGATTCACCGAGCTGGAAGATAGCCAGTGACGCCGCCAGGGACGGTGGCAGATTGCGATATTTTCCAAGTGGCTCGGCCGCCGGCATGCGCCGCTTGCTGCGGCTCAGAAACAGCTCTTTCCACTCTCGCCAGCAGGTAATTCGGTTGTCCATCCACGCGCTCCCGTCGGGCTCGTGGATTGTTTTACGGCTTCCGGCTGGCTATCTCGGGGCGCGATTGTGGCGATTTGTGGCGTTGGGGGCCGGTTTCGAGGACGAAGATGTTGCCGATGAGCACGAGCGCGGTGCCTGCAACGATCGCCAGGTCCAGTTCCAGGCCTTCGAACAGGATCGAGAGGATCAGCGCGACGACCGGGAACATCACCATCGCGTAACCCGCCTTGTGGGCCCCGATGCGCCCGAGCAGCGTCAGGTAGGCGCCGAACGCAACGACCGAGCCGAACACGGTGAGATACGCGAGCGAGATGACGTAGCCGGGTGACGGGTCGAAGTTGAACGGGTGCCCGGCCAGCAGCGACGAGACGGCCGTCAGTAATGCGCCATAGAACATGCCCCACGCGTTCGACTGCACGATCGGCAGGCCGCGCTTCTGGGCGCCCTGCGAGACCATGTTGCCGAACGAGGCCGCGAGGGCGCCAAGCAAGGCGAGCACCGAGCCGAGCAGCACCGTGTCGCTCAGCGACACGTTTTGCACCTGCGGCGCGAACAGGATGACGATGCCGGCCACGCCAAGCAGCGAACCGACAATAGTCCTGGCCCCGGCTCGCGTGCCGAAGAACAGCCGCGCATTGAGTATGTTCATCCACAGGATCGACGAGAATGCGATCGCGGTCAGGGCCGACGTGATGTAGATCTGCGCCCGGTAGGCCAGCACGTAGTTGAGGCCGAACAGGAACATCCCCATGAGCAGGAACCAGCCGTGCGCGCGCCAGCTGAACGACAGGTTGAGCCCGCGATAGAAACTCCAGCCGAACAGCAGTGCCGATGCGCCCAGGTACCGGTAAACGATCGACACTTCGGGCTCGACAAGGCCAAGCTGAAACTCGATCGCGAACCACGTCGAGCCCCAGACCAGCACCGAAATCAGGTACAGCGCGAGATTACTCATCGATACGTCAGGGAAGGAATGACTGGATTAAGGCAAAAAGCTCTGGTTTTTCTTCGACATATGCTCTGCTTTTATTGACTGCCCTTAACAGGCGGCGTCTAATATCGACTATAACGCATACGAGGGGGATCTCAATGAAGCGTACCAAGCTGGCCGGGCTGACGATGCTCGGCACTTTCACCGTACCCGCACTGCTGGCAACGGCACCCGTACAGGCCCAGGAATCGGCCGAACGGTCGCTGGAAGAAATTGTCGTCACGGCCGCTTACCGTGAGCAGGGACTGCAGGACGTTCCGGTATCGATATCGGCCGTCACCGGCGACACGATGTTGCAGGGCGCCATCCAGAAAGCCGAGGACATCCAGTTCCTCGTGCCGAACTTCACACTCACCGAGACCGGTATCGGCACCAACGCGTTCGTGCGCGGCATCGGCTCGGGCATCAACCAGGCGTTCGAGCAGTCGGTCGGCACCTACATCGACGGCGTCTACTACGGCCGCGCCCAGCAGTGGCGCTCGCCGTTTCTCGACATCGAACGCGTAGAAATCCTGCGCGGCCCGCAGTCGATCCTGTTCGGCAAGAACTCGGTCGCCGGCGCGCTGAACATCTCCACGGCGCAACCGACCGACCAGTTCGAGGGTCACGTTCGGGCGTCCTGGGAGTTTGAGGACGAAGAGTCGATTCTCGAAGGCGCCATCTCCGGGCCGATCACGGACCGCGTGCGCTATCGCGTTGCCGCACGGATGCGCGAACTCGACGGCTACATGGACAACCTGACGCTGAATGCCAGCGAGCCGAACCGCAAAGACTGGACCGTCCGTGGCACGCTCGCATTCGACGTAACGGATAACCTGGTCGCCACACTGAAGGCCGAGATCAGCGAATTCGACGTGGACGGGCGGCATATCGAGATTGTCAACGAGCAGCCTGCCGCTGGCGGTCCGTTCGCGGGCGCCCGGTATCACCAGATCCTGCAGGGCCTGCAGCTGGCGTCCGGTGGAACGCCCGACCCGACGCTGGCCAACGTCGTGCAGGACGACAAGCGCACCTCGAATGGCGATTTCAGCGAGAACGAATCGGAGACGATCGTACTGACGCTGGACTGGGCTCTTGGCGAATACAACCTCGAGTCGATCACGGCTTACTCCAACTTCGAGTACGACGAATTCTGCGACTGTGACTTCACGGGCGCCGATGTGTTTGGCGCTGCACTGCAAGAGACGTACGAGCAGATCAGCCAGGAGATTCGTCTGAGTTCGCCGCTCGGCGGTTCGTTCGATTACATCGCCGGCGTTTACTACCAGACGAGCGACCACGACTTCGAGGACCAGATCGTCGTCTCCCCGACCTCGCTCCTGATCCCGGCGATCGAAGCGCAGTCACCAGGCTCGGGCGTGGCGGTTGCCGATACGATGGCGGCTCGCGAGGCGAGTGTCGAGAACGACGTCCTTTCGGCCTTCGCCCAGTTCAATATTCATTTCAATGAGAGCTTCACGCTGCAGCTTGGCGGCCGCGTCACGAAAGACGAGCGCGACGGATTCCGTACGCTGACGATCGTCAACGGCGACGGCGGTCCGCTGACACCAGGGCAGACCATCGCCCCGCTCGTCTACGGCAGCCTGTTCGGCATCACGTCGACCAACCTGGTCGCCTTCACCCAGGTACCCCCGCTTGCGGACAATGCCAACGCGTTGCTGTACGGCGTGGAACCGGGCGTCGGCATTTGCACGAGCGAATCCCCGGCCTGTATCGGCGGCCTTGGCGTGCTGCCCGTTGAGGGATCACGTGACAACACCGAGTTCTCGCCCGAGGTCAAGCTCGTTTACACCACCAGCAGCGACAACCTCTGGTACCTGAGCTGGTCCGAGGGCTTCAAGTCGGGCAGCTTCGACTTCCGCGCCAACAACAAGAACTTCTACCCCGACATGGCCACCTCGTTCGAATTCGACGATGAAGAGGCCAGCAACATCGAACTCGGCGGCAAGTTCCTGCTGGCGGACGGCATCGTCGAGCTGAACGTGGCAGCGTTCTACACCGAGTTTGATGACCTGCAGATCTCGATCTTCGACGGCGTACTGGGCTTCAACGTCGGCAACGCCGCCAGTGCCGAGATCCAGGGGCTGGAGATGGACATGCGCTGGGCCGCGACGGACTACCTGACCGTTTCAGGCGGTCTCGCGGTGACGGACTTCGAGTTTACGGACTTCGAGAACGGCCAGTGCTACTTCGGCGCGACGCCCGATGTCGACCTGAACGGCGACGGTACGCCGGAACTTTGCAGCTACACCGGCAACTCGAACCAGATGGTCTCGGATTTCCAGGGCAACGTATCGTTCGACATCCGCGTTCCGGTCAGCAACAGCCTGGAGTTCGGCGCTCTGTTTGACGTGTTCTACACGGACGACTACGACGCCTCCGCCACGTTCGACCCGGCCCTTGTGCAGGACAGCTACACGATGCTGAACGCACGCCTGAGCATTGGCGGACAGTCGGGCCGCTGGGAAGTTGCGGCGCTGGCGAAAAACCTGACCGACGAAAAGGTCCTGACCTTCGGTGGCGACACGCCGCTGGCCGGCAGCACGTTCGGCGCCAAGTCGAACTACGCGTTCTACAGCCGCGGCCGGACCGTCAGCTTGCAGGGCACGGTGCGGTTCTAAGCCCTGCTCACGGCTAGCGTACGGCGATGGGGCAGCTACTTGCGATAGCGCCCATCGCCGTACCGGTCCTGTTTTGGGCCGGTTACCACTACCACAAGGACCGGCACCTTCCCGAGCCAACCGGCCACCTGGTCCTGACGTTCCTGCTGGGCATGCTCGCGGCGGGAATTTCCGCCGGCCTCTACGAAGCCCTCGGCATCATCGGCCTGCGGCACGACGCCGGCTACCTGGCCGAGACCAACCCCTGGGCCCTGCTCGCCTACGCGGTCCTGGTCATCGGCCCCATCGAGGAAATCGCCAAACTCCTGCCGTTTCTTATCGTCGTGCTGCGATTCAAGGAGCTTGACGAGCCGATGGACGGCATCATCTACGCCTCATTCATTGGTCTCGGTTATGCGACCGTGGAGAACTGGCAGTACCTCGAGTTCATGGACACTTTCGAGGCGATAGCGAGAGGGTTCGCGAGCCCTGTCATTCACATGCTATTCGCGTCGATCTGGGGGCACTGGATAACGCAGGCGCACATCTCGGGGCGCGCGATCACCATAACGGTGATCGTCAGCACGGCCGTCGCGGCCCTGCTACACGGGATCTACGACTTCATCGTGATTCTGAATCCGCGTTTTGCGCTGCCGGTAGCGGCAATGATGATCGTGGCGATCTGGCTCTGGCGGCTTAAGGTACTGCGCTCACTGCACCGTGAGGCGTCTCAGGACCGGTGATTGTAGGGGTCGCCGGAGCCCGCATCGCCCGCCGCCGGCTCTTCCAGCGCCAGCTCCAGCGAATCCGGATCGTCCATCAGCTCGCTGCAGCGCTTCTGGATCAGCTCCAGCTTCAGCGTCACGCTGGACTGGGAAAGCGGTACGTCTAAATCCTTGTCATCCATAGCAATTGCGGGCCTTGCGCCTGATTTCACCACCTGTCGCTGATTTGCGACAGGTCAACTGTATCACATTGAAAAACCGAAACATCCTGTTTTTCAGTAATTTATGTCATATTAATCGGGTAAATCCTGACTCAGGACTGACATCAGGATCGCGATACCCTCAATGAAGTTGCCCAGCCGCAGGTTTTCGTTCGGGCTGTGCTGATTGTTGTCGATATTCACCGTGGGGACCGTTGCGGCCGGAATGCCCAGGGTCTCGACAAGCGGCGCGATCGGGATCGAGCCACCCATCGTCCGGATCAGGATCGGCTCCTCGCCGTACAGCGACCGCATTCCGGCTCGCGCCATCCGGCCCGCCGGGGAATCGAAATCGGAGCGAAACGCTCCATAGCTGACGTCATACGAGAATTTCAGCAGCCGCGGATGGGCCAGCCGCTGCTCCTCGGAAGGCTCGGCGTCGATGATGGTGTAGCCCAGCGCCTCAATGTGCTCGCGTAACAGGCCCATCAGTCGCTCGGCGTCGGACTCCTTGACCAGGCGAATATCCAGCTCGGCGGTCGCCCTGGGCGGAATAATCGTCCGCGATTCGTCACCGACCCAGGCGGCTCGCAGTCCCCGCACGTTGAGCGAGGGATATTGCAGCGCCTCCTGCAGCGTGGGCGCCACGGCATCGGCCCGCGCCACGCCGGCGTCGGCCAGGATCCTCTGCTCGTCGTCAGGCACGGCCCGAAGCAACGCTTTTTCCGCGTCGGAAATCACGACGCCGTCGTAGAAACCCTCGACCGTCACCCGTCCCTCAGGGTCTTTCAGCGAGGCCAGGATGCGCGCCATGTCGAAGACCGGGTTGGGAATGAAATTGCCGTAATGCCCGCTGTGCTGGGCGACTCGCGGCCCGTACGTCTCCAGTGTGACCGTGGCGATGCCGCGGGCTCCGAAGGTCACCGTGGGCCCATTGGACGCATGCGGAGGCCCATCGAAAATCAGCAGGAAATCGGCGGCCAGCAGGTCCCTGTCGCGCTCGATGGCCGCCGCCAGGTGCGGCGAGCCCAGTTCTTCCTCGGTATCGATAATGACCTTGAGGTCATAGGCAGGCATGTAGTCGAGGCCATCCAGTAACTCGACCGCCACGAGAAACTGCGTCATGGGGCCCTTCGAGTCCGCCGCTGAGCGCGCAAACACCCGCCAGTCCGGATCAAATCGCTCCTCGAGCGCATGCCACTCCAGTGGCCGCCATTGGCCAAGGTCGTCGCGCTCCTTGAGAACCGCGCCGTAAGGATCCGGCTGATCCCAGGCAGCCGGGTCGACGGGCTGGCCGTCGGCTTGCAGGTAGACGAGCACGGTACCCCGCGCGCCCGGCACGAGGCGTTGGGCAAACAGCGACGGGCTGCCGCCGGTTTCGATCCGGCGCGTCTCGAAGTCGCGCGCGGCAAACGCCTCTTCCATCCAGACCACGAGGCGCTCGATGTCCCCCGGATTCAGGGCGTCGTTGGGCAGGCCGAGAAATTCCCGGTACAGGTCCACGGCCGCGCCGCGGTTCGCGTCAACCGTTGCCCGAATCTGATCGCGGGAGGGTCCATCGGCCGCGGCCGGGGCCATAATCCAGAGCAGGACAATGCCTGCCCAGAGTCTTGTTGTCGTGTTCATAGCGGGGACTTTACACGCCCGCAACCAAAAAGGGCTGCCTTTCGAGGCAGCCCTTCCCTAAGCAAGCGATCTTTGGCCGTCTAGCCCTTCGCGCGAGCCAGCAACCCCATAACGACCAGCCCGATTGCCATTCCCTGTATGCCCGTGGCGACGTTGTCGAGCAGCGTATTCAGCCAGGGACCTACCGTTGGCAGCACGTTCAGCGCGTCAGAGAAGATCGGCATGGCGACAGCAACCACGTAAACCATCAGTCGTTGCATCATGTCGCTGTAGTTGACCATCACCCCGCCGACGATACCGACGACGACGAGAATCATGCCCCAGATATTGGCACCGACAGGAATCTGCGGAATGGATGCCAGCAAACCGATCGCGAGCAAGGCGATCACGTAGATACGCTCCTGGTTCATAGTCTTTTCCCCTTATGATTTTTTCTTATTGCTTTTTTTGTTATTCAGCGCCGTGAGGCGCGGTGGCCAGATTTTAGCAGGATCGGTAAAATTTTGTTTTTCCGATCAAAAACAATAAGAAAGGAAGCTTTTCTCGACTTGAACTTAACTGTAAATATCGGCTTTGCCGCCGGATTTCGCGCGACTGCCTAGAACCGGACCAGTGCCGATCCCCAGGTAAACCCGGCCCCGAACGCCTCGAAAAGCAGCAGCTGGCCGCGCTGGATACGGCCGTCCCGCACCGCGGTATCGAGCGCCAGGGGTATCGAGGCGCTGGACGTGTTGGCATGCTCGTCCACGGTCACGACCACGCGCTCCATCGGCATGTCGACCTTCTTCGCGGCCGCTGCAATGATGCGCAGGTTGGCCTGGTGTGGAACCAGCCAGTCGAGGTCGTGTTTGTCGACGCCGTGATCGTCCAGGGTCTCCTGGGCCATTGAGCCCAGCGTCCCAACGGCTTTACGAAAGACGGCATTGCCCTGCATCTGGATATAGGCCTCGCCGGCCAGGACCTTGTCGTATCCGCCGGAAATGCCAAACGGGATCTCCAGCAGGTCCTCGAACTTGCCGTCCGAGTGAATATGGGTCGCGATGATGCCGGGCTCGTCGGCCGCCTGCAGAATGACCGCGCCGGCGCCGTCGCCAAACAGGACTGCCGTGCTGCGATCCTCCCAGTTTGTCACCTTGGATAGCGCCTCGCTGCCAATAACCAGTGCGGTGGTCGCCCCGCCCGTCTCGATCTGGCGCCGCGCGAGGTCCAGTGCGTAGATGAACCCCGAGCAGGCCGCCTGGATATCCATGGCCGGGCAACCGTGGATGCCGAGCCGCCGCTGGAGGATGCAGGCCGTGCTCGGGAACACCTTGTCTGGCGTGACGGTACCGACAATGATCAGGTCGATGTCGGTTGCCTCGATGCCGGCCATGTCGATAGCCTGCCGCGCGGCTGCGAGGGCCATGTCGGAGCATTTCTCGTCATCGGCGGCAAGGTGCCGGCGCTTGATGCCCGTGCGCTCCCGGATCCACTCGTCGGAGGTCTCCATGGTCTTCTCGAGATCCTTGTTGGTGACCACTTTTTCGGGCAGATAGCTGCCTGTACCGGCAATTCTCGAATAGGTCATGGGAGTCTCTAGGCCTTCTGCCGCAAGAATTCGGCAATTTCCCGCAGTGTGGGATAGTCGAAGATATCACTAATGTCGAGCTGGCCGGGATAGCGTTCGTCCACGGCGAGGGCGATCTCGGTCAGGGTCAGCGAGCTGATGCCGATCTCGAACAGGTTGTCGTCCGGCCCGATCGTGCGCTCCTTCGAGTGCTCACGGCAGATCATCTCGAGCTCCGCGACCAGCGGATCGTCGTCGAGGCCCTCGGTCGAGGTGTCGCCGGCGAGCTTGCCCAGCACTTCGTCAAACTCGCCGTCGAGATAGGCATTGAGCAGCGCCGCACGCTGGATCTTGCCGCTGGTGGTCTTGGGCACCTTGCGCACGGGTATCACGTGGTCGACCTCGAGGCCGACGTGTTCGCCGATGCGGTCCACGACCTTGCGCGAGAGAATCTTGAACGTATCGAGATCCCGCCGGAACAGCGCGAACACGAGCAACTCCTCGGTCTGGCTCTCGTGGGTGCGGGTGCCGGCCACAACGACTTTGCCGAGGTCGAGACCCTCGACGTCCGCGACAATCTCCTCGAGGTCGTGCGGATAGTAGTTCTGGCCGTTGATGATGATGATGTCCTTGGAACGACCGGTAATGACCAGCTGGCCGTCGACAAACACGCCCACGTCGCCGGTTCGCAACCAGCCGTCGGCTGTAAACAGGCTCTCCGTCGCCCCCGGGTCGCCGTAGATGCGCTCGGTGACGCTGCCGCCCGAGAGCTGGATATTGCCGACCTTGCCGTCATCGAGCGCCTGGTCGGCATCGTCCGCGATGCGGATCCGGACGTCGCGCATCGCCGTGCCGACCTTGACGAAGCTCACCGCGTCGTCGTCATCGAGGTCCGCGGGCTCGTACGGTTCGCCAACGCGCAGCGAGTGCCGGTGCACGACGATGCGGGAGTACTCGGTGCCGACTTCGGGCATCGACACGCCGACCGTCGCTTCGGCCAGGCCGTATACCGGGAACATCGCTGTGCGGTTGAGTCCGTGCGGCGCGAGTGCCGCCAGGAACTCCTCGCACAGCGAATAGGAGATCGGCTCGGCGCCGTTGAGTATCAGCTTGACGCAGGACAGGTCGATATCCGGAAGACCCTTGCGCTCGAACAGCTTCAGGAAATGCTTGTAGCCGAAGTTCGGCGAGCACAGCTGCGTTGCGCGGAGCTCATTGGCCTTGATCATCCACAATAACGGCCGCCGCACGAACGCATTCGTGTCCATGACGGCGTGGTTCATCCCGGCCCCCAGGACGCTGAGGTGATACCCGATCAGGCCCATGTCGTGCGTCAGCGGCATCCAGCTCAGGCTGACATCGTCCTCGGCCCAGCCCGTGCCCTCGACGATCGCGCGGATGTTGATGCACAGGTTGCGATGCGTCAGGCAGACGCCCTTGGGGTCGCTCGTCGATCCTGACGAATACTGGATGAAAGCCACGTCACCCGGAGTCGCCGCATACACCTCCCCGTTCTCACCGGGGACGACGTCGCTCATGAGCGACGTCCGGTCCTCGAGAATGGCGGTAACGTCGTCGAGCTGGTTGTCCCGCGAGAACGCCAGCAGCCGGTCGAGCAGGTCCTGCTCGGTAAACAACGTGGCCTTCTCGAGCTGACGCAGGATGCGAAACAGCTTGTGCTTGTGTTCGTCGCTGATGCCGACGGCCACCGGCACCGGCACGATGCCACCCAGGATCGCAGCCCAGAAGGCCACCACGAAACTCTCGTTCGATGTACTGAAGATGACGAGCTCGTCGCCCTTTTGCATGCCACGCGCCTGCAGCGAGCCGAGCAGCGCCAGCGCCCGGTCCCACAGATCTGCGAAGCTGACGGTGCTCTCGTCGTCCTCGCCGTCGATGAAGCGAATGTGGCGGTCCCTGCTGCGAACGTCGGCCAGCAGATCGATCAAGGTGTCGTAAAGCTGCATGATTTACCAGCAAAAATCGGAGGCGCAATATTACATTGACCGGCAACGAACCGATACTGCAAACTCGGCGCAGGAGTCCTGTCCAGACGCCATGAGCAACGAGCAGCCCAAAGATTTCCAGTCCGTCGAGTCGCGGCGCAATCCGCGCTCCGAACGGCGCATGACGCCGTTGAGGCGGTTCTACTATGCCATCGGCATGCCGATACTCAGGGCCTTTACCCACGTCCTGACCCGCACCTACCGGGTCCGGGCCGTCTTCGGCGAGGAGCATATCGAGCCTTTCCTCGACGGCAAGACCGTCTGCGCGCCCGCCTATTGGCACCAGCACCACGTGCTGTGCTCGGGCCGGGTCCGTGAGTGGATTCGCCGCGGCTTCAAGGCCTGCTTCCTGATCTCGGGCTCGGTCGATGGCGAGGTACCCGAACGCATCGCCCGCGCCTACGGCGCGGAGGTCATCCGCGGTTCGGCCAACCAGAGTGGCGCGCTGGCATTGCGCGACCAGCACGAAATGATGCGCAAGGGCTATTCGATCGTGTCGACCCCGGACGGGCCGCAGGGACCGCAGCATGAGTTGAAGACGGGTGTCATGCTGATGGCCCGCGTGGGCAAGGTGCCGATCGTACCCGTGTCCTGTGCGGCCGACCGGGCCTGGTATCTCAATCGCTGGGACCGTTTCATGATTCCGAAGCCGTTCGCCCGGGTCGTCGTCGGCATCGGCGAGCCTTACGAGATTCCGGCCGGCACGCGCATGGACGAGATCGAGCCGCACCGGCTCGCCGTTCAGGAACGAGTCATGTCACTCATGAAAGAATGCGAAGCTCGACTGGACGCCGACTGAGGGCCGCGTGACCCGACTCCTGATAACCCTTTTGCTGCTGTGCGCCGCAACCCCGTCGGTCGCCCAGACGGCCCTGACGCCCCACTCGGCCACCTACAAGGTCAAGATCAGCGTGCTCGGTGGCGAACTGCAGACCAGGCTCGACGCCACCGACACGGGCTACGAGGCCACGCACGTGATCCGGGCAACCGGCATGTCGCGCATGCTGGCTCGAGGTTCGATCGCGGAGACCTCGCGCTTCGATCTGGCGGGCGACGGCGTCAAGCCACGCGTCTACTCCTCGAAGGACACGCTGACCCGCGACAAGACCGACGCCACGATCGAGTTCGACTGGGAAGCCGGCGAGGCCCGCGGCACGGTCAACGGGGAAGATGTCGTATCGGTGATTGACGGACTCGCCCACGACCGCGTGTCCATCCAGTACGAAGTCATGCACGACCTGCTTAACGGTACGCCCAGCGACAGGTACACCATGTTCGAAATCGACCGGCTGCGCCCGGTCAATATCGAGATCCTGGGAGAGAAATCCGTCAAAGTCCCTGCGGGTGAGTTTGAGGTCGTCGGGATACGGCACCAGGCCGAAGGCAGCAAACGAACCACGACGTTATGGTGCTCGGCCGACCTCGGCTACCTGCCCGTCGTCATCGAACAGCACCGCAAGGGCAAGCTGCGTGTGCGCGCAACCCTGACCGGGTATTTGCCGGTGAGCGGCGGCTAGCTGAACCGGATCGCGAGCTGCAGGAACAGAAACAGCCCGGCCGTCACAAGGGCGCTCAGGAACAGGCACGCGGTCCAGCGCACCACGAGGTTGGCGTTGGCATAGCCGATGAATACCGGCGCCGCAGGCAGCAGCGCGACGAACGTCAGCGGGTACAGCACGGCAGCGATGCGCGGAAACCGGAAGGCCCAGCTCTGCAGCTCGGGCCGCGCTCTGACAGCGGCAACGATGTCATCGACGGAACCGATCCTGCCCAGTGCGTTCCGGCGGGCCGTCAGCCGGTCGGTTCCCTCCTCGAGTTCCTGCTCGACGACGTCGTCGAAGTGATCCTGCAGTTCGTCGATCGTACGCCGCACATGCCGTGGTGCGATGCCGGCGCCGATCAGGTCCCGGCGCAGCTGCCGCTTGTTCAGCTCATGCATGACTGCCGGCCTCCAGTGCATTTGCGACGCCACCCTGGATGCGGCGCCAGTCCTGGCGCAGCTTGTCGAGCCGCTTGCGGCCCTTGGCCGTCAGCGAGTA
>JASJBB010000077.1 GCA_030066735.1 Woeseiaceae bacterium | reverse complement strand
TCCCGCTTGTGCTCGTTGAGGTAGATCGCGAGATCCTTGAGCATGAAGCCGCGCTCGTGAAACGTCAGCTTGCGCAGATTTCGCCCACCGACACGCTTCGCGTGGTCGAGCATTGCCTTGAAGTCGAGCCCGTCGCTTGTGATGGTGGCTATCGATTCACCGGAGACTGCAGATCGGAGGGAGCGTCCTTCCCCGCTGCCGTCCACCCATTGGTCCTGTACCAGGTTGCCTAGCTTCATAGTGAGATACAAAAAGTGCAGGGGTTTGAAAAATTCGGTATCACAATATACGGTCACAAGCCCCGGGCGCAACAACGGCAGCCATGACGATCGAATCCGCCAGCCAGAGCCTCGTTGCCGAATTTCGCTCCCGCACGACGCTGCGTGCGGGGTCGCTGATTACGACTGTCTTCGGTGACGCGATCGCGCCGCGTGGCGGCACCGTGTGGCTGGGCAGCCTGATTGCCGCCATGCGGGAGTTCGGCGTCAATGAACGGCTCGTGCGCACGTCGGTATTCCGCCTGGTCCAGGATGGCTGGCTGCAGTCCCGGCAGATCGGCAGGCGCAGCTACTACAGCCTGACCGATGCGGGGCGCGAGCGATTCGAGCAGGCCACCCAGAAGATCTACGGCGAGCCCGCGTCCGCCTGGGACGGGGAGTGGACCACGGTCCTGATGACCGGTATCGAACCGGCAACCAAGGATCTCGTGCGCAAGGAACTGGGCTGGATCGGGTTCGGTTCTTTGTCGCCCAATGTCCTGGCCCATCCGGCGCCGGACATGGCCGTGCTCGACCTGGCGCTCGATCGCCTGGGTCTTGGCGACGAGCTCGTGGTGATGGCCGGTCGTACGGTGCGCAACGAGCCGGGCATGCGGGCCCTGGTCCGCGACAGCTGGAACCTCGCCGACATCGACGAGCGCTATGCGAGTTTCGTTGAGCGCTTTCGCCCGGTGCTCAAAGCGTACGGAAAAGACGCGAACGTGCAGCCAAAATCCGCGTTCCTGGTGCGAACGTTACTGATCCAGGAGTATCGCAAAGTGCTGCTGAGGGACCCGCAGCTGCCCGCGGAGCTGCTGCCTGCGAGCTGGCACGGGACCGCGGCGTACCAGCTCTGCCGCAACCTGTACCGGGCCGTGTACGCGGCGGCCGACGACTACCTGACGGAGACCATGGAGACGGCCGAGGGCTCCCTGCCGCCGCCGGCGGCCGGCTTCATGAAGCGATTCGGAGGACTGCGATGACCAATGACCTCGAGCGGGCCCGGGCCTGTGCCGACCGCATGTACGAGAACGACACGGCGTCTCGCGCCCTCGGCATCGAGATAGAAATCCCCGAGCCGGGTACGGCCGTCGCCACGATGAGCGTGCGTCCGGACATGGTCAACGGCTTCGACCTCTGTCACGGCGGGCTGATTTTCACCCTGGCCGACACGGCGTTCGCATTTGCCTGCAATGCCTACGACGACGTAACCGTTGCCGGATCGGGAACGGTCGAGTTCCTGCGTCCGGCCTTCGTCGGCGACACATTGCGTGCGGTCGCGCTCGAGGAGCACCGCGGCAAGCGCAGCGGGGTCTACGCCGTTGAGGTCGTCAACCAGCGTGATGAGTTCGTGGCGCTGTTTCGCGGCCGCGCCGTGGCCCGTGGACAGTCGTTGCTCAATGGTTAAAGTGATACAGAAAATATTGAATTCGCACAAGAAATGTGACACATTGTGGCGCAGAGTTGCGGGCGACCGCCCGCAGCAGCCCGCGGCCATGCGGGACAATTCCGACCGG
The DNA here is from genome assembly GCA_030066735.1 of Woeseiaceae bacterium. GTDB lineage: Bacteria > Pseudomonadota > Gammaproteobacteria > Steroidobacterales > Woeseiaceae > UBA1847. The sequence goes on along the minus strand of JASJBB010000077.1, from coordinate 15,503 downwards.
AGATCTCATGTATACACAGGGTCTTGATCAGAAAGATAAATCCGCGCCAAAGCGCGAGCAGTTGGAGACGCCCGAGCAGCTCGAGGCTTTCCAGGCGCGCATCGATGCCGAGGAGAAGATCGAGGCAAAGGACTGGATGCCCGAGGCCTACCGCCGCACGCTGATCCGGCAAATCTCCCAGCACGCTCACTCGGAGATCATCGGCATGCAGCCCGAGGGCAATTGGCTCACGCGCGCGCCTACGCTCAAGCGCAAGGCGATCCTGCTGGCGAAGATCCAGGACGAGGCGGGGCACGGCCTGTACCTGTACAGCGCCGGCGAGACGCTCGGCGTGTCACGCGACCAGATGGTGGCCGGCCTGCTGTCCGGCAAGGCCAAGTACTCGAGCATCTTCAATTACCCGACACTGACCTGGGCCGACATCGGGGCCATCGGCTGGCTTGTCGACGGCGCCGCGATCATGAACCAGATTCCCTTGTGCCGTTGCTCCTACGGACCCTATGCGCGGGCGATGGTGCGCATCTGCAAGGAAGAGAGTTTTCACCAGCGCCAGGGTTTCGACATATTGCGGGTGCTCTGCGCGGGCACGGCCGGGCAGAAGGCGATGGCCCAGGACGCGCTGAACCGCTGGTGGTGGCCGTCACTGATGATGTTCGGCCCCAACGATGCCGATTCGAAACACTCCGCGCAGTCGATGGCCTGGAAAATCAAGCGTTTTTCGAACGACGAGTTACGGCAGAAATTCGTCGACGTCACGGTGCCGCAGGCCGAGTTCCTGGGACTCCAGGTGCCCGACGACGATCTCGTGTTTGACCAGGAAAGCGGACACTACCGGTTCGGCGAGATCGACTGGCAGGAGTTCATCGAGGTCATCAAGGGTAATGGACCCTGCAACAGGCAGCGTCTCGGCAAGCGCCGCAAGGCGCACGACGATGGCGAGTGGGTGCGGGAAGCCGCGCGCGCCTACGGCGAAAAACAGGCTGCCAAAGCGGCAGCGTAGGAATTCAACATGTCGAACAAAGAATGGCCGCTCTACGAGGTCTTCATTCGTAGCAAATCCGGCTTGAGTCACCGCCATGCCGGCAGCATTCACGCCGCGGACGACCAGATGGCGCTCGACCATGCGCGCGATACCTACACGCGCCGCAGCGAAGGCGTGAGCATCTGGGTTGTCCGGTCGAGCCAGATCGTGGCATCCGACCCGGCCGAGTCGGCCGCGTTTTTCGAGCCCGCCGAGGACAAGATCTACCGGCACCCGACGTTCTACGAAATACCCGAGGGAGTCGAAAACCTGTGAACAAGAACGATGCACTGCTCGCCTATGCCCTGCGGCTTGGCGACAACGCGCTGATTCTCGGCCAGCGCATGGTCGAGCTGGTCGCCGCTTACCCGGAGCTCGAGGAAGAACTGGCGAACGCCAATTTCGCGCTCGATTACATCGGGCAGGCGCGCATGTTCTATGCCTACGCCGGCGAACTCGAAGGCAAGGGCCGCGACGAGGACGACCTCGCGTTGCTGCGCGACGAAAACGAGTACCGCAACCTGCTGTTGATCGAACAGCCTAACGGCCACTTCGGCGACTCGATCGCGAAGCTCGTGCTGTTCGAGGCGTTTTACCTGCGGCAACTCGAAGAGCTCGTGCATTGTGCTGACAAGCGCATCGCCGAGATTGCAGCGCGCGCCGAGAAAGAGATCCGCTATCACCTGCGCCACAACACGCAGTGGTTGATCCGTCTCGGCGACGGCACCGAGGAAAGTCACGCCAGGGCGCAGGAGGCAGTCGACAACCTGTGGCGATTCACGGGCGAGATGTTTGCCGCTGATGAAGTGGACAACGTCTTCGAGAACGAATTCGACGGTCCCGACCTGTACAGGATTCGCGAACAGTGGCGGGAGACGGTTGCCGCGGTGCTTGAAGAAGCCACGCTGGCGATGCCGGAAGACGCCTGGATGGCGAGCGGCGGCAAGGCAGGCCGCCACAGCGAGCACCTCGGCTACATGATTGCCGAGATGCAGTATCTGCAGCGCGCGCACCCGGGGGCGAGTTGGTAGCCATCTCGTTAAGCCGCGAGCAGGTGCTCGAGTGGTTGTCCGAGGTCGCGGACCCGGAGATCCCGGTCCTGACCATTGCCGACCTGGGCATCCTGCGGGATGTGAAAATCGCCGACGAGGTCATCGTCGAGCTGACGCCTACCTATTCGGGCTGCCCGGCAACCGAAGTCATTGAGCAGAGCGTGGTCGACGCGCTTTTCCGGCAGGGCATCGAGAACGTCCGGATCGAGCGGGTGCTGTCGCCGCCGTGGACGACCGACTGGATCAGCCGCGAGGGCAGGGACAAGTTGCGAGCCTACGGCATTGCGCCACCGGCCGAGGGTGGCAGCAAGCGAGAGCTGCTGCATGGCACGCGGACCATCGCCTGCCCGCGCTGTGAATCGACGGATACCGTGGTGGTCAGTGAATTCGGCTCGACGGCCTGCAAGGCGTCCTATAAGTGCAAGGCCTGCCTCGAGCCGTTCGAATACTTCAAATGCATATGATTTTCGGGTAGGAGCCCGCCCCGGCGGGCGCAGGCACAATTAATGAAGCAATTTCAACCACTCACCATTCAACGCATCCGTCCCGAAACCTCTGACTCCGTGCGCATCACGCTGGACGTCCCCGACGAACTGCGCGACGAGTACCGGTTTCTGCCCGGCCAGCACCTGCCGTTCCAGGCGACGATCGACGGCAAGAAACTGCGCCGCACCTACAGTATCTGTTCGGCGCAGGACGAGTACCCCCTGGAGATCGGCGTACGCGTGCAGCCCGGCGGCACATTCTCGGAGTACGCGGCGGCGAACCTCAAGGCCGGCGACGCGCTCGAGGCCATGCCGCCATCCGGGCAATTCCATGTCCAGCCGGACCCGGACAACGCCAACGACTACGTGGGCTTCGCAGCCGGCAGCGGCATCACCCCGATCCTGTCGATGATCAAGTCACTGCTCGCCGGCGAGCCGAACAGCCGCTTCATCCTGTTCTACGGGAACCGCAGGCAGGCCTCGACGATGTTCATCGACGACCTGTACGCGCTCAAGAATCTCTATCCCGAGCGTCTGCAGCTGAACTTCGTGTTCAGCCAGGAGGAGCAGGAGTTCGACACCATGGTAGGCCGGCTCGACGGCGACAAGGTGCGCGACCTCTACAAGCACTTCGGCGCGGGCCTGCGTGCAACCGACTGCTTCGTCTGCGGCCCAGACACAATGATCCGCGATGTCACCGCGGCGCTGGTGGACCTCGGCATGGACGAGGCCCGCGTGCACTCCGAACGCTTCGGCGTGCCGCGCAAAGGGGCAAAGCCAAAGGCCGAGGCGAAGAGGGCGGCGGACCACGCCAGCATCACGGTCATCATGGATGGCCACAAGAAACATTTCGACATGCACCGTGCCGATGACAACATCGTCGACGCGGCCGCCGGCAGCGGCATCGACCTGCCGTATTCCTGCAAAGGCGGCGTGTGCGCAACGTGTCGCTGCCACGTGCGCGAGGGGGAGGTCACGATGGCGACGAACTATGGCCTCGAGCCCTGGGAGGTCGAGAAGGGCTTTGTCCTGGCGTGCCAGTCCCGGCCGGTATCCGACACCGTAACGCTGGATTACGATAAGATCTGATCGCATGAAGATCGCGATGCCGTCGCGCCTGCTCGCCCTGTTGCTGAGCATGCTGGTCGCCGTACCGGTATCCGCCCAGCAGGCGGAGCAGCCAGCCCCGCCGGCGCCCCCAACTTTCGACGAACTTGCCAGCGACTGGTGGACCTATTTTGAAGGCACGCGCGAGGAGGTCGAGCCGCGCGTTGCTACCTTCCTGCAGACCGTGCGGGACGACATCGATGGACTGAGTCCTGCGAACCAGGAGATCGCCTTGGGCGTTCTCGAGTCGGTCGAGAACAACCTGTCGGCGTTGCTCAACCTCCGGGTCGAGGAAGAGACGGAAGTGCAGGAGCTGCCGGCGGCGGCCGTCGGTTATTCGATCGAGGACCTGCTGCGCTTCGCGGCCATGGCGCGCGATGCAGATGCCGAGGTCGCGGCAGACCGGGTAGAGGTCGACCGGGAACAACGTGTGCTGGACGGCGCTACGCGCCGCCGCGATGCGGTGTTCAACGAGTATTTCGATGCTGCAGCCGGCGACGATCGCTGGCTGGCCGCGCTGCGCCTCGTGCAGGCGCGTGCCGCGCAGGCGATATCGGCGCGCCGGCTCGAACTGCTGACCGACCGCCTAGAGCGCCACACCGAATACGCGAACGCGGTCGCGGAGCGTGTGAGCGTCGCGACCGATCGCCTGGAGGCAACCGCCGACGAAGACGACCTTGCCGAACTGCAGGAGCGCGTCGAAGCTGGCGCCAGGCGTGTCGAAGCTGCCGATGCGCGAGTCAGCGCAGCGCAGCTTGCCGCCAGCGAGCTCGATGAAGACACGCCGGAGGGACGGTCACAGCAGCGCCTCGAGCAACAACGCCTGGTCGATGCGGAGGTCGACCTCGCATTGGCCCAGGTCACGCTGGCGCAGGACGAGGCGCACCTGGCGTGGAGCCAGCTCGTGCTGGACGCCGATCCCGACACTGCGGCGCTGCGAGACCGGTCACTCGAATGGTCGGAGTTGATTCGCAGCATCGTGCAACGCGCCCCCGACTGGGAGCGGGAAACCCAGGAAGAACTGATCGCCGCGCAGGGCATGAGTCGTGAGGGCCTGGACAGGGCCGCGCAACGCGTCCTCGATCAGCGCGTCGGCACGGCTCAGGAAACCCTTGCCCAGGCCCGGCAGCTGCAGGCCGCGGTCGCCGACCTCGAGCTCCTGTCCGTGGTAGTGGATCTCGCCGCGTCCGAGTACGAAGGCGCGTTCCGGTCGTGGCTGGCGGACGTCACGCGCGCCCTCAAGTCCGGGTATGCGCGCATCGCGGCGCTCGGCGACGTCACCTGGTTCTCCATCGGCGAAACGCCCGTCAACGGCGACGACGTGCTGCGGGTGTTCCTGATCCTGATCTTCGCGGCTCTGTTGTCGCGCGGCATTCGCGTGGCCATCAGGCGGTTCGGCGACGACGGCTCGGCTGGCACCCAGGCGTCGCTGTACACGGTCGGCCGCCTGACGCATTACCTGATCATCACTATCGCCCTGTTTATCGCGCTGTCATCGATCGGGCTGGACTTCGGCAGCCTCGCGCTGGTTGCCGGCGCGCTGTCGGTTGGTATCGGCTTCGGCTTGCAGTCGATCGTCAACAACTTCGTCTCGGGGCTTATCATTCTTTTCGAGCATTCGCTGCGCGTCGGCGACTACATCGAGCTCGACAACGGCCTGACCGGTACGGTCAAGGCCATCAACGTGCGCAGCACCCTGATCAATACGAACGACAACATCGACATCGTCGTGCCGAATTCGGAGTTCGTCAGCACGCGCCTGACCAACTGGACGCTCAATGAGCGCACGCGCCGGGTTCGCGTGCCGTTCGGCGTTGCCTATGGTTCGGACAAGGAGCTCGTGCGCAAGGCGGCGCTCGAGGCCGCCGAGGAAGTGCCCTACACCATGGCGAACCGGCGCGGTCGCGAGACCGACGTGTGGCTGACTGAATTCGGCGACAGCAGCATCAACTTCCTGCTACTGGTGTGGGTCAATCGCCAGGGCGCCCGGCGGCCAACGCGCTGCCGCTCGGCCTACTTGTGGGCGCTGGAAACCAAGCTTGCCGAGTACGGCATCGAGATTCCGTTCCCGCAGCGCGACCTGCACCTCAAGTCGGGCTGGCCAAAGTCTAGGTAGCGACGAAGGGCCGCACGCCGAACAGCCACTCGTGGGCCCAGAACGCGAACACGGCATACAGACCCAGGCCCACCACGACGATAATGACGTCGTTGACGCCGGATTCCGGCGCTCCGGGCAGCGGCCGCTGGGCCCTGTTTTTCAAGGAGATGCGATCGACGACCGCCCATACGAGAAACGAGCCGAACAGCAATACGTCAGCGAGCATGCCGTTGACGAGCAGGTGCGCGAACGCCCACAGCTTTACGGCGACGAGCTGCGGGTGTTTGAGCGCCTTCTTGATGCGGCCCGGGAAATACGGGGCAATGAAGAAGATGAACACGGGCAGCAGCAACAGCGCTGCGACATGGCGCAGCCAGTAAGGCGTGACGTACAGCACGGTCGGCGTGGCGCGCAGTTCCGCGTAGCCGCGGACCATGAGCACGATGCCGACGAGGGACGCCAGGGCGTACAGGCCCTTCCAGGCCATCTCGTTCTTTGCGACCATGCGCTCGCGCACCGGCAGGGCGACGATCGACGCCGAGTGCATGCCGAAGAACAACAAAATTCCGAGCAGGAGCTGAAGCATGGCCGGTTTCCTCTGCGGGTAGCGGGACCCCGAGTCTACTACCTCGTTTGACAGGCGGCATAGCGCGGCGCCGTTTGGCGCACATTCGAAAGCCTAAAAGCCTCCCGAGCGCTAAAATTATCTCCAGACCTAGTGCGCCCGCGCACGCCAACCCACCAGCCCACCGGCGCTGGAGACATCATGAATTCCATACCTGCAGAGGCGGTTTCCGAGACGGAAAGGCCGAGTTCGTTCAGCTACGAAGACCTGCTCGAATGCGGTCACGGCAAGATGTTTGGCCCGGGCAATGGACGCCTGCCATTACCAAATATGCTCATGCTTGACCGTATAACGCATATTTCGAAGGATGGCGGCCAGTTCGGCAAAGGCGAAATCAAGGCCGAACTCGATATCAGGCCAGACCTGTGGTTCTTCGACTGCCACTTCGAGGGCGACCCGGTCATGCCGGGGTGCCTGGGGCTGGACGCCATGTGGCAGCTGGTCGGATTCTACCTGGTGTGGTCCGGCCTCCCGGGCCGCGGCCGCGCCCTCGGCTCGGGCAAGGTCAGGTTCACGGGGCAGGTCCTGCCGGATGCGAAGCTGGTCACCTACCAGATCGACATCAAGCGCGTGATCACCCGCAAGTTGAACATGGCGATCGCGGATGCCACGATGTCGGTCGACGGCCGCGAGATCTACACGGCCGAGGACCTTCGGGTCGGACTGTTCACTTCAACTGACGATTTCTAGGAGGCGCAGATGCGTCGTGTTGTCGTCACCGGTATCGGTGCGGTTTCCTGTATTGGCAATAACAAGGCCGAGGTTCTCGATTCGCTGCAAGCCGGTCGCTCCGGCATCACCGCCAACGAGTCGTTTGCGGAGATGGAGATGCGCAGCCGCGTTGCCGGCGCCGTCGACATCGACCTCAAGGAGCACATCGATCGCAAAATAATGCGCTTCATGGGCGACTCTGCCGCTTACGCCTACATTTCGATGCAGCAGGCGATCGAAGACGCGGGCCTGGTGGAATCGGAGATCTCGGATCCGATGACCGGGCTGATTGCTTCCTCGGGTGGCGCCTCGAGCCGCGAGATCGTCCGGGCCGCCGATGTCCTGCGCTCGAGAGGCGTTCGGAAGATCGGGCCCTATTCGGTCACCAAGACAATGAGCAGCTCGATCTCGGCCTGCCTTGCAACGCCGTTCAGGATCAAGGGCCTGAATTACTCGCTGACCTCGGCATGCGCCACGAGCGCGCATTGCATTGGGGCGGGCGCCGAGCAGATCCAGTGGGGCAAACAGGACATTATTTTCGCCGGCGGCGGTGAGGAACTCGACTGGACCCTGGCCTGCCTGTTCGACGGCATGGGCGCATTGTCATCGAAGTACAACGACGCGCCGGACACCGCTTCACGTCCGTATGATGCGACGCGCGACGGTTTCGTCATCGCCGGTGGCGGCGGCATGGTCGTACTCGAGGAATACGAACGAGCGCAAGCGCGCGGCGCAAAGATCTACGCCGAGGTTGTCGGTTATGGCGCCACCTCGGATGGCGCCGACATGGTTGCGCCGTCGGGCGAAGGCGCAGTGCGTTGCATGCAAATGGCGCGCGCCACCGTCGATGCGCCCATCGACTACATCAATACGCACGGCACCAGCACGCCAGCTGGTGACGTGACCGAGGTCGAAGCGATGCGCACGGTATTCGGCGACGACATGCCGCGGTTCGGCTCGTCCAAATCGCTGTGCGGCCATTCGCTTGGCGCTACCGGTGTCCAGGAGGCGATCCACTGCCTGCTGATGCTCGAAAACGACTTCATCGCGCCGTCGATCAACTGCAACGAGCCCGACCCCGGGCTGGGCGACGCGCCGCTCGTTACAGAACGTATCGACGCCGCCGGCCTGACGACGGCCATGACCAACAGCTTCGGTTTCGGCGGCACGAACGGAACGCTCGTATTCCAGAAAGTCTGACCCGCGGGCATAATGCCTGCCCATGACAATCGAGACCGTTAGCGAGACCCGCTGCTTCGGCGGCACGATGGGTTTCTACCGCCATACCTCCGACGTCAACCAGTGCGATATGCAGTTCGCCGTGTTCGTACCCCCGCAGGCGTCGAACGGCAGCGTGCCGGTCGTGACCTACCTGTCGGGACTGACCTGCACCGAAGAGAACTTCATGGCCAAGGCCGGGGCGCAACGCTACGCCGCAGAACTCGGGCTGATACTCGTCGCGCCGGACACGAGTCCGCGCGGCGATGATGTACCCGACGATCCGGACGGCGCCTACGATTTCGGCCTGGGCGCCGGCATGTACGTCAACGCGACGCGCGAACCCTGGTCGCAGCACTACAACATGTATGACTACGTGACCGGGGAGTTGCAGTCCGCCGTGTTCGACAACTTTCCCGGCGACCGGGAACGGCAGGGCCTGACGGGCCATTCCATGGGCGGACACGGCGCGCTGACGATCGGCCTGCGTAACCCGGACATCTACACATCACTCTCTGCCTTCGCGCCGATCTGTTCGACGCTGCAGAGCCCCTGGGGTCAGAAGTCGCTGGGCAACTACCTCGGCGACGACACCGCGACCTGGCACGACTACGATGCGAGCGAGGTGGCACGCCATGTCAGCGATCCGTCGTCATACGGCAAGATACTCGTCGACCAGGGACTCGACGACGCTTTCCTCGAGGAACAACTGCAGCCCGAGCGACTCGAGGCTGCCTGCGCCGAGAGCGGCGTGGCGCTCGAGCTGCGTCGCCATGAGGGCTACGACCACGGCTACTACTTCATCGCGACGTTCATTGGCGATCACCTGAGACACCACGCGGCGCTGCTCGATGCCTGAGCTGCTCGCCTGGCTGGCGCTGCTCGGCGTGTACGACACGCCGATCGACTGCGCGCAATGCGCCGAGTGGAATCGTCCGCAGGCGCCGTTTCACGTTCATGGCAATACCTGGTACGTCGGCACGGGCGGTCTCGGAGCGGTGCTCATCGACAGCGGCGACGGCCTGCTGTTGCTCGACGGCGGGCTGCCGCAGTCGGCGGCCGTCATTGCGGCCAACATCGAGGCCGCGGGATTCGACGTGGCCGACATCGAGTTCATCGGGCTGTCGCACGCACATTACGATCATGCCGGCGGGCTCGCCGCGCTGCAGCGGCTTAGCGGCGCCACCGTTTACGCGGGCGAGGACGCGGCCGAGGTGCTGCGCCGGGGAGAGCTGCTGCCGACCGACCCGCAGTACGGGCCCGGCAGGACAGGGCAGGCGTTTCCGGCCGTCGCCGGAGCTGTCGGCGTGACCGACGGCTGGACGTTATCGCTGGGTGACGTGACGATCCGCGCCATGGCCACGCCCGGGCACACGCTGGGTGGCACCTCGTGGACCTGGAAGTCCTGCGAAGAGGGACATTGCCTCGACATCGTCTATCTCGACAGCCTGACCGCGGTAGCACGGCCGGACTACCGTTTCGCCGACGGCCTCGGTGAGGCCCTGGGCGAGACGATCGCGCGCGTCGCCGATCTCGACTGCGACATCATGCTGTCCACGCACGATGCCTCGTTCGAGCTGCACAACAAGCTGGCGGCGGGACGGGACGCGTTTATCGACGCCCGGGCATGCCAGACAATTGCCGCCAAAACGAGGACTTACCTCGACAAACGACTGCAGACCGAACAACGGTAAGTAGTTCTCCCGATTGAAGAAAAGGGCTCCTCCTGAGGAAATGACGGGGCTCGCTACTTAATCTGTCCGTAGCGGTGCCTTGAGGAGGTAACCGTCATGCGTCGTTTTACTCAAACCACTCTGCTCGCCGTATTGCTGCTTGCGTCTGCCGCTGTTTCTGCCGCCAGCCTCGAGAAAGGCCTGGCTGCCTATGCACAGGGCGATTACGAAGCTGCAATGGCCAATTGCCAGCCGCTCGCCGATGAGGGCAACGTCGAAGCCATGTTCTGTGTCGGGCAAATGTATGCCAACGGCTTCGGTGTCGCGATGGACGACGCGATGGCAATGAAGTGGTTCGGACAGGCCGCGGGCGAAGGGCATCCGGAGGCGCTGTACCGGCTGGCCGTCATGCACGCTAACGGCTGGGGCGTCCCGATGAACGACGTCCCGGCCGCTGGCTTTTACCGCCTCGCCGCCGGCTTCGGCTACATTCCGGCGCAGTCGGCCATGGGCTACTGCTACAAGCACGGCGCCGGCGTCGAGAAAGACCTGGTCAGGGCGTACATGTGGTTTGCCGTTGCCGCGGAAAACGGTGACTTCAGCGCGGCTGCCGAGCGCGACAAGGTCGCGGACCGGCTGACGCCCGAACAGCTGCAGGACGGTAAAGACGCGGTCACGGCGTACCTGGCCAGCCACGAAGGCCAGGTCGAACAGGTCGCCGGAGAAACCTAGGGACCCGGCAAGGCCCTTACATGTGATGGCCGCCCGGCAGCAATTTGCCGAGCGGCATGGCGATTGTCGCCAATCCCATGGCTACAACGAGTAGCCCCAGGCCAATGCGCGTTCCGCGGCGTTGCATGAAGCTCGACAGCCGCGCGGCGCCAAGTCCGCTGAGCACCATTGCCGGCATCGTGCCGATGCCGAAGGCGAACATCGTAGCGGCGCCGCCTATCGGACTGGCGCTGGTGGCTGCGATCATCAGCACGCTGTAAACGAGGCCGCAGGGCAGCCACCCCCAGACCAGTCCGAGGCCGAGCGCCTTCGGCAGGCTTGTCACGGGCACGAGCCGGGTTGCGACCGGCGCGATCCGCGCCCACAGCGTGCCGCCCATGCGCTCGATGACATTGAGTATGCGCAGATCGAAGGCGACTTTGAGGCCGACGAGAATGATGATGATGCCGCTCAACATGCGAATGCCGACCGCCAGGTCCGGCGACGCCTTGACGATGACGCTGCCGAACGCGGCGACGATGATGCCGAGCACGGCATAGGTGATGACTCGTCCCGCGTTGTAGACGACGGCAGTCGGTACGGACGCGCGCATCGACGCGGCTTCAGCATTGACGGCAAATAGCCCTGAGATGCCGGCACACATGCCCAGGCAGTGGGCGCTACCCACGAGGCCGGCGAGCAGCGCCGCCGACAGCAGAGGCCATAATTCCGTCATGAATCCTCGGCTTCGGGGGGCTTCTTGTCGTCGTCGAGAATGACGCGCATGGCGGGCGTGTCGAGGTCGTCGAATTGTCCGCTGCTGACGGCCCAGAAGAAGGCCCAGACGGCGCCGGCAAGCAGCAGCAGCGCGAGGGGAATCAGGATGTACAGGACGTTCATGATGCTCCGAAACGATTAATGCGCAGCGCGTTGAGTACGACGATCAGCGAACTTGCGCTCATGCCGATGGCGGCGGCCCACGGTGGAACGTATCCAAGCGCCGCGAGCGGCAATGCCAGCGAATTGTAACCGATCGCCCAGGCAAGGTTCTGGCGTACGACACGCAATGTGCCCCGCGCAATATCGACCGCGGTAGCGACCGGCATCAGGGTGTTGCCGACCAGCAAAATGTCGGCACTCGTCTGCGCGAGCTCCGCGCCATGCGCCAGGGCGATCGAAGCGTCGGCCCCGGCCAGCACGGGCGCATCGTTGATGCCGTCACCGACCATCACAACCGCTTCGCCCGAATCCTGCAGCGACCGGATCAGGTCGAGTTTTTGCTCCGGGGAGCAGTCAGCGTGGTAGTCGGCAATACCGAGCCGCACAGCGGTCTGTTCAACCGCGGCGACGGAATCGCCGCTAATCAGTCCGGAAGCCAGGCCGAGTTCGCCAAGGCGCTCGATCGTCTTCGCCGAGTCCTCGCGCAGCTGGTCGCTGACCTGGAAACGGGCCACTGCCTGGCCGTCGAACCCCAGGTAGATGCCGCCCTCGTCCGTGTCGGCGCCGACGTAATCGGCGCGCCCGAGCCGCCATTCCTGTCCCGCGATAGTGCCCGCGACGCCTCGACCTACGGCGACCTGCTGGTCGGTCGCCACCCGGTCGTTTTGCGGCAGCGCGAACGCCCGGGCGATCGGATGGGTGGAGACGGTTTCCAGCGCGGCCGCGACCTGGCGGACCTCTTGCTCTGCATACCCTTCATCGAGTATCTCGATGCTGTCGATCGCCGGGCTGCCTTGGGTGACCGTGCCGGTCTTGTCAAACAGGATGCGCCGTGTTCGCGCCAGGACCTCGATGGCATTGCCATTGGTGACCAGCAGCCGCAACTGGGCCAGGCGTGTGCCGGCGGCTGCAAACGCGGCAGGCGTGGCCAGCGCGAGCGCGCAGGGGCAGGTCACGACGAGGACCGACAGCGTGATCACGAACGCGCGGTCGGGTGCGGCGATGGCCCAGTACGTACCGACGACAGCCGCGACGACAAGAATGGCGATGACGATGTAGCTGGCGACCCGATCCGCCAGCTGCACATACGCCGGTCGGGCATAACGGGCTCTTTCGCTGAGCCGGCTGATCGTGCCCAGCGTCGTATCGGCGCCCGTGGTCTCGACCTGCATCCGGATGACGCCATCGAGGTTGATGCTCCCGGCCACGAGCTCGTCGCCGGGCGCTTTGGCCTTGGGAGTCGCCTCGCCCGTGAGCAGCGCCTCGTCGACGCTGGTGTTGCCATCGACCAGCACGCCGTCGGCCGGTATCGATTCGCCGGGCCTGACCAGCACGACATTGCCGGCAACGAGCTGGTTGGACGGAATCGTTCGCCGGTCATCGCCGTCAACCAGGGTCACGGTATTGGGAAGGACATTGGACAATGCGACGCTGCGGTCGATCGACCGATGGCGCGCGCGCATTTCGAGGAAGCGGCCGAGCGTCAGGAAGAACACGAACATCACGACCGAGTCGTACCAGACGGCTGTTGCATTGGTCAGCGTTGCATAGATGGACCCGGCGTAGGCGCTGCCGACGGCGATGGAAACGGGCAGGTCCATGCCAGGCGACCGGGCCAGCAGACCGCGCCATGCGCTCGTGAAAAACGGCCGGGCGGAGTAGAACACGACCGGGGTCGTGACCGCGAAGCTGACCCAGCGCAGGAACCGCTGCATGCTGGGCTCCATCCCCTGGAAGTCACCGGCATACAGTCCGATTGCAAACATCATGACCTGCATCATGCCGAGGGAGGCGACCAGCAAGCGCTTGAGCGCGGCGCGCTGCTCGAGGAGTTCGGGCCGCGCGGCCGACTCGGGCGCCAGCGGCTGCGGGTCGTAACCGAGGTTGGCGAGCGTGGCCAGGACGCCGCCGAGACCGACCTCGTCGCGCCGCCACCTAACGCGCAGGCGATGTGTAACCGGGTTGATGTCGGCCGACTCGACGCCCGCGACGCGCGCCATCGAGGTCTCGATGAGCCAGCTGCAGGCGGCGCAATACATGCCGCCGACATAGATCGTCGCTTCGGCGGTTGCATCGTCGCCCTCTGCAAAAGCCGCCGTCATGTCGGCGCTGTCGTAGATCTGCCATTCGGCCGCATCATCGGCCGGCCGCCCCACGCCCGGTTCGGGCGTTTCGCGCAAGGCGTAGTAATTGCTCATGCCCGTGTCGCGGATCAGTTCCGCAACGGCTTTGCAGCCCGGGCAGCAGACCGGCTGCTGCTGGCCGTCTATGTCTACGAAGTAGGTGTCGCGGGGGTCAACGGGCAGCGCGCAATGAAAACAGGCGCTGTGGCTCATTGCTGTTGCTGCTGATACTCGGGCAAGACCGGTTCGGCCGTGGAATTGGCGAGGTAGACCGTGTACAGGCTGGCCGTAACCGCCGAGCCCAGCAGGACGATGATGAACCAGGGCCAGAAGTACTTGTACCAGGGCTGAGTGTCGCGTTCGTCCATCAGGGAGTCGGTCCGAGGAAGCGGCTGTCTACATCCGTGGCCACATTCGGGTCATCCACGGCCGTGATTTCAAAGCTGATGTTCATGATGCCATAAGCATTGTCGCGTTGCGTCCTCGCCCGAACCGGCAGCGACAATACGCCGCCCCCGCCGACTTCGATCGTCTCGCCGACGCCGTCCAGTACGAGCCCCGGCACGCCGTCCACCGTCAGCCGGAAGCTGCGCGGATCGTTGCTCTGGTTGAGGATCTTCACCGTGTAGCTGTTCTCGATCAGGTCGCCGGGCAGTTCGCGATACAGGGTGTTGCGATCGCGGAGGACTTCGAGAATGACGGGCGTGCGGGTTGCGATTGACGTGATCATGGCGGTGACCAGGATCGTCAATAGCCCGGCATAGACGAACATCCGCGGCCGGAACACACGGGTTTTGCCGCCCTGCAGCGCGTTCTCGGTCGTGTAGCGCACCAGGCCGCGCGGGTAATTCATCTTGTCCATGACCTCGTCGCACGCATCGATGCAGGCCGCGCAGGCGATGCATTCGTATTGCAGGCCGTCGCGGATATCGATGCCCGTCGGGCAGACCTGGACACACAGCGTGCAGTCGATGCAGTCGCCAAGGCCCTCTTCCTTGCGGTCGACCGATCGCTTGCGGCCACCGCGCGGCTCGCCGCGCTGCTCGTCATAAGAGATGACCAGCGTGTCCTTGTCGAACATGACGCTCTGAAAGCGCGCGTACGGGCACATGTACTTGCAGACCTGTTCGCGCATGTAGCCCGCGTTGCCGTAAGTGGCGAAGCCATAGAACAGGCCCCAGAACAGGGTCCAGCCACCGACATTCAGGCTGGCGACGTCGACCGCAAGCTCACGAATCGGCGTGAAGTAGCCGACAAACGTAAAGCCCGTCCACATCGCGAACGCAATCCAGAGCAGCTGCTTGGAACCCTTGCGGCGCAGCTTGTTCCAGCTCCACGGCGCCTTGTCGAGCTTCATGCGCTGTGAGCGCGTGCCCTCGGTCCACTGTTCCATCCAGATGAAGGCTTCGGTCCAGACCGTCTGCGGGCATGCGAAGCCGCAGAACAGCCGCCCGCCCAGGGCCGTGAAGAAGAACAGTGAATACGCCAGGATCATCAGCAACCAGGCGAGATAGATGAAGTCCTGCGGCCAGAGCGTCAGCCCCAGCAGGTAGAATTTGCGCGCCGGCAGGTCGAACAGGAACGCCTGGCGGTCGTCCCACAGGAGCCAGGGAGTAAGGTAGAACAGGCCGAGCAGCGTGTAGGTCGCGATCTTCGACAGCGTGGCGAAACGCCCTTTGATTTCGCGCGGGTAGATCTTCTTCGCGCTCTCGTAGAGCGCCGCGGCGCGCGGCTGTTCTT
>JASJBB010000079.1 GCA_030066735.1 Woeseiaceae bacterium | reverse complement strand
CCATCTGCATGGCCTTGTTGCTGCCCTGCTCGTAAGACTCCTGCAGCAAGGTATCGAAGGCTTCCTGCGTGACGCGCGACAACTTCAGCGGCACGCCGGCAAATCGCTGCACCTCGGCGATGCTGAGCGCGCTCACGCCAGGCCGGCAGACGGTGTCGGCCGACTCCGCTGTGATGTCGCGAATGAGCACACCGTGACGCTTGGCAAACGAGAACGGCAGAGCACGGATCGCCGACGATTCGGTGTCTTGCTCCGGCGCCGTCTCCAGCACGATTTCTGCTTCAGTTTCCATTCGTTGCCTGCGGGCTCCGGTTACTCGTCCTGCGAGTCGTCGTCGTCCTTATTTTCTTCCGCAACCGGCATTTCCCCGACCTTGACGCCGGAAGCCTCTTCGAATGGCGGCAGGGCGAAGCGGTCTTCGCCACGCATCAGCTGGATGCTTTCGCCATCCTTGCCGGCCAATACTTCGCGAATGTAGTTGTACTTGGCGTTCGTCTCGATCGCGGCCTGTTCGGCATCGCGCAGGATTTTCGGCCGGATGAAGACCAGCAGGTTGGTCTTGACCTTGTCGGTCGACCGGCTGCGGAACAGCGCGCCGAGTATCGGAATACTGCCGAGCACCGGCACGCGCTGGTCGCTCTCCCGAAGCACATCTTCGATCAGGCCGCCCAGCACCAGGATTTCGCCGTCGTCGACGATCACCGTCGTGTCGATCGTGCGCTGATTCGTGATCAGGTCGACGGCGCCTTCGGCCGACTGGGCAATACTCGAAATCTCCTGCGAGATCTGCAGCAACATCGAGTCGCCTTCGTTGATCTGCGGCGTGATCGCCAGCTTGACGCCCAGCTGCTCGCGCTGAATCGTCTGGAACGGATTGACGGCGCCGCCCGCATTGCCCGTATTCGAGTACGAGCCGGTCACGAACGGCACTTCCTGGCCGACGTTCAGGGTGGCTTCCTCATTGTCGGTCGTCACGATCGAGGGCGTCGAGATAATGTTGGTATTGGCGTCACCCTGCAGGGCGCGCGCGATGGCGGCGAAACTGACGCCGGTATCGCTGATACGGCCAATACCCAGCGTGATGCCTTCGCCGATCAGGCCGGTCGGATCGACCTGTCCGCCACTGCCTACAGCGCCGCCGATCTGTACGACACCGGGTCCGAAGTCGGGGAAGTTCGTGACGCCGATGGGGGTATTCGAACTCGCGGCTTCGACGGCCCACGTTACGCCCAGCTCAGCCACCTTGTCGGCAATGACCTCGACAATGATCGCCTCAACCAGCACCTGTTCGCGACGGATGTCCAGCTTGTCGATGATCAGCATGATCGATCGCATCAATTTCGGCGGCGCCGTGATGACCAGGGCATTGGTCTGCGTGTCGGCCCAGACGCTGACAGAATTCTGTGACTGCCCGGTTGTGGCTGCGCCAGCTGCTGCGCCGGTGCCCTGTTGCACCTGGGCCGAAAAGTGCTGCTGCAGCTTGGTGGCCAGTTCCTCCGAGTCGGCGTAGCGGAGGTAACGCACCTGGGTGTCGCCACCGTCTTCGAGCGGCGTGTCGAGGTGCGCGATCAACGCGCGCAGCCGCAGGCGTTCGCTTTTGTCACCGCCGATCAGCACGCTGTTGGTCCGCGGGTCAGCCACCAGGCTGGTGGAACTCGCGGCGCCATCGGCGCGGGGCTGCGCTGCCAGGGCCGTCATGATGCGCACGATCTCGGCAGCCGACGCGTGCTCGAGACGCACCACCTCGACGTCTTCGTCGCTCGACTGGTCGATGCGGCGAATGATCGTGATCATGCGCGTCACATTGGCGGCGCGATCGGAGATGATCAGCATGTTCGACCCGGGGTGTGCAGCCAGGTGGCCATACTGCGGAATCAACGGCCGCAGGATCGGCACGAGCTGCGCCGCGCCGACGTTCTGCAACGGAATGACCTGGGTAACGATGTCGTCGCCGCCGGCTGCCTGGCCGCCTCCGATCGGGCCGGCGTATTGCCTCGCCGTCGCGTCGGGGACGATCTTTATCAGGCTGCCTGACGTTACGGCCACGTAGCCATGCACCTGCAATATCGACAGGAACGTCTCGTAGAACGCCTCCGCGGACATCGGCGTCGACGACAGCACAGTGACCTTGGCATTGACGCGCGGATCGAGAATGAACGACCGGCCCGTCACCTCGCCAACCGCTTCGACAATCTCGCGAATGTCGGCATCCCTGAAGTTCGGAGTAATAACAGCATCCTGCTGCGCCCATGCTGCCGGGGCGGCAAGCAGGCCGCCGAGGCAGAGCAAGACGATGAGGCGGGCGCCTTGCGGCAGTCGTGACATGAGGTTCATTGGTTGGTCTCGTCTCCGAGATCGAGTTGACTGGTACTGAGGGTGAGGACCTGGGGCTGGCCGTTGCGTTCTACTGTAACGGAAACCTGGTCCGCATTGTTGAGTGACTCGAAGATCTGCATGGCCTGGTTGGGGTCGTTGAGCGCCTGGCCGTCGATCTCCTTGATCAGGTCGCCCGGCCGCAGGCCGAGCTTCGAAAACTGCTCGCGGTTGCGCCCCGGATAGACGCGGTAGCCCTGCTGCTGCCCGTTGACGAAGTAGGGTGTGGGGCGAATCACGTCAGCAAGTTTCGACACGTTCTGGGCGACGACCGACTGAATGCTCGTCGACGATCTCGCGGCCCGGCTAACCGCTGTCGCGGTGCGGCGCGTCGGCGTCGCCGCGGCTTCCGGAAACTCTCTCGGCAATTTCAGATTCGTCAGCACGCCATTCTCGTTGAGTACGACGCGATCCGCGTACACGGCGTGCAGGCTGGCGCCGTTGCCGACCGAGTCGCCAATGCCGTAGACCTCTTCCTCGTTACTTCCGTCGGCAATAATCGCGACGGCGCGGTCGCTCGGCGTCGCGGCTACTGTGCCCTTGAGGGTGAGGTTGGTGAGGCGTGTGTCTTCGAGGTTGTCGGTTTCGGCGGGAGCGGTCTGCGCAACGGGTTCGTCGTCGGCGCTGGCTTCCCCGAAAATATGCGCGGCTACGATCGCCTGGGCGTCCGCATTGGCCGCACCGGGCGCCACGGACGCCTGCGGGCTTGTGGCCGGCGCATTGACCGGGTCGCCGCTCGCGGAGCCCGGGACGAGCGACCATACGATGCCGGCCAGCTTCCAGGCGATTACAACCACCAGGACCAGGCTGACCCAGGGGGGCAGCAGCTGGTTGGCAGCGGCAATCATCCTTGCGCTGTCCATGCTCGCAAAATCTGACCATTTCGCGTCGGTCGTCATACTGTCATCGGCCGTGAGGTGTATCCGGTCTACCTGTAAACGTTGCGCCAAGATGATAAGGGTTGACACAACGTGCAAACAAGCCCGTTTGGGCGAAAAAATCTATATCTGGCAATGATATAGGCGCAGCAAAACGGCCGATCCGGTTGACTGGGACTCGCCGGATGACCGCAAAGTGGGAAAAAACCGTGAACCAGGCTTGGAGAACGCCGCTATGAGCCCATATATAATAACTCGCGTGGCCCCCGGCGGGTCACAATATGTGCCCGGATTTCAGACGAATGACATAACGGACTATGAGCGACAAGCGCAAAGACAACGAGCACCTGGAAAGCTACGATCTGGCGGTCGAGGAGGCGCGGCCCAGGCTCAAGGAGCCGCCCCTGTACCGCGTGGTGCTCATCAACGACGATTACACACCGATGGAATTCGTCGTGGATATCCTGGAATCGATTTTCGGGATGGAACGTACGCGCGCTACGCAGGTCATGTTAGAAGTACACACCAAGGGAAAAGGGGTGTGCGGCGTCTATAACTTCGAGATTGCCGAGACCAAGGTCGCGCAGGTCACGAGCATTGCGCAACAACATCAGCACCCGTTGCTGTGTGAGATGGAAGAGTCCTGAGGAGAGCCGTATTTCGATGCTGAGTAGTGAACTGGAATTTTGCCTTAACGAAGCCTTTCAGCGGGCGCGCGACAGCCGTCACGAGTTCATGACGGTTGAGCACCTGTTGCTGGCGCTTCTTGACATACCGAAAGTTCACGAGATCCTGAAGGCCTGTGACGGAAATATCCCCGAGCTCAGGCGGCAGCTGATCGAGTTTGTCGACGAGCAGACGCCGTTGCTGCCGGAAGATGCCGACACCGACGTACAGCCGACGCTGGGTTTTCAGCGGGTACTGCAGCGCGCCGTGTTCCACGTGCAGTCCAGCGGCAAGAAGGAAGTCACGAGCGCTAACGTCCTGGTCGCCATCTTCAGCGAGAAGCAGTCGCAGGCCGTCTACTTCCTGAACCTGCAGGACGTGACGCGGCTGGACGTCGTCAATTACATCTCCCACGGCATGCCGTCAGTGCCCGGAGAGGGCAACCAGGAAGAGGAAGTTTCGCTCGACAGCGCGGGCGAGCCGGACCAGTCGCCGCTGGAACAGTATGCGAGCAACCTCAACCAGATGGCGGTGGACGGCAAGATCGACCCGTTGATCGGCCGTGAGGTCGAAATCGAGCGCACCGTGCAGATTCTCTGCCGCCGGCGCAAGAACAATCCGCTGTACGTGGGCGAAGCCGGCGTCGGCAAGACCGCCCTGGCTGAGGGGCTGGCGCGGATGATCACCGAGAAACGCGTACCCGACGTGCTGCTGGGCGCGACGATCTACGCGCTCGACATGGGTACGCTGATTGCCGGCACCAAGTACCGCGGCGATTTCGAGAAACGCCTCAAGGGCGTCATTGCCGAGGTGCAGAAAGACCCCGGCGCGATCCTGTTTATCGACGAGATTCACACGGTGATCGGGGCGGGCGCGGCTTCGGGCGGCGTCATGGACGCCAGCAACCTGATCAAGCCCGTTCTGGCGAACGGCGAGATCCGTTGCATCGGGTCCACGACTTATGCTGAGTACAGAGGAATTTTCGAAAAAGATCATGCACTTGCACGACGTTTCCAGAAAATAGATGTACCCGAGCCCAGCATCGAGGAAACGGTCGCAATCCTGCATGGCCTGAAGTCCAGGTTCGAGGAACACCACGAGGTGACTTACGAGCCCGAGGCGCTCGAGGCGGCGGTGGAACTTGCTGCGCGCCACATCAACGACCGGCGGCTCCCGGACAAGGCGATCGACGTCATGGACGAAGCCGGCGCGAACCTGCGGCTGCAGCCCGCCGACAAGCGCAGCGATACCGTGACGGTCGACATGGTCGAGAACATCGTTGCCAAGATGGCGCGCATTCCGCCAAAGAGCGTGTCGGCATCGGATCGTGACGTGCTGCGCACCCTGGAACGGGACCTGAAGCTCACGATCTTCGGCCAGGACCCGGCGATCAATGCGCTCGGTTCGGCGATCAAGATGGCTCGCTCGGGTCTGCGCGAGGAAGAGAAGCCGATCGGCTCGTTCCTGTTTGCGGGTCCGACAGGCGTCGGCAAGACGGAAGTCACGCGCCAGCTGGCGCATTGCATGGGCGTCGAGCTGATTCGTTTCGACATGTCGGAGTACATGGAGCGCCACACGGTTTCGCGCCTGATTGGAGCGCCGCCAGGCTACGTTGGCTTCGACCAGGGCGGACTGCTAACCGAAGCGGTCACCAAGAACCCGCACGCGGTGGTCCTGCTCGACGAGATCGAAAAGGCGCACCCCGAGGTCTTCAACCTGCTGCTGCAGGTCATGGATCATGGCACGCTGACCGACAACAATGGCCGCAAGGCGGATTTCCGTAACGTGATTCTCGTGATGACGACCAATGCGGGCGCGCAGGAGATGAGCCGCGCATCGATAGGGTTTACGAGGCAGGATCACAGTACGGACGGCATGGAGGTCATCAACAAGCAGTTCTCGCCCGAGTTCCGTAACCGTATCGATGCAATCATCCAGTTCGCACCGCTCGACCACCAGTCCGTCAAGCGCGTGGTCGACAAACTCGTCGTGGAACTGGAAAGCAAGCTCGATACCAGCGATGTCACGCTGGAACTCGACGACGCGGCGCGCGAGTGGATCGCGGCGCGCGGCTACGACCCCAAGATGGGCGCGCGGCCGATGGCGCGGCTGATCCAGGAGCAGATCAAGCGACCGCTTGCTGAAGAGCTGCTATTCGGCAGCCTTGCCGACGGCGGTCATGTGCGTATTACGGTTGGGCCGGACGACGAGTTGCAGTTGAACGCCGAGCCGGCGGTCAAGGAACTGGAGCATTTGCCGGACGCCTGAGGCGATCAGCGCCCTCGGTAGACGATGCGTCCTTTGGAGAGATCGTAGGGCGTTAATTCCACGGTTACTTTGTCACCCGTCAGGATGCGGATGTAGTTCTTGCGCATTTTGCCCGAGATGTGCGCCGTAACGACGTGGCCGTTCTCGAGTTCGACCCGGAACGTGGTGTTCGGAAGCGTCTCGGTAACGACGCCTTCCATCTGAATTGCTTCTTCTTTTGCCAAGGGTTTGCGGTCTGTGACTTGAGTGCCGCGAATTGTGCAGAAATCGCGTTCGTTATGCAATGAACAGGTTGCTCACAGGAACCGGTTCTGCGGGCCAGGCATCATGTGGATCCGGCGGGTCGCACGCGGTGTCGAGGAAGGCGGAAAACTCTGCTCGCGGCATGAATTCGGCGCCGAGCGTGAACAGGTGCGGGGAGGGGACCTGGCAGTCGAGAAGCTCGAGACCCGTCGACCGCATGTGCCGGGTCAGGCCCAGCAGCGCCATTTTCGAGGTGTTCGGCTGTGCGCTGAACATGGACTCGCCAAAGAAGACTCTGCCGATGCACAAGCCGTAGAGCCCTCCTGCCAGCGCGCCGTCGTCCCAGATCTCGACCGAGTGCGCCCAGCCCTCGCGGTGCATGCGCTGGTAGGCGGATGCCATTTCATCGGTAATCCAGGTTCCCTGTTGCGAGCGACGCTTGCCCGCGCAGGCGCGGATGACCTCGTCGAAGGCGGTGTTGATGCGCAATTCCGCGGTCGAGTTGCGAAGTTGCTGTTTGAGGCGCCGCGACAGATGCAGCTTGTCGGGCCAGAGCACGCAGCGCGGGTCCGGCGACCACCACAGAATCGGCTGGCCCTCTTCAAACCACGGAAAGATGCCGCGGGCATAGGCCGCCAGCAGTCGCTCCGGGGCCAGGTCGCCGCCGGCGGCCAGCAGGCCGTCAGGTTCGGTCAGCGCGGTCGCTACGGCGGGAAACGACTCGGGAGGATCGGCCGGGCTCAGCCAGGTGATTCGCCCTTGCCTCACGAGGAGTCCCGGGACTTGTAGGGGCTGTGAGCATCCACCGCGTCCATGTAACGCTCTATGTGGCGCCGCTCGTGGTCCAGGTAGTTGCCAATGGCCGAAAAGAACTCCGGCTGCTTCAGCCAGTGCGCGGACCAGGTCTCGGCCGGCAGAAAGCCGCGGCTGATCTTGTGCTCGCCCTGGGTGCCCGGTTCGAACAGGCGCAGTCCGTGCTCGATGCAATACTCGATGCCCTGGTGGTAACAGGTTTCGAAGTGCAGGGCATCGTAGTGGCCGTCGCTGCCCCAGTAGCGACCGTACAGCGCGTCGTCGCCGACAAAGAACACGGCGGCCGCAATCGGCTCATCGTCTTTCTCCGCCATCACGACGAGGATGCCGTCGGGCAGCGCTCGCGAGATCTGCTTGAAAAAGTCGAGCGTGAAATAGGGCAGCGAACCACGCTGCATGAACGTGATGCTGATCAGCTGGTACACCTGTTCCCAGGCATCGTCCGTCAGCGTGGCGCCCTGCAGTCGCCGAAACGAGATGCCGGCTTCCTCGACTTTGCGCCGGTCACGGCGGGCCTTCTTGCGTTTCGACGAGCTGAACGACGCAAGGAAGTCATCGAAATTCGAGTAGTCGTTGTTGTGCCAGTGAAACTGGCAGTCCTTGCGGATGTGCAGCCCCGCATTACGCAACAGCTCGACTTCCCCGGGTGTCGGAAACAGCAAGTGCAGGGACGAACAGTTGCTCTCATGGGCCAGCGTGACCGCGCCATGGACGAGGCCCGCTGCAGCGTCATGGTCGTCCGGGTCAGCCAGCAACAGCCTGCGGCTGGGAGCGGGCGTGAAAGGCACGGCAGAGACCAGCTTCGGATAGTAGGGGAGACCGGCCTGCTCGTAGGCGCGCGCCCAGGCCCAGTCGAACACGAACTCGCCCCAGCTGTGGTCCTTCTGGTAGAGCGGCATGGCTGCCCGCAGGTCCTTGCCGTCGTAGATGGCAAGGTGGCGCGGCGCCCAGCCGGCGTCGGGCGAGACCGAGCCACTGGTCTCTGCCGCCAGCAGGAACTCGTGCCGCAGGAACGGCCAGGCGCCGCCCGCGAGCGCGTTCCACGCGTCCGGGGCGATGTTGGCTATGCTGTCATTGACGGTGACCTCCACAAGGACACCGTAGCATCAGGCGAGATCGTCGAGGTACTTCTCGGCGTCCAGCGCCGCCATGCAGCCGGCGCCCGCCGAGGTGACGGCCTGGCGGTAGACCTGGTCGGCAACGTCGCCGGCGGCAAAAACCCCCGGAACGCTGGTCGCCGTCGCGTCGCCTTCGAGTCCTGCCTTGACGATGATGTAGTCGTTCTTCATCTCGAGTTGCCCTTTAAACAACTCGGTGTTCGGGTGATGGCCGATGGCGATGAAGACGCCAGCCAGGTCGACGTCTGTCGTCTGCGACTCGTCTTTGGTGCTTTTCACGCGCAGGCCCGTGACGCCGGCATCGTCGCCGAGAACCTCGTCAACGACGTGATCCCAGAGGATGTCGATCTTGCCTTCCTTCTCTTTCTCGAACAGGTGACCCTGCAGGATCTTCTCGGCCCGCAACTCGTCTCGCCGGTGTACGAGCGTGACCTTGGAGGCAATGTTGCTGAGGTAGAGCGCTTCCTCAGCCGCGGTATTGCCGCCGCCGACGACCGCAACGTCCTTGCCCCGGTAGAAGAAGCCGTCGCAGGTCGCGCAGGCCGAGACGCCGCGCCCCTTGAATGCCTCTTCGGAGTCGAGGCCGAGATACATGGCCGTCGCGCCGGTGGCTATGATCAGCGCATCGCAGGTGTAGGCGCCGTAATCGCCCTCGAGGCGAAATGGCCGCACCGACAGGTCGGCCTTGTTGATGTGGTCGTTGACGATCTCGGTGTCGAAACGCTGCGCGTGCCTAAGCATGCGGTCCATGAGTTCGGGACCCTGCAGGCCTTCAACGTCGCCCGGCCAGTTATCGACATCGGTCGTCGTCATAAGCTGTCCGCCCTGTTCGATGCCGGTGATAATGACCGGGTCGAGATTGGCCCGCGCCGCGTAGACGGCAGCGGAATAACCGGCGGGTCCGGATCCGAGAATCGCGAGCCGCATATGTCTGGGGTCACTCATGTATAATTTATCCCTGTTCGCTCAGGCACTAAAACAGCCCGCTAAAGCTCCGAGATGCGGTCCCGTTGAAGACTTTCAAGGGCGCTGGCGCGGGCGTTGTATGTCGGGCGACCGGATTTGAGACGCAGTTTACTGTAGATATGGCAAGAGCCCAAAAGAGTATAAGAGCGCCGCAGGGGCTCTCTGACCAGGTCTCGCGCGCGCTGCGCGAGGGGGCCCTGTATGTGTTCGGCGCGCTGGCGCTGATCCTCTGGTACGCGCTGTTCACCTACGACGTCAATGACCCCAGCTTCAGCCAGGCGACCAGCTCGTCGCAGGTGAACAACGGCGTGGGCCGGCTTGGCGCCTATGTCTCCGGCTTCCTGTTCGACTTCTTCGGCCGGCCCGCCTACCTGTTTACGGTCATGGTGTTCTATCTCGGCTGGATGCTCTATCGCGAGCAGAAAACCCAGCAGAGGCTGACGCGGATGGACTACGCGTTGCGCATCGGCGGCTTTGTCGCCACGCTCGTAACGAGTTGCGCCCTTGCGACGCTGCATTTCTCGCCGGCCGGGTTCAACGAGACGGCGGGGGGCGTGATCGGCCGCATCGTCGGCGAGTGGCTTGCCTCGGTGATGAAGCTGCTTGGCGCCAGCACGTTGTTGTTTGTGATCTGGGTAGCGTCGATTTCGCTGTTCCTCGGTATCTCCTGGTTCAATGTCATGGATCGCATCGGCCACTGGTGCCTGGTCGGTTACGAGCGCGCCCGCAGCAAGCTCGATGAGCTCAAGGACAAGGCCGAGGGTCGCCGCCAGGCGGCTGCCCGGCAGGACATCATCGAGACCGAGAAAAAGCGCACCGCGAAGCGCAAGCCGCCGCGCATCGAACCGAGCGTGCCGGCGCTGGAGCCCAGCGCCCGCGCCGAGAAAGAGCGCCAGGTGCCGCTGTTCGACCCGCCGGCAGCCGGCGAATTGCCGCCGCTCGCACTGCTCGACGATCCGCCGCAGCAGAGTAGCGGCTATTCCGCGGAGTCTCTCGAGGCAATGTCGCGGCTCGTGGAGCTCAAGCTGCGGGACTTCGGGGTAGAGGTCGAAGTCAAGTCGGTATCGCCGGGCCCCGTCATTACGCGATTCGAGCTCGATCCGGCGCCGGGTGTCAAGGTCAGCCAGATCGCGAACCTGGCGAAAGACATCGCGCGGTCGCTGTCGGTCGTCAGCGTACGTATCGAAGAGGTGATTCCCGGCAAGTCGTACGTCGGTCTCGAGATACCCAACGAGAACCGGGAGCTGGTCACGCTGGGCGAAATCCTGAAGTCGCAGGTCTTCGAGAAGGTGACGTCGCCAATAACGCTGGCGCTCGGCAAGGACATCGCCGGCGAACCGGTCGTGGCCGATCTTGCACGCATGCCACACCTGCTGATCGCCGGCACCACGGGCTCGGGTAAGTCCGTCGCGATCAATGCGATGGTACTCAGCCTCCTGTACAAGACCCAGCCCGAACACGTTCGCCTGATCATGATCGACCCGAAGATGCTCGAACTGTCGGTCTACGAGGGCATACCGCACCTGCTGACGCCGGTCGTGACCGACATGAAAGAAGCGGCCAATGCGCTGCGCTGGTGCGTGGCCGAGATGGATCGTCGCTATCGGCTCATGTCGGCGCTCGGCGTGCGCAACATCGGCGGTTACAACCGCAAGGTGAAGGACGCAATCGCCAGGGGCGAGCCGATCAAGGACCCGACGTTCACGCCGCCGCCGCTGGAGGACGAGGACAAACCGGTCGAACACCCGGTGCTGGAGCCATTGCCGTTCATCGTCGTCATCATCGACGAACTGGCGGACATGATGATGATTGTCGGCAAGAAGGTGGAAGAGGTCATTGCCCGGCTCGCGCAAAAGGCGCGCGCCTCCGGCATCCACATGCTGCTGGCCACGCAGCGCCCCTCGGTCGATGTCATCACGGGCCTGATCAAGGCCAATATCCCGACCCGCATTGCCTTCCAGGTCTCGGCCAAGGTCGATTCCCGCACGATCCTCGACCAGGTCGGCGCAGAGAACCTGCTCGGGCACGGCGACATGTTGTACCTGCCGCCGGGCACGTCGTTGCCGCAGCGCGTCCACGGCGCGTTCGTTGCCGATCACGAGGTGCATGCCGTCGTCAGGCACCTCAAGAAAGCGGGCATGCCGCGCTATCTCGATGAAATTCTCGACGGTCCGCAGGGTCCAACACCAGGACTGACAGGACTTGACCAGGGAGCGCCAGACAGTGTCGATGCAGAGCAGGACCCGCTGTACGACCAGGCCGTGCAGGTTGTCATGGACACCCGCAAGGCGTCGATCTCCGGCGTCCAGCGGCGTCTCAAGATCGGCTACAACCGGGCGGCGCGAATGGTCGAGTCGATGGAGGCGGCAGGGCTCGTCGGGCCGCTGCAGTCCAACGGCACGCGCGAGATTCTCGTACCGGTTTCCAAGGAAGAATAAGACATGCGTTTGATTCGGCTGGCGCCGCCACTGCTGGCGCTGTTCGGCTACGCCGCCATGGCGGCTGACCCGGTCGACGAAGCAAGGGCCCGCGAACTCGTTGACGGCTTCGTCAAAGACGTTACGACCTTCAGTGCAGGCTTCGAACAGGTGCTGCTGGATCCTGACGGGGAGGTGCTGGAGCGGACAACCGGGACGCTCGAGATCAGCCGCCCGGGCAGGTTCCGCTGGTCTTATGTCGAGCCCTACGAGCAATGGCTGGTCGCCGACGGCCTGAACATCTGGAGCTACGACGTCGACCTCGCGCAGGTCACGGTCAAGGCCCAGGCGGATGCCCTTGCCAACACGCCTGCGCTGCTGCTGGGTGGCGCGGACGACGCCCTCGACCAGTTCGACTACCAGGGCAGTTACCGGGAAACGGTCACGACCTGGGTGCAGCTGGCGCCAAAAAACACGGACAGCGGTTTTATGCGGGTCGAACTCGGGTTCATTGACGACGTGCTGAGTCGCATGGTGTTCTTCGACAACCTGGACCAGACGACGCTCGTCGAGTTTGCGGACCTGGTCGTCAACGAGCCGATCAAACCCGAGCGTTTCGATTTCACCGTTCCCGACGACGTCGATGTCGTCGGAACGCCTGCCGTCGCCGGCGTCCTGCCCGACTGATGTTACCGCTGCGCTATGCGGCCCGCTGGCGCATGGCCGGCCTGGTCATCCTCGCACTGGTGTTGCTGGCGTCCCTGGCGCCGGTCTTCTGGTTTTTCCCTGACCGCGCCGGCTTCGCGACCTGGTTCGACCACGCTGACAAGTGGATGCACGGAATCGCCTTCGTCGTTCTCGCCGTCTGGTTTGCCGGGCAGTACCGGCCGCGTTCATACTGGCGTATTGCACTAGGGCTGTTGGCATTCGGTGCATTGATCGAGGCCTGCCAGGGCATGGTGACCTACCGCTCGGCCGAATGGCTCGATATAGCGGCCAATGCGGCCGGGATTGCGGCCGGCCTCGCGCTCGCCGTGGCGGGGCTGGGTGGCTGGAGCCTGCGGGTCGAGAACCGGATAGCCGGCAGCGGGGCGGAATCGAATGGCGACTGATCTTTTCGAAGCGGAGCGGCAGGAAGCCGCTGAACGGCCGCTGGCCGACCGCATGCGGCCGGGGTCTCTCGAAGAGTTTGCAGGCCAATCGCACCTGCTGGACGAGGGCAAGCCGCTACGGCGCGCACTTGACCAGGGCAGAGCCCATTCCATGGTCTTCTGGGGTCCCCCGGGCACCGGCAAGACCACGCTTGCCAGGATGATCGCGGCGCGTACCGACTCGCATTTCATCGCGCTGTCGGCCGTCATGGCCGGGGTGAAGGACATCCGCTCGGCGGTCAGTGAGGCGGAGCAGCACCGGCAGATGTCCGGACGCGGCACCGTCCTGTTCCTCGACGAGGTGCATCGCTTCAACAAGTCGCAGCAGGACGCATTCCTGCCGTTCGTGGAGGATGGCACCCTGACCTTCATCGGCGCGACGACAGAGAACCCGTCGTTCGAACTCAACAACGCGCTGCTCTCGAGGGCGCGCGTCTACGTGCTCAAGATGCTCGATGAAGGCGCGCTGCTGGCCATTCTCGAACGCGCGCTCGCGGACGAAGACCGCGGTCTCGGCAATCGCTTTACGGCGGACGAGGAGGCCTTGTCGCTGATCGCGACCGCGGCCGACGGCGATGCCCGCCGCGCCCTGAACCTGCTTGAACTCGCCGCGGACCTGAGCGATGACGGTGCGATCAGTCTCGCGGTCGTCAAGGAAGTTGTCGCCGGTGGCCGG
This sequence comes from Woeseiaceae bacterium, assembly GCA_030066735.1. Classification (GTDB taxonomy): domain Bacteria; phylum Pseudomonadota; class Gammaproteobacteria; order Steroidobacterales; family Woeseiaceae; genus UBA1847. Next base: position 3,428 of record JASJBB010000079.1, on the reverse strand, counting down.
CGGCGCTTCGACAAGCAGGGTGAGTACTTCTATGACCAGATATCGGCGTTGCACAAGTCGGTCCGCGGCTCGGACCCGGATGCCTCGCTGTACTGGCTGATGCGCATGATCGATGGCGGCTGCGACCCGCTGTACATCGCCCGGCGCATGATCCGCGTGGCCTCCGAGGACATCGGCAACGCAGACCCGCGGGCATTGCGCCTGACGCTCGACGCCTGGGAGACGCTGGAGCGGCTCGGCAGTCCGGAAGGCGAACTCGCGCTGGCGCAGGCCGTCGTTTACCTCGCGTGCGCGGCAAAGAGCAACGCTGTGTATACCGCCGCCAAGGCAGCGCAGGCTGATGCCCGCGAATTCGGGTCGCTCGAGGTACCGATGCACCTGCGCAACGCGCCGACGAAGCTCATGAAGGAACTCGGCTACGGCGACGACTACCGCTACGCGCACGATGAGGAAGATGCCGTTGCTCGCGGTGAAAAGTATTTTCCCGACGACATGGAGGAGCGCAGGTATTATGATCCGGTTCCGCGCGGACTGGAGATCCGGATCCGCGAGAAACTGGCCGAAATCAGAAAGCGATGATAGACCCGAAACTACTCAGGCAGGATGCTGCCGCCGTCGCCGCAAACCTGGCGCGGCGCGGTTTTGAATTCGATACCGACGCTTATGCCGCGCTGGAAGAAAAGCGCAAGGCGTTGCAGGTGGAAACCGAAGAGCTGCGCAAGGAACGCAATACCAGTTCCAAGAACATCGGCAAAGCCAAGGCGCAAGGCGAGGACATCGCCCCGTTGCTGGAAGCTGTCAAGGATCTCGGCGACAAGCTCGACAGCAACGAGGCCGAGTTGCAGGCCGTGCTGGACGAGATTCGCTCGATCGAACTCGGTCTGCCGAACCTGATCGCGGATGACGTACCGGTCGGTAACACCGAGGACGACAACACCGAGGTGCGTCGTTGGGGAACCCCGACAGAACTTGATTTCAAGCCCAAGGACCATGTGGAACTGGGAGAGAATCTGGCACAGCTCGACTTCGAGTCGGCAAGCAAGATCTCGGGGTCACGGTTTGCCGTGATGACCGGCGGACTCGCCCGCATGCAGCGCGCGCTGATCCAGTTCATGCTCGACACCCACACGCAGGAGCACGGCTATGTCGAGACTTATGTCCCGTTCCTGGTGCAGAGCGATGCGCTCGTTGGCACCGGCCAGTTGCCCAAGTTCGAAGCGGATCTGTTCAAAACCACGAGCGAGACGCCGTTCTACCTGATCCCAACCGCCGAAGTGCCGGTTACGAACTTTGCGCGCGACGTCATCTTCGAGGCCGATCAGCTGCCGCTGCGCTTCACGGCGCATACGCCATGCTTCCGCTCGGAAGCCGGCTCTTACGGTCAGGACACGCGCGGCATGATTCGGCAGCACCAGTTCGAGAAAGTGGAGCTCGTGCAGTTCGTTGCCCCCGGAGACTCGGACCGTGCGCTCGAGGAACTCACGGGCCATGCCGAAGTGATCCTGCAGCGGCTCGAATTGCCGTACCGCGTGGTCACGTTGTGCACCGGCGACATCGGGTTCGGCTCGCACAGGACCTACGACATCGAGGTCTGGCTGCCCGGGCAGCAGAAGTACCGCGAGATTTCATCGTGCAGCAACTACAACGATTTCCAGGCGCGACGCATGCAGGCCCGCCGGCGCAATCCGGATACGGGCAAGCCGGAGCTGATTCATACGTTGAACGGTTCAGGCGTCGCCGCCGGCCGGGCGCTGATCGCTGTGATGGAGAACTACCAGCAGGCCGACGGCAGCATCCGCGTACCCGATGTCCTGCAGCCCTACATGGGCGGAACGAGCGCTATTCAGGGATAGACGCGGTAGTGAAATTCCGGCGGCACGACGTCGTAGTACGGCTGCAGGAACATGACGATGTCGGTGAGTTCCTGCACGGTCATGAAGCCATTGTAGTTGTACATTTTCGACGTGCCTTCTTCAGCCACGAGATCGGTCGGGTAGCCCTGAGCAAGCCTGTGCGACGGGTTGATCACCGCGGTAACCAGTTCGCCGTATGTCTTGACCCGGGTGACCGGTCCGCCGAGCTCGATGTAAGGCTCGAATCCGGGGATGGCCGGAAGCTCTTCGCCCTTGATCGTATGGCATTGGTTGCAGTGCATGTAGAGGAACGTCTCACGTCCTGCCTGCGCGTTGCCGTCCGGCAGCCGGAAGCCGCGTTCGGACATGGTGCGGTCTTCGTCGCAGCCGCTTAGAACAAGAACACAAGCCAGGAGCAGGGTGATCATCGAGAACCGTTTCATTGTTGCGCTCCTTTGCGGTGACTATTGCCAACCGGCAACATAGGGATATCACGTACTCTCCGGCAGCAACATCCGTGATTGCCGCAAGCCAAAACGCAAAAGGCCCGCAGCGCGGGCCTTTTGAATCATGAGCTTAGCGCTTAGTCGCGGCTCATGAAAAACTGCAGCACGTACCAGAACATCAGGGCGATCGAGGCAAACAACTCGAGCGCTGCGGCAACGTACAGGTGCTTGGGATAGTGGTGCATGATGTTCGACGTGTCGTAGAGCACTGCCGCGCCCGCGAAGCCGATCATCGCCACCATGAACCAGGTCCCGAGCTGGAAGCCGAAGATCACGGCGCTGATAATGGCGACCAGAGCGAGGATGCCGCCCCAGACGAGCAGGCCGCGCAGGAACGAGAAGTCCTTGCGTGTGATCATTGCGACTGCAATCAGTCCGACGCAGCCGAGCACGGTAACGCCAGCCGCGGCTTCGATGATGCCGGGCTCGATGGACGCCGCAATATAGAGCAGCGGCGCAAAGATCACTGCTTCGGCGACGACGAAAAACGCGAGTGCGGCGTATTGCATGGGCACAGAGGCAACGCGATGCGCGACGTGCGATGCGCCCCAGCCGACGAGCATGAACGCGCCGAGAACGAGTAGCCAGTTGCTGAGCATCGGCATCGCGATGCGTTCCGATATACCGGACTGGTACAGGTATGCAGAAACGCCCGCGAACGCGAGGATGGCGCCTACGACGTGGGCATAGGTCTTCCATACGAACTCAGAGCGGTTCTCTACGGAATCTTCCGCCACGGGGGCCAGGTAATTTACTTGGTCTTGCATGCGGATTTCTCCTCCTTGATAACTAGACTCATTCTAACACTACCAGGGCAATTCGTAGCCCTCAGCGTGCCAAAATCCACCACTATTTTCGAGGGTCAGTTCCTCAATTCTGAGAATCAGCCCCTCGGCCGAGACGACCGGGTCGATGCCCTGGCCGCCCGTCATATCGGTCGCGACAAGCCCCGGGTGGAGCAGCGCAACGGCGATGCCACGCGGTTCCAGGTCGATTTTCAGGTTCGTGCCGACCTGGTTTACCGCCGTTTTCGACGCCCGGTAGCCATAATGTCCTCCGGATGCATTAT
>JASJBB010000009.1 GCA_030066735.1 Woeseiaceae bacterium | reverse complement strand
ACGCACGAGCGAAGCGAGTGCGCCCGAAGGGCGAGGGCCGCAGGCCCGAGTCAATCCTGTCGGGCGCTCCGAGCGCAGCGAGGCCATTCTGTCCGGGTTCTCTGTAATAAATCCCCTGCTCCCCCGGTCTGCTGAATATCGATCAAAGTTCCGGGCATAGGGGAAATTCTCGATGAAGCGCATCGACTACGGTCTGCTATTGACGTTAACCGTGTCGCTGGCCGCATGTAGTAGCGGTGGCGGCCGGGGCGACTTTGATAACACTTCCGACCCCGACTGGCTCCTCCCGAAAAACGAAATCTGGGACGGCGGTCCGGGCCAGGACGGCATTCCCTCGATCGATAATCCCCAGTTCGAACTGGCCAGTGAGACGACGTTCGTCGACCCGGCGGAAAGAGTCGTCGGCGTGTTTGTGAACGGTGAGTACCATGCCTATCCACACCGGGTCCTGGACTGGCACGAGGTCGTCAATGACTCGGCGGGCAGTGATGCATTCGTGCTCAGCTATTGTCCCCTGACCGGATCGGCGCTCGCCTGGGATGTCCCTGACAATGCGGGCAATCCCCAGTACGGCGTTTCGGGCCTGCTCTACTTTTCGAACCTGATTCTTTACGACCGCGAGACCGGCAGCCGGTGGTCGCAGATGCTGCAGCAGTCCGTATGGGGTGAGCGCATAGGAGCGCGGGCAAACCAGGTCCAGGTCATCGAGACCACCTGGCAGACATGGCTGTCCATGTACCCGGACAGCGTCGTGCTCACAGGCGATACGGTCATTACCCGGGGCTACAACGGTTACCCCTACGGCATGTACAGGACGAATTCCGATCTGCTGTTCCCGGTGCCGGAACTCGATACCCGGCTGCACCCCAAGCACCGCGTCATCGGGTTCCAGTCAGCGACGGGCAACAAGGCGTACCAGGTTGACGGTTTCGGCAGCAGCACACAGGCGATCAATGACCACGTTGGCGGCAACCCGATCGTCGTTATCGGTAACTCCGAGCTCGACCTCGCCGCCATCTACAGCCGGGAACTCGGCGACGGCACGATTCTCGAATTCGCCGCGCTCGAGGATCAACTGCCCGTCGTCATGACCGACACCGAAGGCAATACCTGGGATATTTTCGGCATCGCCGTCTCGGGACCGCGCACCGGCGAGCAGCTCGAGCGCACCACATCGTTCACCGCAATGTGGTTTGCCTGGGCGGCGTTTTTCGAGAATACCGAGCTTCACTTCAACTAATGAAAGCAGGCGCAAGAATCTCGCTTGCGGTCCTGTTGGCGGCGGCTGCCACACCCGCGGCGGCCACGACCTGCAGCTGCGCCAGCGTTCCGCTGCTGGGCACCATGGAGCTGGCCACGCCGGGCATCGGCGAGTGGTTCCTTGCGACCACTTACGAATTTCATGACATCAGCGAACTGGTCAGCGGCTCGTCAACCGTGCCCGACCAGACAGGACGCGACCGCACGTCGCAGGCAGCCATTTTCGAGCTGAGTCGCGGGTTCGGTGAGAAGTTCTCCTTCTCGGCGCTGCTCGCGGGCGTCAATCACAAACGCACGGTGGGCGGAATCCGCGATGACGTCACGGGACTCGGCGACGCCATCGTCATGTTCAAATACTCCCCGGCTACCATCAACCTGTATTCGCGCAACGCCCTCTCGTTTGGCGTCGGCTCGCGAATACCGGTCGGCAAGGACGACGCATCGCGTGACGGCATCGTACTCGCTGAAGACCTGCAGCCATCGACGGGCGCCTTTGCCGGGTTGCTCTGGGTGTACGCGGCCCGTGCGCTCAACGACTCAAAGGCTGCGCGTATCTATGCAAGCGCGACGTATACCTACAATGGCGAGAACGATCGCGACTACCAGTTCGGTCATTCGACCACGGCAAGCCTCGGCGGCTCGTACCAGACACAGAGTCCCTGGGGTTTCAATCTCGAGCTGCTGTTCCGGCATGCCGAACGCGACCAGCGAGCAGGCGTCGATATCCCGAACACGGGCGGTCAGTGGCTCGACCTGGTGCCGGCCGTCCAGTACCACATCAACGAGTCGGTCGCGCTGCGCGCCTCGGGGAAGATTCCGCTGTCGCGCGACCTCAACGATCAGCTGCAGTTCACGACCAGGTACAGCGTCCGCCTCACGCTATCATGGCTGTTCGGCAGCTGAGTTCAGGAATCAGGCAAACGTACTGACAATGCCGCCACGAATGCCCAGCTGGGCGTTCACGTTGCGAACAGCTTGCTGCGTGCCGTTCATCAGGAGCTCGACCAGGCCCCGGTTGCCGCTCAGCCCGCGCAACAGGTTCATCAGCGGATCGGCCGCTTTCTGCAGGTGCAAGGTCAGTTCATTGCGGTCCATGTCCGCATAGCCACCACGGCGCCGCGCGTCGGCCGACGGGTCGATCCTGAGGCCGTCAATGCCGTTCTCCAGGCTGTCGCCGAAGGCAGTGCGGATCGCGCTTTCGAGCGGCCCTCGAAACGCGCCGGCATTCCTGCCGCGCTGCTCGAATGACGCGTCGCGGAACAGGTGGTTGAGTTCGCCGAGCACGCCGCCCAGTTCGTCCGCGATGGCGTAGGCCTGGCGACGCCCGATGCCACGGCCGCGCGCCGTGTGTTCGTACCGGCCTTCGGCAATGTTCAGCGCGGCGAACAGGCCGGTGCCGTTGCCGTCGATCTCGAGCCGGCCTGCGCCTTCTTCCGCCTGGATCCTGACTGACAGGGACGCAGGGTCGAAGGTGGCGGTCACACCCGCGCCGGACGCGTTGATGCGGTCGATCACCGAGTCGAGACTGTCGTTCGACGAGTCCACGGCAATACGCTCGTCGTTGATGACGAACTCGCCCGACTGGACGCCCGCAAACGCGGCAACGCCTGCGAGAACGCTTTCATTGTCGGCGTCGCGTCCGGCTACGGTATTGGCGCTGTCGAGCTTGACGGCCTGCAGGAAATTCGACGTGTCGCCCTGCAGGTCGATTGTTCCGGCCGAGCCCACGGTGTTGTTAACAAACTCGATGCGCTCGCTCAGCGCATTGAATGTCGCCGTAACACCGGCGCCGGACTGGTTGATTCGGGTAATGACATCGTTGATCGAATCGCTGGTCGCCACGCTGATGCCCGTGCCGTTGAGCTGGAACGAACCGTCGGCGATCGTGGGCGCGCCGAACTGCAGGTTCGGGTTCTGATTGCGCGTTCCACCCAGCGGCCTGGTCGGGTCGACGGCCGCGCCGACGGTCGTGCTGACCTGGATTGTCGTCGTATCGCGGTTGATCAGCGCTCCCGAACCGAGTGTCAGGTAGAGGCCGTTGCGCAGGTCGTACTGCCGGTCGAGGTCGTGCGAGGTTCGAACATTGACGTTGCGAATGCGATTGCCCAGCGGGTCTTCGACACGAATGCGCAGGTCATTGACGCCTCGCGTGCCGGCACGGCGCACTTCGAAGGTCAGGTTGCCGCTGCCATGGCTGCCGTCATATTCGCCCCCGATCGTAATCAGGGCGCTCGAGCCGTCACTCCAGTTCGGGCCGAAAGGTGTGAAAGACATCGGCGATGCGTTGATCTCGTCGTTCGAATTCAGCGTTGCGGCGGTGCGCGTCAGGTCCAGCCCGATGCTCGACTGGGACTGGGCGTCATTGATGTCGAGCAGGGTGCGGGTCTCGACGCCGGCCGCCCTGGCGAGCCCTTCGAGAGCCCGGAACAGCCGCAGCAGCCGGCCGCGGGCGCGCAGCAGATCGACGCGCGCCTCGGTATCGACGGCCGAGTAAGGCCTCAGCCCCGATTGCGCCGTCTCCCGGGCCGTCACGCCGACGTTGCTGGCCAGCGATTGCAGGCTTGAAATGACTGTCATCGCCTTCCCTGCGCAAACCTCATGGAATCCCAAGTGTTTATCGGCAGATCCGGCGCGCTCTTGAGCGCCACGCTGCTGCACGGCAACAGCATGCTGGCAGGGGCGAACTGCGGTTATTCGTCGGAGATCTTTTGCCCCGGGTAGAAATGCACGTGGCCGCGGTGGTAATCGACCGTCACGACGAAGTGCTGCAGGATCTCGTAGCCGAGCAGACCTGCCGAGGCTTGCCGGCTCGCAATCCTCGTGCCGATCTCCGTCGTCGTCTCGAAAAGCTCCGGGTCTACGCCGGCCGCCGGAATTGAGACTCGCACGTTTTCGAGTTCGTACGGGCCGACCGTGATCAGCGGTACTCGGAAGTGCTCCATCGCGCCACTGGTTACTACGCCGGAAGATACGCCTTCTACTTTCGGATAGGCGTCGATCCAGCCTAACCTGCTGGCGAGCGGCCGGTCGATCAGGATGCCGCCGTTCGAGCCGGTATCCATCTGCAGCCACGCCTTGTTCTTCTCGTCGAGGTTGACCCTGACCAGCAGCGAACTGTCAGCGTTGTCCAGTTTGCTCTCGATATTCCGGATTTCCTTCAGGTTGACGCTGTCCCTGGTGATGAGCCGCATGCGCGCATTGGTGTAATCGAACTGGAAGATGTAGCTCTTCAGGAAATTCGATCCGAGCAGGAGCTGATACTCGGGCGGCCCGAGGTTCACGTCGACGAGGCGCGTGAACTTGACCGGGGAGCCGAAGACAAGAGCCTCAACCTCGCGATAGCTGCTGCGTTTTTCCTTGCCGTACACACCCACGACGGTCAGTTTCCGGTCCTTCTTGTACTCGAGCCCCTCGGCTTCGAGAAACCGGCCATTGATCCCTTCGAGAGATGCCCCCGTGTCGATGACCGAAAACCCGGGGATGCCCGCCACCTCGGTTTCCACCAGCATCATTCCGTTGACGATCCGGATGTCCATCCACTCGGTCGCGCCGGCATGGACCGGCTGGCCGGAATCTGCCAGCCAGAAAAACAGGCACACGAACAGCGCGCGCCAGTGGTACGTCAATTGATTCATTGATCATCCTCTCTACCGGGTTCGGCAGACCTCAATTCAGCAGTAAGCATCGTATCGAATACCGAATCGCCCGGCGCTATTTCGTCAGGGCAAGCTGTTGTTGCCAGGTATCGAGCGCGGGCCGGGTATTCAATGCCTCGTCGAACAGCCCCGTGTCACGCCAGATCCGGGCGACGGGGTCCTGCGCCAGCACGCCGTCCCAGAGCGCATCGAAGTCGACCAGGGCCCACCACACAATAAACTCCGCATCGAGCGCTTCGGCCTCGTTGAACAGCTCCGTCATGTAGTCGGCCTGGTTCTGGGCGCTTGCCATGACGTCGACGCCGAATGCGGGCACTTCGAGTCTCTCGGCGATCCACGCGGTCTCGGCGACCGCGATCGGCTTGCCGCCGGCGACATTCTGTATCTGGGAGAACCAGTCGGCGGGCAGGTTCGCCGGGTCGCCCTTGTCCGCGTGGTCGAAAAAGACATACGGATACACGCTGATGCCGACGACGTCGACGAGGTCGATCAACGGGCCAATGTTCGCCTCGATCGTCTGCGCCCTGGCAGAGCCCGGCGATTTCAGCGCGACGCTGACCATCAGGCGCAGGTTCGGGAAGTCGGCGCGCAGCGCCGCGGCGACCTGCGTCGCGAACGTCACGTAGCGATTGAAGCGGTCGAGGTCGTTGACGAGCAGTTCGCTGGCCTCTATTCCAAGGTTGAAATAGGTCGGCTGGAAGCGCGTGATCATGTCCCGGGCGAAATTCGTGTAGGCCGTTATCACCTCGGGGCTGTCGAAGTCGCGCGAGTCCCACGGCGCCTGCAGCGGCTCGTTGGTGCCGGCGCCCCAGTTCGCGGCAAGGCCGTCGCGGCCGCCGCTGAAGGGGCTGATCGCCAGGTACAGGCGCTGGTTCGCCGGGGTATTGTCGAGGCGGCCCTGAATTTCGGCCTCGACCGCCGCGTTATAGGCGGATCCATCGAGCGCTTCCTGCCAGGGGATGCCACCGTCGAGGTGATGGGCGACGAAATCGCCTCTCGCGGAGATTTCCGTGTACACGAAATTGACAGCGGCAACCGTGGCGTCATAGGGCCAGGTCGTGAAGCCCATGTCGAAGGCGCGAGTGACGGGGGGCGGCGGGTCGGGCGGCTCGGGCGACCTGGAGCCACCACCGCCGCCACAGCCGGCCGCGGTTGCGACCAGCAGCGCGATTACGATTGCCGTGAGCAGTCTCATGTGACCAGTATGGCCGGCCACGCGGCCCGGGACTATGACAGGGTGCTCATTTACCGGTGGCGAGTGATTACGGCGGCGAAGGCGCTAGAATGCCTGCAGGACCCGTCGCTCCGGAGAGACTCGATGCCCAGGTTAGCCGCCCTGTTCCTTGTCCTCGTGTCGGCTGCCGTATCCGCCGATGACGATATTGCCCGCACGATCGCCGTCAACGGATTCGGCACGGCCGAAACCACGCCGGACCGTGCGATGCTGACTTTGTCCATCGATGCTCGCGAATCCACCGTAGCGGCGGCGCAGGCGAAAGCCGCCGAGGTGACGGCCAGGGTGCTCGAGCTGGCCGACGCGATGGATATTCCCGAAAACCGTGTCGACACGATGGCGGCAATAATCCGCCCGGACTATCGCTGGAACCGCGATACCAACACGCAGGACCTCATTGGGTATGTCGCCCAACGCCAGATGCGCCTCGAGGTTCACGACCTCGAAAAGGTGGGCCTGGTCATCGAACGGGCGGTGGAAGTCGGCGTTAACCAGGTGTCGCCGCCGCGGCTGATGAGCAGCCGGAGCCGGGAGGTCTACCGCGATGCGCTCGAGAAAGCCGTCGAGGACGCGAGGCAGAACGCCGAGCGGCTTGCCGATGCTCTCGGCCTGTCACTCGGCGACGCCGTTCAGGTCAATGCCGGTTCGCCGACACGACCGCCAATCCCGATGAACCAGGGGGCAGCGCTGGCGATCGCCGATCCGCAAGCGCAGACCTACACGGCGGGGGACCTGACCGTCATCGCGAACGTCAACGTCGTTTTCGAAGCCTCGCCGTAGCAGTTTCCCGCAACGACACCCGTCACCAGTTCCCCGACCTGACGCCCGCATTGCGGCTGCCGCCGCACAGGTTCGGCAAGTGCGTATGGCTCCCTGTATCGCGGGAGTGTTCAATGAAATCAATCATTTGGAGGCGGAGTATATGTCTGCGCTATTCCGGCCAATAGCCGCGGATCAGCTGTTTGCGTGGGTTTTTCGAGAGCTCGAAACCCGCGATTCCGTCTTTGGAATTCCCCGCCAGCTTTTCTTCCGCCCCCGGGAAGACGAGCGCTTCGCCACGACCGCGTTCGGCCGGCGTATCGGCACCCCGTTCGGTCCGGCTGCGGGTCCGCATACGCAGATGGCACAGAACATTGTTGCGGCATGGCTGTGCGGCGCGCGCTACATCGAGCTCAAGACCGTGCAGACCCTGGACGAAATCGACGTCCCGAAGCCCTGCATCGACATGGAGGACGAGGGTTACAACGTCGAATGGTCGCAGGAGCTCCGGGTGCACGAGTCGCTCGAGGAGTACGTACGCGCCTGGGTGCTGATTCACGCGCTGCACCGGAAACTCGGTTTCCCCGGACAGTCGCCCGACGTCGTTTTCAACCTGAGCGTCGGCTATGACCTCGACGGCATCCGGCAGCGGAACATGCAATGGTTCCTCGACGAGGCGCAGGACGCAGGGTCGCACGTCGACGAACTCTTAGAGTGCCTGGCGCGCCACTACGCCGACGCACACACGCTCGATGTTCCACACCGGCTGTCCGACAACGTCACGCTGTCGACGATGCACGGCTGCCCGCCGGATGAAATCGAGAGCATCGCGACTTACCTGATGCAAGAGCGCGGCCTGCACACACTGGTCAAGTGCAACCCGACGCTGCTCGGCGCCGACCGGCTCCGCGGCATACTTCACGAAGATCTCGGTTACATCGACGTGGTCGTACCCGACGAGGCCTTCGGGCACGACCTCAAGTACGAAGACGCCGTGCCGATGCTCACGAACCTGCGCGCCGTCGCGAATGCCTGCGAACTCGAATTCGGCGTCAAGCTTTCAAATACCCTCGAGGTCGAGAACCTCGGACAGGTCTTCGACCCGGCCGAAAAGACGATGTACCTGTCCGGCCGGCCGCTGCACGCGATCACGGTCAACCTGGCCGGCAAGCTCGATAGCGAGTTCGCCGGCGACCTGCTGATGTCGTTCTCGGCCGGCGCGAACTGCTTCAATACGCCGGACCTGCTGGCGGGCGGCATGCAGACCGTGACGACCTGCTCCGACCTGCTGAAGACCGGCGGCTACCTGCGCATGCTGCAGTACGTCGAATGCCTCGACGACGCCATCGAGGACGCCGGAGCCGAGACGCTCGCGGAATTTCGCGAGACGTCCGGGCTGGCGCTCGACGATTACGCCCGCCGCGTCGTGCAGGACCCGCAGTACAAAAAGGCGACGTTCGACACGGCGCACACCAAGACACAGCGGCAGCTCGAAGAGTTCGATTGCATCAAACCGCCCTGCGTCGACGAGTGCCCGATCAGCCAGAAAGTGCCGAAATACATGCGCGCTGTGCGCCAGGGCAACGACGCGCTGGCGAGCGAGATCGTGCGCGCCGACAACCCGCTGCCTTGCGTGCTGGGCCGGGTTTGCGACCATCTCTGCGAGCAGACCTGCGTGCGCAATCATCTCGATGAACCCGTCGCGATTCGCGATGTGAAGCGCTACATTGCCGACCTTCCCGCGCCAGCGGTCCCGCGCAGCACGGACGGCGCCGGTCTCAAGGTCGCGATTATCGGGGCTGGTCCCGGCGGCATGGCGGCGGCCAGGGAGCTGGCTGCAGCGGGCTGCCACGTCGAGGTTTTCGAGCGGGGTCAGCGTGCGGGCGGCATGGTTGGTGGCGTCGTTCCCGAATACCGCTTGCCGTGGAGCGTTTTCCGGAAAGACCTTGAGCCGCTCGAAGCGCTCGGCGTCGTTTTTCATTACAACAAAGCCGCCGGCGTCGACTTCACCCTGGCCGACCTCAGAAACGAAGGCTTCGACAAGATACTCGTCCTGGTCGGTGCGCAGCGCAGCAAGATGCTGGGTCTGGACAACGAGGACAGTGCGGGTGTCATCGACGCGCTGGCCTTCCTGCGACAGGCCAGGGACGAGCAGACAGTCGGCATCGGCAAGCGCATTGGCGTCATCGGCGCCGGCGACACCGCCATGGACTGCGCGCGCGTCGCCAGGCGGATCTCCGCGGGCGATGTCACGCTCGTGTACCGGCGCACGGTCGACCAGATGCCGGCCGATCGTGAAGAGATCCGTCACCTGCTCGAGGAAGGGATCGACGTTGTCGAGCTATGCAAGCCGCAGGCAATACGCGTTGACGACGGCGAGCTGCGGGCCCTCGTCTGCCGGCGCATGGAGTATCGCGGCGATCGCGATGCGTCGGGCCGCAAGGTACCGTACGAGATTGCCGGCTCGGATTTCGAGATTCCGCTCGACACGCTGATCCTGGCTATCAGCCAGGGCCCGGTTCTCGACTTCCTCGATGGCGAGCCGATCGAGCTCAATGAGCGGGGCTATATCGTCACCGACCCGGTGACCTTCGAGACGTCGGTGCCCGGCGTATATGCCGGCGGCGATGTGGCCAACGCCGGTCCCGCGTCGATCGTCAAAGCGGCCGCGGCAGGCAAGGCCATGGCCGCGCACATACTGGGCCGAAAGGCGGCGGCCAGGACACCCGGCGCATCCGAGGTGGACGTTGCCACCCTGTTGCGCCGCAGGAGCCAACGGCAATGGCGTACCCCGCCGCCCGAGCTGCCACTCGACCACCGCGCGGGCTTCGACGAAGTCGTGCAGACCTTCGACGACAACCAGGTGCGCGCCGAAGCGGAGCGTTGCCTCGAATGCGATACGTTCTGCAGCCTGTGCGTCAGCGTCTGCCCGAACCTCGCCCTGCAGACCTACGAGGTCGATCCAGGGGCGTCAGGACTGCAACAACGCTACCAGGTCGCGGTCATTGCCGACCTGTGCAACGAGTGCGGCAACTGCACGACGTTTTGCCCGACGTCGGGAAGGCCGTATCGCGACAAGCCGCGGCTGTACATCGATCGAGCGGGGTCCAAGTCGGTTGATACGCTGCTCGTGGACATTGCGGCCTCGGCGCCGAAGTTGCCGTCTGCCGGGAGCGCGGCCTCATGACGTCGCTGCTCATTACCAACGCCCAGGTCGTTACCCTCGACGACGAAAACCGGGTCATCGACGGGGGCAGCGTTTACGTCGAGGACGAGCGGATTGTCGACGTCGGCAACCTCGATGCCGAGGCACTGGCTCCGGACCGGACCATCGATGCCGGGGGCAGGCTCCTGATGCCCGGCCTGATCATTGCTCATCATCATCTCTATTCGACGTTTGCGCGCGGCTTCACGCCGCCCGGTCCGGCGGCGACCAATTTTGACGAGAACCTGCGCTTCCTGTGGTGGAAGCTCGACGCCGCGCTGGACAGCGACGACGTGTATTACTCGGCGTTGCTTGCGCTGCTGGATGCGGCGCTGGCGGGGTGCACGACCGTCATCGACCATCACGCGTCTCCGTCCTGCTGTGAGGGCAGCCTCGACTGGGTGGAACGCGCGTTCACGGAGGTGGGACTGAACGGGTGCCTCTGTTACGAAGTGTCGGATCGCAACAAGCCGGGTGAAGGCGTCGAGGAGAACGAGCGCTTCATTCGCAAGTGCAGGGAGTCCGGCAGCGACCAGGTGACGGCGATGTTCGGCATGCACGCGTCCATGACGCTGAGTGACGAGACGCTCGATCGCTGCGCGGCAATCTGCAGCGAACTCGATGCCGGAGTTCACGTGCACGCTGCCGAGGACGCGATCGACGTCGAGACGACTCGAGAGCGCCATGGCAAACGCGTGCTCGACCGCTTCCACGAACGCGGCATGACGGGCCACAAATCGATCTTCGTGCATGGCACCCATCTCGAGCCCGGAGAGATGCAGCTGTTGGCCGCGACCGATTCGATGCTCGTGAGCAATCCCGAGTCCAACATGAACAACGGCCTGCCGGTGTCGCCCGTACTCGATTTTCTCGATCACGGCGTGCTGGTAGGCGTCGGTACCGACGGCATGTCGTCGCACGTCATCTCGCAGGCGCGGGCCATGTACATGCACCAGCGCACGCTGCACCGCAATCCGACGCTGGCATTCGGCGAGTCCTGCGACATCCTGCTGCGCAACAATCGCCGCATCGCGAACCGGTTGTTCAGCGAGCCGCGCGGGTCGATCGTCAAAGGGCAGCTTGCCGATCTTGTGATCTACAACTACGTGCCGTTCACGCCGCTGCGCCCCGAAACGCTGTTCGGGCACCTGTTGTTCGGCGTCGGCTTCAGTCGGGCACACACTACGATCGCCCGCGGCAACGTGATCGTCGAGAACGGCGACGTGCTGAAACTGCACGAGAACGACATCCGGGCGCACTGCGTCGAGCGGGCGGCCGCGCTGTGGTCGAGGATACGGTGACGGTCATGGCGCAGGCATCGAGCAACCGCTGGCAACACTATTACACGCCCGCCACCGTCGAGGAGGCGGTCGAAATCCTGCAGCGCTATGACGGCGAGGCGCGGGTCGTCGGCGGCGGCACCGACCTGCTGGTCGAGACGCGGCGCGGCCTGCACAAACCCGTTAGCGCGATGGTCGACGTCACGCACATCGACGGCCTGGGTGAGATTGCTGTTGAAGACGACTACATCGTCATCGGCTGCGGCGTGACGCATAGCCAGATTGTCAGGAACCCGCACATCATCGAGCAAGGCTCGTGCCTGGCCGAGAGCTGCGGCGTTATTGGCGGTCCGCAGGTCAGGAACGTTGGCACGCTGGCGGGCAACGTTGCGCATGCACTGCCGGCCGGCGACGGCACGATCGGGCTCCTGGCGCTCGGCGGCGAGATCGAGGTCGCGGGCGTCGACGGCGCTCGCTGGATGCCGCTGCAGGAATCGTTCAAGGGGCCGGGCAAGAGCTTCATCGACCGGTACCGGCAGGTGCTGACGCGTCTCCGCTTTCGCCCGACCGGTCCCGGCGAAGGCTCGGCGCACCACCGCGTCATGCGGCCGCAGGGGCTGTGCCTGCCGATCATATCCATGGGCGTGCGCGTCGCGCTCGACGCCGACAACGTGATCGGCGACGCGCGCATCAGCATGGGACCCGTAGGTCCGGTTCCGCATCTCGCCGAGCCGGCCATGGACGTGCTCATCGGGAAGCCGGCCACGGCGGGCCAGTACGCAAAGGCCGCGGCAGTCGCACTGCAGAACGTCGAGCTGCGCGCCAGCAAGTATCGCGCCACGCGCGAGTACCGTGAGCAGATGGTGCGCACGTTCCTGCCCGCCATCCTCGAACGCGCCGTCGAACGCGCAAGGCAGGGGTTGTCATGAGCGCCCTGCGCATGACGCTGAACGGCCGCCCCGTCGAGGTCGAGGTGCACGAGGCTCGCTACCTCTCCGAGGTCCTGCGCGGCGAGCTCGGGCTGAAAGGCACGAAGATCGGCTGCAACGAGGCCGAATGCGGCATCTGCACCGTGCTCGTCAACGGCACGCCGGTATCGAGCTGCGTTTTTCCCGCCTACAAGGCACAGGGTGCGAACGTCGAGACGATCGAGGGCCTGTCCGCGGACGGTGGCCTGCACCCGCTGCAGCAGGCGTTTCTGGACCAGGGAGCCGTGCAGTGCGGCATCTGCACCCCGGGCATGATCATGACCGCGAAGGCGCTGATCGACGACAAGGGCGCGGCGCTGACCGAGGACGAAATCCGGACGGCGCTGAAGGACACCTATTGCCGCTGCACCGGGTACGGCAGCATCGTGCGCGCCATATTGCAGGCGGCTCGTGGCGAATCGCGCGATGATTCGGGCCGGGCATCCGCGAGTTCGCCCGTCGGCCAGCCGCTGCCGAACCCGAACGCGCGGGCGAAAATCGACGGCACCGCGCGCTTCACGGACGACTACGAATTCCCCGGCATGCTTTACGCCCGGACGAAACGCGCCGGCGTGCCGCATGCCCGCATCCTTGCGATCGACACGGCCGCGGCTCGCGAACTGCCGGGCGTGCAGGCGGTGCTGACTCATGAGGATGTCCCGGGGCATAACCGCCACGGCCTGGTTATCGACGACTGGCCGGTGCTGTGCGACGACAAGGTGCGGTACGCGGGCGACGCGGTGGCGATCGTCGCGGCCGACTCCGAAGAGATCGCGGCTGCCGCCATCGATCTCGTGAAAGTCGAGTACGAGGACCTGCCCGTTGTCGGCGACGCGCTGCGGGCGGCGGAGCCCGGTGCACCGCTCGTTCACGATGGCCGCAGCGACGGCAACCTCCTCAAGCACATCAAGGTCGACAAAGGCGACGTCGAAGCGGGATTCGCGGACGCCGACGTGGTCATAGACCGCAGCTACCGGACGCAAAGCGCGGAACACCTGTTCCTCGAACCCGAATGTTCGATCGGCATCCCGGCGGGTTTCGACCCCGGTGAGTTCGGCGGGCAAGTCGATGACGACGCGGTGCGTGGAGAGACGGCGCGCCACGCGAAGACCACGATCTATGTCGGCAGCCAGATTCCTTACCAGGACCGCGACCAGGCGGCGGCCGCACTCGGTGTGGAGCCCGACGCGGTCCGCATCGTGGCAACGCTGACGGGCGGGGGCTTCGGCGGCAAAGAAGACATTACCGGGCAGATTCACGTCGCGCTGCTTGCCGAAAAAACCGGCCGGCCCGTCAAGATGCTCTATTCGCGGCAGGAAAGCCTGCTCGTGCACCCGAAACGTCATCCAACCGTCATTCGAACCCGCGTCGGCGCGCGCAATGACGGCACGCTGACGGCCGTCCAGGCCACCCTGTACGGTGACGCGGGAGCTTACGCAAGCCTGAGTGAAAAAGTGCTGACGCGCGCGACGACACACGCGGCAGGTCCCTACGAAGCGCCGAACGTGAAGATCGACTGCTTCGCCATGTACACGAATAACGTACCGAGCGGCGCGTTTCGCGGCTTCGGGGTTACGCAGAGCTGCTTCGCGATCGAGAGCACCATGGACATACTCGCCGCGGAGCTCGATATCGACCCCGTCGAACTGCGCCACAGGAACGCGCTGGATATCGGCAGGACCACGTCGACGGGCCAGGCGCTGCGGGAAAGCGCCGGGCTCAGGGAATGCATCGACAAGGTTGCGTCGGACATGCGCGGCGACGACTTCCGCTGGACGTGGGACGAAGGCGACCGCCGCTTCGCCTGGGGCGTGGCCGTCGCCTACAAGAACACGGGCCTCGGCGGCGGCGCGCCGGACAGGGCCACTGCCGAGATTGAGGTCTGGCGAGGCGACGAGACACACGCCGAGGTGCGGATCTCGTCGGCCGAGATGGGCCAGAACCTGCCGGGCGTGCTCGCCGCCTGCGCGGCCGAGGAACTCGGCGTGCCCGTGCGCAATGTTCGCGTCCTGCTGGGCGATACCGATGTCTGCCCGGACGGTGGTCCCACTACTGCAAGCCGGCAGTCGTTCGTCAGCGGCAACGCCGTGCGGATGGCAGCGCAGAAAGCGGCCGCGGACCAAGCAGAACACGTGCTCGTGCGATACGACTACGAGGCGCCGCAGACCCGGCCGCTCGGCGCAGGCGGCGACATGCACTTCGCCTTCAGTTTCGGCGCGCAGGCCGCGCTCGTCGAGGTCGACATGACGACGGGCGAAGTTCACGTTCGCAAGGTCATCGCCGCGCACGACATCGGGCGTGCACTCAACCCGCTGACACTCCGCGGACAGATCGAGGGCGGCATCGTCATGGCGCTGGGCTATACGCTGACCGAGCACTACATCCAGGAAGACGGCAAGCCGTGGACCAACCTGATGGCGCGCTACAAGATGCCGAGTATCGAACACGCGCCCGAGATCGTGTCGCACGTGGTCGAGCACCCCGTTGCGGCAGGTCCATACGGCGCGAAAGGCGCCGGCGAGCTGCCGAGCATTCCGACCAGTGCGGCGATCACCAATGCGATCTGCCGCGCAACCGGCGTGAGAGTTCACAGCCTGCCCGTCGACCAGGACGAGCTGCTGCGCGCCTGCGCGGCGGGCGTCGACACGATCGAACTCGGCTGGGGCGACCTCGAGCCGATTCCGCAAGTTGCTCTTGGAGGTAGAACATGAGCCTTGTACCCAACATCAACCAGGCCGTACTCGACAAGTCGAAGGCGCGCGCCAGAGAGCGCCGTATCGAGTTACCCACGTTCGCACAGATGAAGGACCCGCGCCTGGTGCCCGCCCGCATCGCCGAGCGGCTCGAGGATGTCGGGCTCTGGGACGTCGATCCGGCCAACCTGTTCCGGATCACCTGGAAGAACGAGCCCGTCGAGCATGGCGGTGGCTACAACGATGGCAACTGGATCGAGTTTCCGCAGGCGATTACCGGCGTGGACGCGACCATCGTCGGTATCGTGGGCAACTGGTTTCCCACGGGCGCCCACAAGGTTGGCGCGGCTTACGGCTGCCTCGTGCCACGCCTGGTCACAGGCAACTTCGACCCGGAAACCCAGAAAGCGGTCTGGCCGTCGACCGGCAACTACTGTCGCGGCGGCGCCTACGACTGTGCGCTGCTGGCATGTCCGGCCATCGCCATCCTGCCCGAAGGAATGAGCCGCGAGCGCTTCGAGTGGCTGCACGCGATCGGCACCGACGAGGTCATCGCAACGCCCGGCACCGAGTCCAACGTCAAGGAGATCTACGACAAGTGCCACGAACTCGTGCGCGAGCGTGGCGATGACGTCGTGGTCTTCAATCAGTTCGCCGAATTCGGCAATGCGATCTGGCATTACCACGTCACCGGGTCGGTCATCGACGAGATCCATGCGGCGCACTATGGCGAGCAGCGTCTCGCGGGCTACGTCAGCGCGACGGGTTCCGCGGGTACGATCGCGGCGGGCGACTTCCTGCGAACCCGCCATCCGGATCTGCGCGTCGTGGCAACCGAGGCGTTGCAATGCCCGACGCTCCTGCAATTCGGGTTCGGCGAGCACCGCATCGAGGGTATCGGCGACAAGCACATTCCGTGGATCCATAACGTGCGCAACACGGACTTCGTCGCGGCGATCGACGACGAGCAGATGATGCAGCTGATGCGCCTGTTCAATGAAGAGGCCGGCCACGCGTGTCTGCGTCGCGAGGGCGTCGACGAGGAACTGCTCGCGTCCCTGCCGCTGCTCGGCCTGTCGAGCCTCTGCAACCTGGTTGCCGCCGTCAAGACGGCGCGCTACTTCGACATGGACGCACGTGATGTGATCTTCGTGCCGCTGACCGACGCCATGAACCTCTACGAGTCACGCATGCACGAGATCCGCGAATCGCAGGGCGAGTACACGGCGCAGATGGCGGACCGCCACTACGCGCGCTACCTGCAGGGCATCACGACCGATCACGTGCGCGAGCTGAACTACGCCGACCGCAAGGCGCTGCACAACTTCAAGTACTTCACCTGGGTCGAGCAGCAGGGCAAGTCGTCCGACGAGCTGCGACAGCTCTGGGACACCGATTTCTGGGGCCGGGTCTTCTCGACGGACGTCGTCGACGAATGGGACCGGCTGATCGAGGCTTTCAATGAAGAATAACTACCTGAGCGACGCACGCGCGCTCGAAGCAGATCTCACTGCGTTCATGCAGGACATCATCCGAATTCCGTCCCTGAGTTCGCAGGAAGGCAACGTCATCGCCCGCATTCGCGAGGAGATGGAAAAGCTGGGCTACGACGAAGTCACCGTCGACCCGATGGGCAATCTCATCGGACGCATCGGCTCCGGTCCGCGCGTCATCGCGCTGGACGGGCACGTCGACATCGTCGACGTTGGCGATCCGAGCCTGTGGGACCGCGAACCGTTTTCTGCAGAGATCGAGGACGGGATTCTCTACGGTCGCGGCGCAAGTGACATGAAAGGCGGCGTGGCGTCGAGCGTCTACGCCGGCGCGCTGATTCTCCAGCGCGGCGTCCCGGACGACGTCACCGTGCTCGTGACGGCGACCGTGCAGGAGGAGGACTGTGATGGCCTCTGCTGGCAGTACATCGCCAACGAGGACGGCATTCGTCCGGAACTCGTCGTCATTACCGAACCGACGAGCCTGCGCGTCTATCGCGGCCATCGCGGACGCATGGAGATGGAAGTGCACACGTCCGGCGTGTCCTGTCACGGCTCGGCGCCGGAACGCGGCGTGAATGCCGTCTACAAGATGGCGGACATCATTGCCGACATCGAGGCGCTGAACGAGCGACTCGAGCCGCGCGAGCCGCTCGGCAAGGGCACCGTGACTATCAGCGAGATTCGTTCGACGTCGCCCAGCCTCTGCGCGGTCGCTGACGGCTGCACGATTCACCTCGACAGGCGCCTGACGGTGGGCGAAACCGAGGAGACGTCGGTCGCCGAAATCGAGGCGCTGCCTTCGGTCAAGGCCGCAGAGGCAACGGTCACCGTGCTGGATTACAAGGTTCCGAGCTACACGGGACTCGAATACCCGACGCGCAAGTACTATCCGACGTGGCAGCTGCCCGCCGACGCGCCCGGAACGCAGGCGGCGCTCGCCGCCCACCGCAACGCATTCGGCGAGGAAGCCGAAGTGGGGTTCTGGGTATTCAGCACCAACGCGGTTGCGACCGCCGGCATGTCCGGTTTCCCGACAATCGGCTTCGGGCCGGGCCACGAGAAGTTCGCGCACGCGCCTAACGAGCAGGTCGAGGTCGAACACCTCGTGCGTGCGTCCGCATTCTACGTCGCGCTCGTCGACGAATTTGCGAATACTCCGGAAGAGGAGGCATCCAGGTGAACCCGAAACCGATTCCTACACACCTCAAGGGTCGCGACTGGCTGATGACGCAGGACTGGTCGGTTGAAGAGATCGAAACCGCGCTCGAAACCGCGGACCAGCTCAAGGCCGATTTCAAGAACGGGGTGCCGACGCTGCATCTCGCCCACAAGACGGCATTCCTGATTTTCTTCGACAAGTCGACGCGAACGAGGAATTCGTTCGAGGCGGGCATGACCCAGCTCGGCGGTCACGCGCACTTCATCGACTCGGAGACCTCGCAGATCGCGCACGGCGAGAGCCCCAAGGACATGGGAATCATCCTGTCGAGCTACGGGCACGGCATCATGATTCGCCACGACCTGGTGCCGGGCGAGGGGCAGAGCTACATGCGCGACGTTGCCAGGTGGTCGGATATCCCGATCATCAACATGCAGTGCGATGTGGACCATCCCTGCCAGACGCTCGCCGACCTGATGACGATCCGCGAGGAATTCGGCAAGGACCTGTCGGAACTCAAGATCGCGGTATCGTGGGCCTATGCGCCGAGCTACGTGAAGCCGATGTCCGTGCCGCAGGGGCTGATCATGCTCATGACGCGCTTCGGCATGAACGTGACCCTGGCGCACCCGCCCGAGTACACGCTGATGGAAGAGCCAATGCGGCTCGCGCAGGAAAACGCGGCGGCTTCGGGCGGCACCTTCGAGGTCGTGGACAACATGGAAGACGCGTTTGCCGACGCGGATATCGTCTACCCCAAGAGCTGGGGCGTCGAAGCGTTGTTCAGCAAACCGGACGAGGCGATGAAGGTCGCCGAGCAGTATCGTCACTGGATCTGCGACGAGGCCATGATGGCCCGGGCGAAGGAGTCCGCGATCTACATGCACTGCCTGCCGGCGGATCGCGGCTGCGAAGTCACCGATGCCGTCATCGACGGTCCGCAGTCGCGCGTGTACCCCGAAGCCGAGAACCGGTTGCACACGGCCAAGTCGCTCATGGCCCTGACGATGTAGGACGCTGACGTGAAACCACTCGTTGTCATCGCCATCGGCGGCAATTCCCTGATCACCGACTCCGAGCACCTGTCGGTCGTGGACCAGTATCGCGCCGCGGGTGAAACGGCGGCGAACATTGCGCCGATTATCGCGGCGGGCAACCGGGTCGTGATCACGCACGGCAACGGACCCCAGGTCGGTTTCATCCTGATGCGCTCCGAGCTGACCCGCGACGTGCTCCACCAGGTGCCGCTCGCGAACTGCGTTGCCGATACCCAGGGCTCGATCGGCATGCAGATTGCGCAGACCCTGCAGAATGCGTTCCGGGTGCTGGGCAGAGAGCGGCAGGTTGTGGCCGTCGTCACCCAGGTGCTCGTCGACCCGGAAGACCCGAGCTTTGCCAATCCCACCAAGCCGATCGGTCCGTTCATGAACGAAGCGGAGGCTCGGCAACGCGCCAGGGACGATGGCTGGGCGATCGCCGAGGATGCGAATCGCGGCTGGCGCCGGGTCGTACCGTCGCCGGCGCCGCTCGAAATTCTCGAGATGCCCGTGATTCGCGCGCTCCTCGACAGCGACACGATCGTCGTTGCGGCAGGCGGCGGCGGGATCCCGGTTATTCGAAAAGAAGACGGCTCGCTGCGACCGCGGCCCGCGGTTATCGACAAGGATGCGGCATCCTGCCTGCTGGCGCAGGAACTGGACGCCAGCGTGCTCGTCTTCTCAACCGACGTCGACATGGTTTCCCTGAACCTCGGTACGCCGGAGCAAGTCGACATCGATCGCATGACGGCTGCGGAATGCCGGCGCTACCTCGACGAAGGCCACTTCGCCTCGGGCAGCATGCGGCCGAAGATCGAGGCGGCGCTCGCGTTTCTCGACAGCGGGGGCCAGGAGGTCATCATTACGCAGCCGCATCACCTCGAAGCGGCGATGCAAGGAGACAAGGGCACGCACATCGTGCCGTGACGCAAGCATGGACGGATATCGCTGCATTGCCTGCGACACCAGACAGGGCGCCGACTATGCCGGATTCGTCTGCCCGGTTTGCGGCGGCAATCTCGATATCACCTACGACTATGCGGCCGCCGGCCCGGACTTTGGCGCCAGGGAGGGGATGTTCCGTTACGCGTCCCTGCTGCCCTGCCCGGATCCCGGCGAGACGTTGCCGTTAACGATAGGCGGCACGCCGCTGTACCGGGCGCAGCGGCTGGGCGCGTCAGCCGGGCTCGGGAACGTGTGGCTCAAGGACGAAACCGGCAATCCGAGTTCCTCGATCAAGGACCGGGCGAGCGCTGTTGCCTTGCTGAGAGGCGTGGCAACGGGAGCCGACACGGTGGCCGTCGCCAGCACGGGCAACGCCGGTTCCTCGACGGCATGCCTGGCCGCGGCCATGGGCCTGCGCGCCGTAGTTTTCGTCCCCGAAACGGCGCCCGCGGCCAAGCTCACCCAGTCGCTCGCCTACGGCGCCCGGGTGCTCGCCGTCCGCGGCAGCTATGACGATGCGTACGACCTTTGCCTGCAGGTGTGCGCAGAGCGCGGCTGGTTCAACAGGAGCACGGGCTTCAACCCGTTCACGCGCGAGGGCAAGAAGACCAGTTCATTCGAGACCTGGGAGCAGCTGGGGCGCGTGCCGGACCGTGTCATTGTGCCGACCGGTGACGGCAATATCCTGAGCGGCGCCTGGAAAGGCTGGCGCGATCTGCAGGCTGCCGGCCTGATCGAACGCCTGCCGCGGATCGACTGCGCGCAGTCGGACGGCAGTGCAGCCATTTGCCGAACCATCGAGCGCATTCGGAATGACGGCCAGGAGCCGAACTGGCAGACGATCGACGTGGAGAGCGTTGCCGCGAGCACCGTTGCGGATTCGATCTCGGTCGACCAGCCTCGTGACGGACTGGCCGCCGTTCGAGCGGTCATCGAGTCGGGTGGCGAAGCCGTCACCGTTTCCGATGACGAAATCCTCGCGGCCATCGGGGAGCTTGCCGGCCTCGCCGGAGTGTTTGCGGAGCCGGCAGCGGCGGCGCCCTGGGCCGCCGCCAAACGCCTGTTGGCGAATGGCCGCATCGACAAGGACGAGACCGTCGTCTTGCTGATCACCGGCAACGGCCTCAAGGACATCGGCGCCGTCCCGGCTGGCAAGCCAATGCTGGTCGACGCGAATCCCGAATCCGTGCGCGCGGTGCTCTAGAGTCAACTCGCCATAAGCACGCGGCGGTCGATCACGCTATGCTTGGCCGCAGTGATCACGCCCAAGGGGAGGGGCGGTGGCCGGCAGAACAACAGAATCCTGGTCCGGGCGGGCGGCTTTCATACTCGCGTCAATCGGTGCAGCCGTCGGGCTGGGCAACATCTGGAAGTTCCCTTATACGCTCGGCAACAGCGGCGGCAGCGCTTTCGTGCTCATCTACGTGCTGGCCATGCTGCTGATCGCGACGCCGATCATGCTGTCCGAGATGGTCATCGGGCGGCACGCCCGGATGAGCGCGCCGTCGGCGATGAAAAAGGTCGCCCTCGAGAACGGCACCAGCGGTTGGTGGCAGGCCGTGGGCTGGATGGGCCAGCTCGTTCAACTGCTGGTACTCAGTTTTTACAGCGTGATCGCCGGCTGGACGATGGCCTACCTGTTCAAGTCGATCAGTGGCGGTTTGCACGGCCTCAGTCCCGCGGAGATCGGCAGCGACTTCGACGCCTTCCTGCACGATCCGTCGTGGATGATCCTGTGGCATTTCCTGTTCACGGCCCTGACGGTCTTCGTCGTTTCCCGGGGCGTTCGCATCGGGCTCGAGCGTGTCGTCCGGGTGCTGATGCCCGGCCTGTTCGTCATGCTCGTCGGGCTCGTGGTCTACGCGGCCGTCAACTTCGAGTTCGTCGCGGCCACCCAATACCTGTTCAGCGCCGATCTCAGCAAGATCACGCCGGGCGTGGTGCTCGCGGCCGTCGGGCAGGCGTTTTTCTCGGTCAACGTGGGCGTCGGCGCGGTGCTGACGTACACGGCGTACCTGCCACGGGAGGTCAACCTCATGCAGTCGGCCGTGGCGGTGGCGATCGGCGACACGCTCATCGCACTGCTTGCGGGGCTGGCGATCTTCCCGATCGTCTTCACCTACGGCCTGAACCCCTCGGAAGGTCCGGGGCTGATTTTTGTCACCTTGTCGACAGCGTTCGCGGCCATGCCCGGCGGCAACATCATCAGCGCGGCTTTCTTCCTGATGCTGCTGTTTGCCGCGCTGACATCGTCGATATCGATGCTCGAGACTACGACCGCGCGGGCCAGCGAGATTTCGTGGCTTTCGCGACCGAAAGCGGCGACGCTGATCGGCGCGTGCACGTTCCTGCTCGGGCTCGTTACCGTGTTGTCGTTCTCGAAGTGGGAGTTCGTTTATCCGCTCGGCAATTTCGCCACCTTCGCGGACAAGACCCCTTTCGACCTGATCGACTACCTCGTATCCAACATCCTGATGCCACTGGGCGGCATGCTGTATGCACTGTTCGCGGGCTGGTTCGTGGCGCGCAAGACGCTGGTCTATGAACTCGACGTGGGTGACGGGATGCTGTTCAGGTTCTGGCTGCTGCTGACGCGGGTCGTGGCGCCGGTCGCCGTTGCCGCGGTGTTCGTCTACAACCTGTCCTGATCAGCCCAAGCCGCCGACAATGGCGTCGCAACCGTCGATGACCGGGTCCAAGCAGGGCAGGCCGGTCGCGTGCCGGATTGCCGAGAGGTAATCGCTGCGCGCCTGGTCATCCAGTGCCGAGGTGTTCACACAGACGCCAACGCAGCGAATGTTCGGATTCGTCAGTTTCCCGAGCAGGATATTTCGCTCGCTGCACTCCGGGATCGAGGGGGGCTCGTAGCCGGGCCAGCCAGCGATCTCGCTTCTCGTTGCGTCATGACAAACGACAATGGCGTCAGGCTGTGACCCGTGCAGCAGCCCGAGACTGACCGCGGCGTAGCCCGGATGGAACAGCGAGCCCTGGCCCTCGATGACATCCCAGTGGTCCCCGTCGTTGTCCGGGGACAGCATTTCGGCCGCGCCGGAAACAAAGTCGGCGACGACGGCGTCGATCGGAATGCCCGAACCGGCCAGCATGATCCCGGTCTGCCCGGTCGCGCGAAACGTCGCTTTGCGGCCGGCATCCTCGAGTGCCTTGTGGATTGCAAGGGCCGAGTATTTCTTGCCCACGGCGCAGTCGGTGCCAACGGTAAGCAGGCGCTTGCCGCTTCGCTTCCTGCCCGTGCCGACCGGAATGCCGGCGGGCGGCACCCGGACGTCGATCAGCCTTGCTCCGGACCGTGCGGCAGCATCCCGGACCTCCGGAACGTCGGCCAGCCTGAGGTGCAGACCGCAGGCGATATCCAGCCCCGCAGCCGCGGCTTCGACGATCACCTCCCACCAGGCGTCGGGGACGACGCCCCCGATTGGCGCAACGCCGATGACCAGCGTGCGGACCCCGGCTGCCGCGGCCTGCGCAACGGTCATGTCGGGGACGCCGAGATCGAGCGGGCAGCCGTCGAAACGCAGCTGTCCTGCGACACTGTCCCGCCGCCAATGCACGATCCCGAACCCGGTCTTCGCGTAGGTCGGATCGTCGTCATCGCCGATCAGTATCAGGTACGGCGGGCGCAGTTCGATGCTCTGCATGACGTCAGTCAGGGCCGCTGTCGCTGCCGGCTAGCTCCTCGGAATGCGGACCGCCGTAGCGATGATCTCGAGCTGAGGTCCAGGCGCCACATCGGCGTCGTCAGAGCCCATGTCGTCCTCGAGGTGCGCGGCCTGTTCCGCGCTGAGTTCGACCTCCCCGAGTTCGCCCACGAGCGTGACGTTCCGACCGCTGATATCGGTTGGCACGAAGAAGCTGTAGTCCTTGAAAGACACGCGCACCGTTGTGTCGCCGTCCTGCGCGATGAAGAAGCAGCCTTTTTTCTGGCAGACCTGGGACACGCGGGCCGCGACGACGATGCTATCGCCGGCGTAGTCATCGTGTTGCGCGACCAGTGCAGAGAGCGCCACCGGCTCGACAGTTTCAGGCATGACTGCGCCGAACGTCTCGTGTGTGGCGGTCACTGCGACGGGTTCCGACAATCGAACCACTTTGGGCTCGTCGCCGGCCCGGGCCAGCTGAGTTGCCACGAGAAGACTCGCGACTATCGCCCACGAAGCAACAGGGATTCTCGATCGGGTAAACGGTGGTTGTGACATCGCGTCTCGCTCCTGTCAGGGTGCTAGTACAAGAATTGACGGCTCCGTTGTACCAATTCTGACATTGGAATCAAGCGGCGATTCGCGCGGCTTCGTAATTGCTGGCAGCAAATTCCCAGTTGACGAGGTGGTCGAGAAACGAGTCGATGTAGGCGTCGCGCTTGTTCTGGTAGTCGAGGTAGTACGCGTGTTCCCAGACATCGAGCGTGAGGATGGGTGCCAGCCCGCTCGTCAGCGGCGAGTCGGCGTTGCCGGTGCTGACGATTTCCAGGCCATCGCCCGTGCGTACGAGCCATGCCCAGCCGCTGCCGAACTGGCCCATCGCCGCGGCTTTGAACGCTTCGCGGAAACCGGCAAGGTCGCCGAAACGATCATTGATGGCGTCCGCCAGGGCCCCGGTTGGGGCGCCGCCACCACCCGGCGCCATGCTGTGCCAGAGAAAGGTGTGGTTCCACGCTTGCGCCGCGTTGTTGAAGACCGCCGTATCGCCGGCGTCGTGCGATGCCAGGATAACGTCCTCGAGAGACCGGCCCTCGTAGCCGGATCCGGCAATCGCCGCGTTCAGCTTGTCGACGTAGGCCTTGTGGTGTTTGCCGTGGTGGAAGCCGAAAGTTTCCGCGGAAACGTGCGGTTCCAGGGCGTCGGCCGGGTACGGCAGCGCGGGCAGTGAAAACGACATGGTTGAAACTCCTGGCATCAATTTCGAAAGCGGGAGAATAGCGGCAATGTATGACGTTTCGAGGTCACGAAACAAAAAGTTACGAACGGCCAGCATGGATCGGGGATAATCCGGGTTCATCCAAATACGGCGCGCACCAGTGATTACAACAACAAAGCTGTGTCGCCGCTTCCGCGTCGGCGACACAACGGTACATGCCCTCGATCACGTCGACCTCGATATCGGCGAGGGCGACTTCGTGGCCGTGATGGGGCCCTCGGGCTCGGGCAAGTCCACGCTGATGAACATCCTGGGCTTTCTAGACACGCCGGACGACGGCAGGTACCGGTTCTTCGGCGAAGAAGTCGCCGAGCTCGATGACACGCAGCTGTCGCGAATCCGCAATGAAAAGATCGGCTTCGTCTTTCAGAGCTTCCATCTGCTGCCGCGCCTGACGGCGCTCGATAACGTCATGTTGCCGCTGCGCTATTCGATCGATGCAACCGCACATGACCAGGATCGCGGTGTCGAGTTGCTCGAGCGGCTGGGGCTGGGAGACCGCATTGGCCACCGCCCCAACCAGCTGTCCGGCGGTCAGCGGCAGCGCGTGGCAATTGCGCGTTCGTTGATCAATGCGCCGCGGCTGCTGCTGGCCGATGAACCTACCGGCAACCTGGACAGTCGAACGTCTGAAGAAATCATGGGGCTGTTTGGTGAGCTCAACCGCGATGGGCAGACTATTCTAATGGTTACGCACGAAGAGGAGATCGCGGCGCATGCCAAGCGGCTCATTCGCATGCGTGACGGGAAGATCGAGCATGACACGACACATCATTAGCCTCATTGTCCTCGTTCTATGGTCCACGGCGCTGCGCGCCGAGACCCTGCTGACCGGCGTCGTCGAGGATGTGAGCGCGCAGACGATCGAGATGCCTTCGCTGCCCGGGGCCTGGCAGCGGCGAATCGAATGGATGGCGCCGGAGGGCAGCGAGGTCGTCGCCGGAGATATCGTGGTGAGGCTCGACCCTGGCGACCTGATTTCGCGCGAGGAGCAGGCGCTGACGGACCTCGAGAAACGCCGCCTCACGGCGGCGCGGAGCATCGACGAACTGAAGCTGGAAGTGCTGGACGCCGAGAACCTGCTGGCCGACGCGGAATCTGCCGTGCGCATCGCCGAACTCGACGCGTCCATTCCGCTCGGCACCATTCCCAAGCTGGACTTCGACCGTTTCCAACTGGCGCTGGAGACGGCCGGCAAGGATCGCGTGCGCGCGCAGGCCCAGCTGCTGATCAAGCAGCAAGAGCTGCAGGACGTTATCGAAGAAATGCGCCTCGACGTCGAGCAGGCCGAGTCGAGCTACGATCGAATCAGGACCGCGCTGGACGCGACGGAGATTCGCGCGACGAAGGCCGGTTTCATGATCTATGGCGAGAACCCCTGGAACGGCAAGAAGATCTTCCCGGGCGAAACGCACTACAGCGGCTTCGAGATTGCCCAGATCGCAAGCCGCGAGGACCTGCAGGTCCGTTTCTGGGTGCACGAGGCCGACATCCGCGAGGTCGCCGAAGGCGACGCCATCGACGTGATCGCCGACGCCCAGGGGGTCGGGTCCTTCGTTACCCAGGTCAGCTGGCTGTCCAACCAGGCGATCAACAAGGACGACTGGAGCGACAGCGGCTATTTCCAGGTGCTGGCGAGGCCGGTGAACGGCATTCCGCGGAGCGTGATGCCCGGCATGAGCGTGATGGGCAGCCGCAACGTCGCGGAGCGGGACCAGTGAACCGCTGGGTCCTTGCGCTGCTGCTCTGCGCCGGGGTGGCCAGCGCCGACGAGTGGGTCAGCGTGGAGCCCATGGACCGCCCGATCACGATTGCGGCCGGTGGGGTCGTCACCTCGTCCGACGCGCTCAAATTCGGCGGGCCGCCGTCGCGCAACTGGCGCATTGCGATTACGGACCTTGCCCGCGAGGGCTCACTGGTGAAAGAAGGCGACATGCTGGCCAGGTTCGATGGCAGCGCGACCGACGACCGGGTGCGGGAACTCAAGGGCGATCTCAACGCCAAGCGGTCCGAGCTGGAGTCGCTGCTCGAGACCCAGGCGCGCGAAGTCGAGGAGGGCATCGTGCTGCTCGCCGCCGCCAAGAGCGATGCCGAAAAGGCCCTGCGCAAGGCGGAAGTGGATCCCGACGTCTATGCGGACCTCGAATACCGGAAGCTGGTCGAGGAAAAGAACCGCACCGCGGAACGTTACCAGCGTGAGCAGCGGCGCAGCGTCCTGGTCGAGAGTGTCCGCGAGGCCCGGCGCGCCGAACTGGAGGCGGACATTCGTCGTCTCGAAAGCATGCTGTCCGGCGCGGAGCGCGAACTCGAGGCGTTCACGATCCGGGCGCCCCGCGACGGCGTCGTGATCGTGGGCGTCAATCACGAAGGCCAGAAACTCGACGTCAATGACAGCGTGAACCCGGGCATGGTCGTCGTCGAGCTGGCGGACCCGGATCGCCTGGTCGTGCAGGCCGAGGTGCCCGAGTATGCAGCGGCGAGCATCGATGTCGGGCAAGCGGCGACCATCGTGATCGACGCCGCGGGCAGCGGCGAAATCGACAGCGAGGTGATCGCCGTCGCGAGCATCGTGCGGCGCCAGTCGCAGTATTCGCAGGCGATGGTGCGGGATGTCACGGTCGCGTTGCCCGACGAGACCATCGACATCCTGCGGCCGGGAATGTCCGCCAAGCTCACGGTCATTGTCGATACCCAGCGCGCGGCGCTCGCGGTACCCGACGACTCGATCGAGCATCGTGACGGCAGGCCCGGCGTCGTCGTGCGCGGGAAGGGCTGGACGCCGATCACGGTGGGACGCGCCAGCGCCGGCATGCACATTGTCGAGGACGGTCTCGAGGCCGGCGACGAGGTGGCTTTGTGACGACACGGTTATCCAGACTGGCGACAGGCCTCGCCGCGATACTGGTCCTGGCTGCGTGTTCGGGGCCGCAGGCCGACATTCCCGCGGTCGTCGTCGACGACACGTCAACCGAGCTGTTCGTTCGCGCCGATGGCGAACTGGTCGCGTCGGAGTCGCTGCCGATTACGATACCGGGCACGATCCGCATGGGGTTCAACATCGCCTGGATGGCCCCGGAGTTCTCCGAGGTCAAGCAGGGTGATGTCATCGCGCGCTTCGACGACGTCCAGATTCGCCTCGATCGCGAGGCGACCGCGCTCAACGTCGCCCGGTCGGAGTTCAAACTCGCCAACACGGAGCGCAGCAGCGATCTCGAGCTGACCCGCATCGGCCACGAGTCGCTGCGGGTCGAAGGCGAGCGCGAAATCACCGAGAGTTTCGAAGACGTCGACGAGCGCCTGTTCAGCCGCAACGAGATTATCGACGCGCTGTCCGATCTCGAATACCTCGGCGTCGAAGCGGAGTTTCTCGACTGGCAATTCGACACGTTCGACCAGCGCACGCAGGCCGAGCAGAACATGATCGCGGCCGAGCGCCAGGGTGAAGCGTCCAAGCTCGAGAAGCAGGACACGGCGCTCAGCATGATGGAACTGCGGTCGCCGGCCGACGGGACGTTCGTCTATGCGCGTACGCCGTGGGGTGAAAAGCTCGGCAAGGGCAAAACCGTGTTCCCCGGCAGGCCGCTGGGGCTGCTACCCATCCGCGGCAAGGTCCAGGCGCGCCTGTTCGTGCCCGAGAACGACGCGGTCGGCCTGGCCGAAGGCCAGCTGGTGAGGCTGCGACTCGACGCCGCGACCGAGCGGGAATTCACGGCGCGGGTCCTGTCGGTATCGCCCGTGGCGAGTCCGCGCAACCGCACGGACCCGCAGAAGTTCTTTACGGTCGAGGCCAGCATCGACGACGTCGACATCGACCTGATGCGCGTCGGCAACCGGATTCGCGCCGAGATCATTACGGGCCGTGTGGATGACGGCTTCGTCGTGCCGGCGCACGCCGTGCATGGCGACGTCAGCGAGGCCTGGGTCTACGTGGTGCGCGGTCAGCGCAGCGAGCGCCGCGACGTCACGGTGGGCCGGCGCAGTCCCGACCGCGTGGAGATTACGGCCGGTGTGAATCGTGGCGATCGCGTCAGCCTGGTGCCGCCGGCCGATGCGACCTGATGGATCAACGCCTCGCCAACCTGTCCCTCGACGTGCGCCAGGCGCTGGGCCAGCTCGCCCATCACCGTCTGCGCACGGCGTTGACCTTACTGGGCATGGTGTTCGGGGTCGGCGCGGTCATTGCGATGCTGGCGGTAAGCGAAGGCGGTAAACGCCAGGCGCTCGAACTGATCGAGGGCATGGGTCTCAGGAACCTGATCGTCGAAGCGCGCGACCTGGACAGCCAGTCACTCAAGGAGGTGCGCAAGTACTCGGCCGGCCTGTCGATCCGCGATGCCGAGTCGATCGGCGCGACCCTGCCGTTCGTCGAGGGCTGGGCCGGCAGCCGCCAGTTTCGCACCTGGACGCTGTTCAGCCGCGAGGGCCAGAGCCGCGCCAGCGTCTTTGCGGTCAGCCCGAGCTACTTTGCGTTGACGAGCCTCGAGGCCGCGCGGGGGGAACTCTTCGACGAGTCGGCCGACCGTTCTTTCGCGCAGGTTGCCGTCATTGGCAGTGAGGCCGCGCGCGACCTGTTTCCCAACGGCGATGCCATCGGCAAACACATCAAGGTCAATCACCTCTGGCTCGAGGTCATCGGCGTGCTGCGCGACCGGCAGCTCGCCGACAACGAATTCGAGGGCCGCGAGATCGGGGGCGAAGCCAACCACGTATACCTGCCGCTGCTCACGGGGCTGACCCGGCTGAAAAAGGAAGAGCTGAGCGCCGAGCTCGACGAGCTGAAGCTTCGTCTCGTGGCCGATATTCGGCCCGTGCAGGCCGCCGGGGCGGTGGATGCGCTGCTGTCGCGGCGCCACGGCGAGCAGAACGACTACGAGGTGACGGTCCCGGCCCGGCTGCTGGCGCAGCACCAGCAGACGCAGCGGATTTTCACGATCGTGATGTCGGCCGTCGCCGGCATTTCTCTGCTCGTTGGCGGCATCGGCATCATGAACATCATGCTGGCCAGCGTGCTCGAGCGTAAGTCGGAAATCGGCCTGCTGCGGGCAGTCGGCGCCCGCGAAGTCGACATCGTCCGCCAGTTCCTGGTCGAGGCGACGGTCATCGCCCTGATCGGTGCAGGCATCGGCGTGCTGCTCGGGATCGTCCTCGCCTATACGATCGCGACGTTCGCGGGGTGGGCCGTCGCGTGGTCACTGCTCGTGATTGTGCTGGCCGTGCTTGTCTGCGTCGGCATCGCGGTCGGCTTCGGCGTGTACCCGGCGCTGTCCGCGGCGCGCCTCGACCCCGTGCAGGCGCTGCAATCGGAATAGGCCCGTCGCTCAGGCCGCGCCCGGCGCCAGCACCTTCCTGAAGCTGTAATACAGCATTGGAATCACGATCAGCGTCAGCAGCGTCGAGATCAGGATGCCGAAGATCAGCGAGATCGCGAGTCCGTTGAAGATCGGGTCGTCCAGGATGAAGAATCCGCCCATCATGGCCGCGATCGCGGTCAGCACGATCGGCTTGGCGCGGACGCTGGCAGCGCGGACCACGGCCTCCTCCAGCGACTTGCCGGCCCGCTGTTCCTCCATGATGAAGTCGACCAGCAGGATCGAATTGCGCACGATGATGCCGGCCAGCGCGATCATGCCGATCATCGACGTCGCCGTGAAATTCGCGCCGAGCAGGGCATGACCCGGCATCACGCCGATGATTGTCAGCGGGATCGGCGCCATGATGATCAGCGGCAGCAGGTACGAGCGAAACTGTGCGACGACCAGCAGGTAAATCAGTACCAGGCCGACCGAGTAGGCGATGCCCATGTCGCGGAACGTCTCGTAGGTAATCTGCCACTCGCCGTCCCATTTCAGCGAGAAGTAGTGCGTGCTCTCGGGCTGGCTGATGTAACGCTGCTCGACGTCGAAGCTGCCGTCGCCGAGCGTGCCGATCTGCCCGGCCATGTCGAACATGCCGTACAGCGGGCTGTCGAGGTCGCCGGCCATGTCGCCCATGACCATCACGACCGGCAGCAGGTCCTTGTGATAAACGGCGTCGTCCCAGCGCTTCTCACGGACGCTGGCGATCTCGGAGATTGGCACGCGTTGGCCGGTGCGGCTGCGAACCTCGAGCGCCAGCAGCGACTGCAGATCCGACTTCGACGCGACCGGCACTTCGAGCCGGACCGGGATCGGGTAACGCTCGCGCGCCTGGTGCACGTAGGTAACGTCCTGGCCGTCGAGCGCCATACCCAGAATGGTCGCGACGCTCTGTTGCGATACGCCCAGTAACGCGGCGCGCTGCCGGTCGACTTCGATCACGAGGCGCGTCGCGCCGGATTCCACGGTGCTGTCGATGTCGACGATGTCGGGCGTGTTCGAGAACAATGCCTGCAGTTCGCGGCCGAGCTGCTTCTGCGCCTCGTAGTCGGGCCCGTAAATCTCGGCGACGATCGGCGAGATGACGGGCGGGCCGGGGGGTACCTCGACGACCTTGACCGACGCATCGTTGCGCTGCGCCACCGGCCGCAGCAGGTCGCGCACGTCGCGCGCAATGTCATGGCTGGAGCGGTCGCGGTCACCCTTGTCGACGAGGTTGACCTGGATGTCGCCGACATTGCCGCCCGAGCGCAGGTAGTACTGGCGCACGAGACCGTTGAAATTGATCGGTGCGGCCGTGCCGGCATATACCTGGTAGTCGGTGACCTCGGGCACGGTCTCGATGACTGCCGCCAGATCATCGAGGACCCGGGCGGTTTCCTCGATCGCGGTGCCCTCGGGCATGTCGACGACGACCTGGAACTCGGACTTGTTGTCGAATGGCAGCATCTTGAGCACGACGAGCTGCAGCGCGACGAGAGCCATGGCGAGCACGATGATCGCGGACAATCCGCCGTACAGCAGCGTACGGGCACGCTTGCCGGTCTCCGGGTCGAGGAACGGCCGCATGGTCTTTTCAAACAGGCGATGCAGCCACGAATTCCCGCCTTCGTCCTCGTGATGCACGGGCGCGTTGGCCAGCAAGCGATGGCTGAGC
Organism: Woeseiaceae bacterium; assembly: GCA_030066735.1. Classification (GTDB taxonomy): domain Bacteria; phylum Pseudomonadota; class Gammaproteobacteria; order Steroidobacterales; family Woeseiaceae; genus UBA1847. The sequence goes on along the minus strand of JASJBB010000009.1, from coordinate 10,836 downwards.
CACGGCGTCAGGACGAGCGCCACGGCGAGCGAGATCAGCATTCCCGTGCTGGCATTGATCGGGATCGGGCTCATGTACGGGCCCATCAGGCCCGAGACGAAGGCCATCGGCAGCAGTGCGGCGATGACCGTGAACGTTGCCAGGATCGTGGGGCCGCCGACCTCGTCTACGGCGGGCGGGATGATCCGGCCGATTTCACCCTGGTGGAGGCTGCGGTGCCGGTGGATGTTCTCTACAACGACGATGGCGTCGTCGACGAGGATACCGATGGCGAAGATCAGTGCGAACAACGACACGCGGTTGATCGTGAAGCCCCAGGCCCAGGAGGCAAACAACGTGGCTGCGAGCGTCACGATGACGGCGGCGCCGACGATGATGGCTTCGCGCCAGCCGAGCGCGACCCAGGCGAGGATGATCACCGACAACGTTGCGAACGTGAGCTTCTGGATCAGCTTTTTCGCCTTGTCGTCGGCGGTCTGCCCGTAGTTGCGGGTTATCGTGACGTTCACACCTTCCGGTATGACCGTTTCCTGCAACTGCACGAGACGTTCGTCGATCGCATTGGCGATTCGCGTGGCGTTCATGCCCGGCTTCTTGGCGACCGCAATGGTGACCGAGGGAGCGTGCGGGACCGGGTCGAGGCCGATCTGCGCGGCGGCCGGGCCGCTTGCAAACCACGTGTATTGTTCCGGCGTGTCGGCGCCCATGCGAACGTCGGCGACGTCGCTCAGATAGACCGGCCGGCCGTCGAACAGGCCGACGACCATCGACGCCACGTCCTGTTCGCTGCTCAGGAACGTGCCGGCCTGGACCGGCACTTCGACGTTGTTGGACAGCAGCGAGCCGGCGTGGGTGACGACGTTGCTCGACGCCAGCGCGTGGGCGAGATCTTCGACCGTCAGGCCGAAACCCGCGACCCGCTCGGGATCGAGCTGCACGTGCACGATGTTCTGCGCGCCGCCAATGGTGTACACATCACGCGTCCCCGCAACGCGCTTGATCTCCGCCTCGAGCGAGTGGGCGACCTTGAGCAATTCGTGGCTGCCGCGCTCGGCGTCCTCGGTCCACAGCGTGGCCGCGACGATGGGCACATCGTCAATGCCCTTGGGCTTTACAAGCGGCGGCAGGATGCCGACGCCCCGCGGTTGCCAGTCCTGGTTGGAGTAGATGGCGTTGTACAGCCGCACCAGCGCCTCGGTGCGCGGTTCGCCGACCTCGAACTGCACGGTCAGCACCGCCATGCCCGGCCGCGACATCGAATACGTATGTTCGACGCCGCCAATCTCCGACAGCACCTGCTCCATGGGGATGGCGACGAGGTTCTCTACTTCGGTCGTGCTGGCTCCCGGGAAAGCCACGAACACGTTGGCGAGTGTCACATCGATCTGCGGTTCCTCTTCGCGCGGCGTGATCGCGCCCGCGAACAGCCCCATGAGCAACGCCGTGACCGCGAGCAGCGGCGTCAGTGCGTTGTTCTGGAAGCGCCGTGCAATGCCGCCGGAAAAGCCGAGTCTGTCAGTCATCGTTCCTGGCGCTCCGAGCCTTCAGGTAGATGGCGGCGCTTACCGGGTCCGTTGCGATACGCTCACCGGGTCGCAGCCCGGCGAGGATCTCGGCGCGATCGCCATAGGCGCCACCGACGCGCACCTGCCTCAGGCGCACGCGGTCTTCAACGTCCACGACATAGACGCCCGTGACTTCGCTGCGGCGAAGCAGCGCGCTGTCGGGGATCAGCAGGCGCTGTGACTCGCCGACGATGAACGCGACCTTGACGAACATGCCGGGATACAGGTCGAACTGCCCGGCCGGCAGGTCGAGGCGCACGCGAAACGTGTTACTCGCGCTGTGCGCATACGGGAAAATCGTGACGTTGTCGGCCTGGATGCGGCCCTGGCCGGTCACGATGTAGGCCGTCAGGTGCTCGCGCACGTCAGCCGCGGCCTGCTGCGGCAGGTCGACGACGACGCGCAGCGTCTCGAGCGACAGCCCGCTCATCAGCGGCTGGCCAACACCGACCGTTTCGCCCACCTGCACGTGGCGCTCGGTGACGATGCCGGCATACGGCGCACGCACCAGCGTGTACTCCACCTGTTGCTGCGCGGTTTCTTCGGCCGAGCGCGCCGCGGTGACGCGAGCGTTCGCCGCCTCGCGCGAAGCCAGTGCCTGGTCGTACTCGCGTTTCGATGCGGAGCCGGACTCGAACAGGCCCTGCACCCGGTCGAACTCCTCGTTGGCCTGCTTCTGGCGTGCGACGGCCTCGGCCAGCGCGGCGCTGGCCTGGCGCAGCGCCGACTGCTGTTCGACGTCGGTGAAACGTACGATGGGGCTGCCCGGTTCCACGTAGTCGTCGACATCGTAGTAGACCTGGGCGATACGGCCCGACGTCTGCGCCGACATCGTGGCCTGGTTGACGGCTTCGACCGTGCCGTCGAGCAGCCGCTCGACGGGGGCCGTGTCCTTGCGGACCGTGGTCGTGCCGAACGGCAACTCGTCGGCGTAGGCCGGCAGTACGAAAGCAGCGATAGCGAGAATCGGTAAGCGCCGTAGCGGTCGTTGAATCAGGGTGTTCATGGTCTAGGCATCCACGGATTGCGGTGGGCAGTAAAGCGCCTGCAGGGTTTCAAGAATGGCGCGGGCTTCATTGCCGGCCAGCGAGTAGTAAAGGGTTTGCGCATCGCGACGCGTCTGCACGAGGCCTTCACGGCGCAGCACGCCGAGGTGCTGGGAGATCGTCGACTGCGGCGCATCGAGCAACTCCGTCAGGTCGTTGACGGAGCGCTCGCCGTCGACGAGCTGGCACAGTATGACCAGTCGCTTCTCGTTACTGAGCGCGCTCAGCACGGCGCTCGCCTTGTTAGCCTGCGCCTGCATTGCCCGGGTATCGATCCTGACGGCCATCAGAGCGCTCCGATCGCCCGCGCCAGCCGCAACTTGGCAAGATCCACCTCGAAGCGGGCATTGTCCAGGTTGCTCAGGCTCTGCTCGCGCAGGGCTTCGGCATCGAGCACCTCGGTATTCGTGCTGGCGCCGGCCGCGTAACGATTGCGGACGACGCGCAGGTTCTCCGCGGACTGGTCCACGGCGCGCCTGGCAACCTGCAGCCGGCTGTCGGCCTCGCCGCGGTCGTTCCATGCTCTTCGCACCTGCAGGTCGACCATCGACTGCAGGTCGTCGCGGTTGTGCCCGACCGCGGCGGCTTTGCGCTCGATCGAGTGCGACCGTTTGCGAGCCTGGCCGCCGTCGAACAGGTTCCAGTTCAACGAGACGCCGGCCATCCAGAACTCGTCCTGGGTAAGGAACTCGTTCTCCAGGTACATGTAACCCCCGGTCAGCGCCAGCTGCGGACGCGCGCTGGCGCGAACGCTGTCGGCCTGGCTGAGCAGCGCCTGTTCCTGCGCATCGAGCGCACGCAGTTCGCTGCGACCGCCGTGCGCCCGGGTCATCAGTTCATCGAGTGTCGCTGCGGCCGGTATGAATTCGTCGATCGCCAGCTGCGGATCGAGCGCGACGGCGTCCGTCAGCGGCCGGCCCAGGAAGCGGTTGTACGCGGCCCTGGCGTAGTCGAGGTGGTTCGTGGCCTGCAGCAGGCGTTGCTCGGCGTCCGCGAGGGTGACGCTGGCCGCCAGGTAGTCGTTCTGCGGTACGTCTCCGAACTCGTAACGGCTGCGGGCGTTCTCGGTATGCGAACTGAGCGATGCCACGTAGGACTCGGCGACGGCAACCGCGCGCTCGGCCCGCAGTACGCCAACGTAGTGCTCGGCGACGCCGAGCTTGATGTCCTGGATGACGGCAGCCAGCCGGTCGCCGGCGGCCGACGCGCCGAATTCGGCCGCGTCGATGCGTGCGTTGACGCCGCCACCGTAGTAGATCGGGACCTGCACCTGCACGCCCGCGCTCAGGGTGTCATCGCCCTTGAATATCGGGTCCGTCGTGACCGGACCGAGCTCGAATCCTGGCGCCGAATCGAACCGGGTATAACCACTCGTTAGACCGAGCTGCGGTAATCGCGCGCCACGCGCTTGCTCGAGTTCGTAGTTCGCGGCGTCGTGCATGGCCCCGGCCGCGTCGATCTGGCGGTGTGAGGCCAGCGCGTCGGCCCAGGCCCCCTCGAGCGTTTCCGCGAATACGGGGCCCGGCAGGGCACAGGCCGTTAGCAACAGCAACCTCGTCAATGTCATGGTGTTCGTCCGTTCAGGGTCTCTGTAGCAGTCGGGGAAAAGGATTGTATATCGCAATATTACGATATTCAAATATACTGTACAGGCCGCATGAATACTGGGTTTTGTACGAAATGCGCAGTAGCCAGAAGCTCGATTTGCGCGCAAGATGGCGGTATCCGGGACCACGGGAACCCACCCATGCAGACAATCCTGATCATCGGCTGCGGCGCGATTGCGGAGGCGGTCGTCCGTTACCTGGCCGGCAACGAGGCTGTCGCGGTGGCCGCGGCGATCGTCGAGCCCGGCACCGAGGCGGCGGCGCGCGGAGTTTTCGGCGACGACGTCGCGCTGGGGCACGGCATCGACGACATCGGCGTCACCGTCGATCTTGCCGTGGACTGCGCGGGCCACCCGGCCCTGCGCCAGCACGGCGCAGCGATCCTGTCGCGCGGCACCGATCTCATCACGGTGTCGGCAGGCGCGCTGGGCGATGCCGATTTGTACGAGCGACTCGCGTCAGCAGCCCGGCAGGGGGAATCGCAATTGCGCGTCGTCTCCGGCGCCATCGGCGCGCTGGACGTGCTGGCATCGGCCGACATTGGCAACCTGGCGACCGTGACCTACCGCGGCCGCAAACCGCCCCGGGGCTGGCGCGGTTCGCCGGCCGAGGACAAGCTCGATCTTGCCGCGCTCACCGAGCCGGCGGTGCACTTTTCCGGCAGCGCACGCGACGCTGCTCTCGAGTATCCCAAGAACGCCAACGTCGCCGCAGCCGTGGCCCTGGCGGGTACCGGCCTTGACGAGACAACCGTTGAGCTGATCGCGGACCCGGGTGTCGAGCGCAATATCCACGAAGTCATTGCCGAGGGTGACTTCGGGCGCTTCGAGTTTTGCGTCGAGGGCAGATCGCTGCCGGATAACCCACGCTCTTCGGCCCTTGCGGCAATGAGCGTGGTGCGTGAGATAATCAGGACCGCATCGACCATCGTCATCTAGCGCCGCCAAACGGCGGCCGAGGACTACTCAACCATGGCCAAGCTGTCTGCATTCAACTTCCAGGACTGGATTGACGAACACCGCCACCTGCTCAAGCCGCCGGTCGGCAACAAGCAGATCTGGGAAGATGCCGACATGATGGCGTTCGTCGTCGGCGGGCCAAACCAGCGCACCGACTACCACGACGATCCGGTCGAGGAGTTTTTCTACCAGCTCGAGGGCGACATGGTGTTGAAAATCGCCGATGACGGCGAGTTTTACGATGTCGTCATACGCGAAGGCGATGTGTTCTTTTTGCCCAAGCACGTGCGGCACTCGCCGCAGCGGCCGCAGGAAGGCAGCGTCGGTCTCGTCATCGAACCCAAACGGCCGGATGGTCTCAAGGATGCCTTCGAGTGGTATTGCTTCGAGTGCGGCAGCCTGGTCCACCGCGTCGAAGTCCTGCTGAAGTCGATCGTTCACGACTTGCCGCCGCTGTACCAGGCGTTCTATGACGACGACCGGGCGCGCACCTGCCCGGCGTGCGGCGCGCTGCATCCCGGCAAGGATGTCCCGGATGGCTGGGTGTCGATTCCACCGCAAGACCAGGCATAGCGTGGATTACGAACCGACACTCGAATTCGCGCGCGAGTGCGACGCGGCCGATCCGCTCGGTGGCTATCGCGAGCAGTTTCATTTCCCGGCGCTCGGCACGCGCGAGATGGCGTACTTCTCGGGCCACTCGCTCGGCCTGCAACCGAAGACCGTGCGGGCAGCCGTCGAACTCGAGCTTGACGAGTGGGCGAAGTACGGCGTCGAGGGTCACTTCCATTCGACCAATCCCTGGCTCAGTTTCCACGAACTGCTGACGCCAGCGATGGCGGATCTGGTCGGCGGCAAGGAGTCCGAAGTCGTTTGCATGAACTCGCTGACGACGAACATCCACCTGCTGTTCGTGTCTTTCTACCGCCCGACCGCCGAGCGCTACAAGATCATCTCGGAAGCGAAGATGTTCCCGTCGGACCGCTACCTGCTCGAGACGCAGGCGCAATTCCATGGTTTCGATCCCGACGACGCGATTATCGAGATTGCCCCGCCCGACGGCGAGTTCCTGATTCGCGAAGAAGACATACTCGCCGCGATCGAGCAGCACGCGGACGAGCTCGCGATGGTGTTTTTCGGCGGCGTCAATTATTTCACCGGGCAGCTGTTCGACATGCCGAAGCTGACCGGCGCGGCGCACGCCGCCGGCGCAATCGCGGCGTTTGACCTGGCGCACGCGGCGGGCAACGTGCCGCTGGCGCTGCACGACTGGGACGTCGACTTCGCGGCGTGGTGTTCTTACAAGTACCTCAACTCGAGCCCGGGCAACGTGGGCGGCATCTTCGTACACGAGCGACACGGCCGCCGCTTCGACCTGCCCCGCTTCGGCGGCTGGTGGGGCCACGACAAGGCCACGCGCTTCCAGATGCAGCCCGGCTTCCAGCCCATGGAGGGCGCCGAAGGCTGGCAGCTCAGCAACGTGCCCATACTCGGCATGGCGGCGATGAAAGCGTCGCTCGAGCTGTTTGCCGAGGCCGGCATGCCGGCGTTGCGGGCGAAGAGCGAGAAACTGACGGGTTATCTCGAGTACACGGTCGACCAGTTGTCCGCCGGGTTTCCAGACGCGGGCATCGGCGTCATCACACCGCGCGATCCGACGCAGCGCGGCTGCCAGCTGTCGATCAACTGCGCCGGCCGCGAACGCGAGCTGTACGACGAAATGCTGGCCCTGGGGGTCATCGCCGACTTTCGCGAGCCGTGCATCATTCGCATGGCCCCGGTTCCTTTGTACAACTCGTTCGAAGACGTGCACACGTTCGGGCGGGTCATGCGCGAACTGTTGGCGCAAGGGTAAACACGATGACAAGAGGCACATTCACGATTGCGGGCGGCGGCCCGGTGGGTTCACTGCTGGCGATCGTGCTCGCGCGGCACGGCTACCGCGTCGGTCTTTACGAAGGCCGGCCCGACTCGCGCATGACCAACATCTACCAGGGCCGGTCCATCAATATCGCGCTGTCGGATCGCGGCTGGCATTCACTGCAACAGATCGGCGTCGGGCCGGACGCAAAAGATCAGGCCATCCCGATGTACCGCCGCGCGATCCACGATGTTGACGGCGCGCTGAGCGAGATTCCGTATGGCAAGGAGGACCAGGCGATCTGGTCGGTCTCGCGCGGCGGCATCAACCAGCAGTTGCTCGATATTGCCGAGGACGAACCGGATGTGGAGACGTTCTTCGAACACCGCCTCGTCGACGTGGACTTCGAGACGGCGGCAGCCTTGTTCAGGCTCGGCGACACCGAGGTCACGGTCGAGGCCGACTACCTGTTCGGCGCTGACGGCGCGAGTTCGAAAGTTCGCCGCCTCGCTCACGACTTGCCGCGATTCAGCTACAGCCAGAATTACATGCCGCAGAGCTATATCGAGCTCAATATCCCGGCAAACGCGGACGGTTCGCACCGGCTCGAGAAGAACGCGCTGCACATCTGGCCGCGCAAGGACTTCATGCTGATCGCGCTGCCGAATCCCGACGGCACGTTCACCTGCACCCTGTTCATGAATCACTCGGGCGATCCGTCGTTCGAGTCGCTGCGGGAGCGCGACGCCGTGGAGCGCTTTTTCGGCGACAACTTCGGCGACGCCATGGATCACCTCGAGGATCCCGTTGACACGTTCATGGCGAAGACCGCATCACCGCTGTTCCTCGTGCAGGTGTTTCCGTGGTCGTTCAACAACAAGGTCGGGCTGATCGGCGACGCCGCGCACGCGATTGTGCCGTTCTACGGCCAGGGCATGAACTGTGGCTTCGAGGACTGTGCGGAACTGAACCGGCTGATCGCGCAGCACGATCACGACTGGACGAAGATCTTTCCGGCTTACGAGAACGCCCGCAAGCCCAACGGCGACGCGATCGCCGAGCTCTCGAAGCGCAACTTCGTCGAGATGAGCGACCTGTCCGGCGACAAGCGCTTCCAGCTGCAGAAAAAGATCGAGGCGAAGTTCCACGACGCGCACCCCGAGCTCTGGACACCGCTGTATTCGATGGTGACGTTTTCGCCCGAGGTGCCGTATGCCGAGGCGTTGCGCGTTGGCGACGAGCAGAAAGCCGTCATGGACCGCATCATGCAGCTGCCGGACATCGAGAACACCTGGAATGAACAACACGTCATGGACCGGCTGCACGAGCTGGCGGCGGCGAGGTTCGGAGATCGGCAATGAGTGATCAACCGCAGAATTACCGGGAGCTGGAGAAGAGCATCCATACGGATCTCGAGGATCGGCTGACTTACGGCAAGTACCTGCGCCTGGATGACATCCTCAACGCGCAGGACCGGCTGTCGGACGAGCACGACGAGATGCTGTTCATCATCATCCACCAGGCGAGCGAGCTGTGGCTGAAGCTGGCAGGGCACGAGGTCGAGGCGGCCATTCGCAATGTCGAGGAGCACGACTTCCGGCATGCGTTCAAGGTCATTGCCCGCGTCAAGCTGATTCTGACGCAGCTCACGCAGTCGTGGTCGATCCTGTCCACGATGACGCCGGTTGACTACCTGAAGTTTCGCGACAAGCTCGGGCCGGCATCGGGGTTTCAATCCTATTCCTACCGCAAGCTGGAATTCCTGCTCGGCAACAAGAACAAGCGGCTGGTCGAAGTGCACCGCCACGACCCCGGTGTCTACGACGAACTCAAGGCCGTGCTCGAGGCGCCCAGCTTGTACGACGTGGTGCTGCGCAAGCTGGCCGGTGACGGATTCGCGATCGACCCGGGCAAACTGGAGCGCGATTTCAGCGAACCCTACGAGCGCGACGAATCGGTGCAGGCGGCGTGGTTCGCGATCTATCGCGACCCCGAGAAGTACTTCGAGCTTTACGAGCTGGCCGAGAAGCTGGTCGACATCGAGGATGCGTTCCAGAACTGGCGCTTCAAGCACATGTACACGGTGCAGCGCATCATCGGCAGCCGGCCCGGCACGGGCGGCTCATCGGGCGTGCCGTTCCTCAAGAAGGCGATCGAAACGAGCTTTTTCCCGGAGCTGTTCGCGATCCGCACGGACCTCTAGACGATCTCCAGGCTGTGCGAGATGTTCTTCGTGATCATGTAGTTGTGCAGCCCCTCGGTACCGCCCTCGCGGCCGAAGCCACTGGACTTCACGCCGCCGAAAGGCGTCTCGGGCAGTGACGCCTCGAGCGTGTTGATCGACACGTTGCCCGCTTCGATGCCCTCGATCATGCGATCGACGTAATCCGCCCGGTTGGTGAAGCCGTACGCGGCAAGGCCATAGGGCACCGAGTTCGCCATCGCGATGCCGTGGTCGAGCGACGCAACCGGGTTGATGATGGCCAGCGGCCCGAAAGGCTCGACCTGCATGACCTGCGCCGCATCCGGAACGTTGGCCAGTACGGTCGGTTCGAAGAAATAGCCCTTTTCGCCCAGCTTCTTGCCGCCAGTCCGGAGTTCGGCGCCGTGGGCGACCGCGTCTTCGACCAGTTCGGTGAGCGCGGCCGGCCGGCGCTCGTTGGCAAGCGGGCCCATTTCGACGCCCGCATCCATGCCGTTGCCTACAACGGTCTCGGCTGCCCGACGGACGAAGATGTCGGTGTATTCGTCGAAGATGCTCTCGTGAACGAAGAACCGGGTCGGCGAGGTGCAGACCTGGCCCGCATTGCGCATCTTGCGAACGGCGCCGCTGACCGCCGCGGCCTCGACGTCGGTATCTTCGCAGACGATAACGGGCGCGTGGCCACCGAGCTCCATGAGCACCGGCGTCATGTGCTGGGCGGCCAGCGTCGTCAGGTGGGTGCCGACCGTCGTTGAACCCGTGAACGCCACGAGGCGCACGGCGTCCTGGCGAATCAGGTGGTCGGAGATCTCGGCCGGCTCTCCGAACACGAGGTTGACTACGCCGGGCGGCAGGCCGGCATCGTGCAGCGCGCGGGCGATATGCAGCGCGCCGGCCGGGGTTTCCTCTGCTGCCTTGAGGATGATCGAACAACCCGCGGCAATCGCGCCTGCGACCTTGCGGCAGGGCTGGCTCATCGGGAAGTTCCACGGCGAGAACGCCGCCACGACGCCGATCGGCTGGTGGTGCACGATGTAGCGCACGCCCGGGGCGCTCGGTATGACGCGCCCATAGGTACGCGTGGCCTCCCCGGCGTCCCACTCGAAGAACTCGCAGCCGCGAATGACCTCGAGCCTGGCCTGCGGCAGGGGTTTGCCGTGTTCGGCCGTGATCGCGAGTGCAATCTCCTCCTGGCGCTCGCGCATCAGCGCGGCGGCCTTCATCAGTACCTTGGCTCGCTCGACGGGCGCGACCTGGCGCCAGGTCTCGAAGCCTCGTTCTGCCGCGGCGAGCGCGTCGTCCAGGTCGGCGATTCCGGCTCGCGGCAGGCGGCCGATTTCCTCCTCGGTTGCCGGGTTGAGCACGGGCAGGTCGCTGGCGCACTGGCGCCACTCGCCGTCGATGTAGAGATGCAGTTCCGGGTAAGTACTCATAGGAGCAGTCGGGTAGGATAGAGTGGCGTGATTATAAGAGAGGTGTACGGCCATTAACTACTCGAAGCTGGACGCAAAGGACTACGCGCGCGAGAACATGCGGGGCATCTGGGCCGCGGCGCTCAATCCGTTCAACGACGACCTGTCGCTCGACGAGGCCGG
>JASJBB010000069.1 GCA_030066735.1 Woeseiaceae bacterium | reverse complement strand
CACGGCAGTTACGACGACTACGAGTACAAGTTCAACCTGCCCGGCCCCGACCTGACGGGTGAGGACATCGTGGCCGCCCTCGACGCCCTGCCCGCCGGAACCCAGGTCCTCATCAACACCAGCAGCGCCAGCGGCGCCATTGTCGAGCTGGCCACGGCCGATGGCCGCATCGTCATACTCGCGACGCGCAGTGGCGTCGAACGGCACGCGACGCGGTTCGGCGGCTATTTCGCGGCCGCCCTGGGCAGCGATGCCGCCGACACGGACAAGAACGCGCGCATTTCGGTAGCCGAGGCTTTCCGGTACGCGGAACGCCAGGTCGCCGACTACTACGACAGCAACGACCAGCTCGCAACGGAGCACCCGGTCATGGGCGGCGAATCTGCCGACCGGGTTGCACTGGCGCGCCTCGGCGGCCCACCACCCCGGGTTGCCGACACGGCCCTCGCCGAGCTGGTCGCCGAACGTGAAGCCCTCAATGCGGAGATCGAGGACCTGCGCCTCGCGCGCGACGACATGGCGGCGGCCGATTACCAGTCCGCGCTGCTCGACAGGATGCTGGAGCTGGCCCGAATCGAAGACGCCATCGAGGCGCGGCGGGAGGAAATCGATGACCGTTAGCGGGCGCATCGTTGTCGCGTTGTGCGCAGTCCTCGGCCTTGCCGCACAGACCGCCGCACGCGACATCCATTACGGCGCCGTTGCCGAACCGGCCTTGCTGGAATGCGATCGCCGGCACTGGAGCGGCGACACCGAGGCCGCCCGCCTGTGCTACGCCAATCTGCTGCGCGACGAAACGCCTGCCGCGATCAAGGCCGAAGCTGCGTGGGCGCTCAACAACCTGCAGCAGTCCAACGTCTGGTTTCGCCAGGCCATGGCCGAGGCGCCGGACGACCATCGCAGCAAGGTCCGCTGGGGCGACCTGTTCGCCGCGTCGCACCAGCATGCCGAAGCGATGAACATCTATCGCGAGGTGCTCGAAGTGGACCCCGGCAACGCGTTCGCGCTGCTCGGCGCGGCGCGGGTGCTGGTCGACAGTTTCGAAAGCGCTGCCGACCAGTATCTGGAACCGCTGTTGTCAGGCGTCGTGCCGGACGACGGGGCAGCCATCGGCGCCCTGTTGCTCGTCGCCAGGGTATCCCTCGAGAACGGCAACCATGCCGAGGCCGCCGACGCGCTGGACCAGGCCGAAGCGCTGATCGCGGACGCCGGCTGGCCGCCGCTGGACCTGTACGCGCTGCGAGCGGCCTACGACCTGCTCAACAACAACGATGGCAGTCAATGGACCGAACAGGCGCTTGCCTACAACCCGCACTACGGCGGCATTCACGCCGTGCCGGCCCACTTCTACGTGATCACGCGGCGGTATCGCGACGCCATCGACCTGTACCAACAAGCAGTGGACGTCGAACCGGAGCTGGCGTGGGCGCACGAGCAGCTCGGCATCAACCTGCTGCGCGACAACCAGTTCACCCGCGCCCGCCAGCATCTCGAGCGCGCGTACCAGATCGACCCGTTCAGTCCGCGGTCGGTCAACACGCTGCGGCTCCTGGACTCGTTCAGCAATTTCCGGCTGATCGACGACCCGCCGACGCTGGACGGCGACGTGCCTGTCATCCTGCGACTGCACAAGGACGAGGCGGACGTCATCGCGCCGTACGCCATCGAGCTGACGCGACGGAGTATCGCCGTATTCACCGAGCGCTACGGCTTCGCGTTGCGCGAACCCGTCATCATCGAGATGTACCCGGACCACGACGATTTCGCCGTGCGCACGGCCGGCATGCCCGGCCTCGGGATCCTCGGCGCGGCGTTCGGCTACCTGCTGGCAATGGACTCACCGTCGGGCCGGCCGCCCGAGCAGTTCCAGTGGGGCTCGGTGCTGTGGCACGAGCTCGCCCACGTATTCACGCTGGAGGCCACCGACCACCTGGTGCCACGCTGGTACAGCGAAGGCATCTCGGTATTCGAGGAATGGCGCAGCGGACCCACCCCGGGCGTGCGCATCCCGATGTCGGTCTACAAGGCAATGCAGGACGAGCGCTTCCTGCCCGTGGCAGACCTCGACGAAGGCTTCATGCGCCCGAGTTATCCGGAACAGGTCATCGTGTCCTATATGCAGGCGGGGCTCGTGTGCGATTACATCGAACGCTTCCACGGCGAACACAAGCTGCGTGAGTTGCTCGACGCTTTTGGCGACGGTCTCACGACCGAACAGGCCCTGCGCGCCGTGTTCGCCATGGACCCGTCCGACTTCGACGCCGCGTTCGGCGATTTCGTCGACGCCGAATTCGGCGAACTTCTCGAGCAACTCGATCATTGGGCGCACTTGCAGGCCGAGATCGGCCGCAGCCTCGACGACAACGACTGGGGCAACGTGCTCGAGCTGTCGGCAGAGCTGATCGAGATCATGCCGCAGTACACGGAGCCGGACAGCCCTTACCTCGCCAGTGCACGGGCATTCAACGAACTCGATCAGCGCGATGCCGCGATCGGGGCTCTCGAGACGTTCTGGCGCATCGGTGGTTATGATCCCGAGGCGCTCAGACGGCTGTCCGGCTGGCTCGTCGAGGACGGCCGGCCCGACACCGCGATCGAGGTCCTGCAGAGCATCATGCTCGTCGACCCCATGGACGCCGACCTGCACGGCGACCTCGGCGATATGCTGCTGGCCGCGGACCGCGCCTCGGAGGCGTTGCAGGAATACGAGGTCGCCATGGCGCTCGAGCCACACGACCTGGCGACCGCCTGGTACCGGCTGGCAAGCGCGCAATATGCGCTCGGCAACGTCGAACAATCCCAGGCGCACGTGCTGCAGGCACTCGACATCGCACCGAACTTCAGGCCGGCCCAGCGGCTGCTGCTGAAGCTGGCAGGCGGCGATACATAGCATTGATACCCAACCACGGATAACCGGTATGGCAAACGACAAAACGGAAGCAATCTTCGAATCGGACGAGATGCGCGAGCTCATCAGTACGTTCAGGAAGGCAACGACGGGGCTGCGCGAGCAGGTCGGCAAGGTCATCATCGGCCAGGACCACGTCGTCGAGCACCTGCTGATCACACTGCTCGTCGGCGGCCACTGCCTGATTACCGGCATGCCGGGCACGGCCAAGACCTTGCTCGTGCGCACGCTTGCCGAGGCGCTCGGCCTGACCTTCAAGCGCATCCAGTTCACGCCCGACCTGATGCCTACCGACGTGACCGGGACCGACATCATCGAGGAGGACGCCGCGACGGGGCACCGCTCCTGGACGTTTGTCAAAGGACCGATCTTCACCAACGTGTTGCTGGCCGACGAGATCAACCGCACCCCGCCGAAAACCCAGGCCGCGCTGCTGGAAGCGATGCAGGAGCGCTCGGTCACCGTGCGCGGGGAAAACCACGAACTCGAACCGCCGTTCTTCGTGCTGGCCACGCAGAACCCCATCGAACTCGAGGGCACCTACCCCTTGCCTGAAGCGCAGCTTGACCGGTTCCTGTTCAACGTTTTGCTCGACTACCTGAGTGACGACGACGAACTCGCCGTCGTCGACCGTTTCACGACACGCGTCGACATACCCCCGGTGACGGCGTGCACGAACGCCGCGGAAATCGTCCGGTTCCAGTGGCTCGTTCGGCAGGTTCCGGTGTCGGAAGCCGTCAACCGGTACGCCGTTAACCTGGTCAGGGCGACGCGGCCGGCCGAGCCTGGCGCCCCGGACGTGGTCAAGCGCTACGTCAACTTCGGCGCCAGCGTGCGCGCCACGATGTTTCTCAACCTGGCGGCCAAGGCCAGCGCCCTGCTCGAGGGCCGCTACCACGTGACGCAAGACGATGTCCGCAAGATGGCGCTGCCCGTATTGCGGCACCGCGTCCTCTGCAATTACTTCGCGGAATCCGACAACATGACCGTCGATGACGTGCTGACTCAGATGCTCGACACGGTAGAGGCCTGAGTCGATGCCCGGCCTCGGCGCCAGCCAGTCCACGGCACGCGAGCTGCTGCAGCCCGAGGTGCTGGCGCGCCTCAAGAACCTGGACCTGGTGGCGCGCTCGGTCGTCGAGGGCTTCCTGATCGGCCTGCACCGGTCGCCCAAGTTCGGCTTCAGCCAGGAGTTTGCCGAGTACCGGCCCTATACCGAGGGCGATGATCCGCGCTTTATCGACTGGAACGTGTACGCCCGCTCCGACAAGATGGTCGTCAAGCGTTTTCTGGGCGAGACGAATTCGCACCTGATGCTGCTGCTCGACGCCAGCGCTTCGATGGGTTTCGGCGGTCCGCCCGTGACCAAGTTGCGCTACGCGCAATACCTCGCGGCCAGCCTCGCCTACCTGGCGTCGCGCCAGCACGATGCCGTCGGCTGCATGATCTTCGACGAGGAGGTGCGGGACTTTCGGGCGCCGTCGTCGCAGGCCGGCAAGCTGCAGAGCGTGTTGCACTGCATCGACGCAGCCGAGGCGCGCACGGGCACCAAGTTCGACAAGCCGTTCGACAAGTTCCACGAGCAGTCGATTCGCCGCGGGCTCGTCGCCGTGATTTCGGATTTCTACTGCGACATCGAACACCTGCTGGAAAGCGTTCGGCCGCTGGCCTGGCAGGGTCAGGATGTGGTTCTGTTCCAGGTTCTCGACGAGCAGGAACTGCGTCCGGATTTCTCGGCCAATGTGCTGCTCGAAGACCTGGAGAGCGGCGAAGCCGTCGAAGTCGCGCCCGAGTTCATGCGCGAGGAATACCCGGTTCGCATACAGGCGCACATTGACGAACTGTCACGCGCCGCCAGCGGCATCGGCGCCGACCATGTGCTCGTCAATACGCGCGACTCGCTGGACCTGGCGCTGCGCAATTACCTGTTGTTCCGGCAGAGGCGGCAATAGCAATGAGCCTGCTTGCCCCCCTGTTCCTTGCCGGCCTGCTCACCATTGCGGTGCCCTTCTGGCTGCATCGGCTGCAAACCGAAAGCTCCGATCGCAAGCCGTTCAGTTCGGCGATGCTATTGCAGAAGAGCGAGCAGCGCGTGCACGTGCGCAAGAAGCTCAAGTACCTGCTCCTGATGGCCCTGCGCATCCTGGCGCTGGCGCTGGTTGCGCTGGCTTTCGCGCGGCCGCTCTGGACCAATCCCGAGGCACTGCCGGGCCCGCCACCGGACGGCACGCACATCGTGCTGGTCGATACGTCGGCCTCAATGGGGCGGGCGGGCGTGTTCGACCGGGCGCAGTCGCTGGCGCGGGGCGCTATCGACTCGGCGCCGGACGGCGCTTTACTGCAGGTGCTCGGCGCCAGCGCGGAAGTCCGCGAAATGACGTCGCTGTCCGCGGACCGAGACGCTCATCTCGGCGCCATCGGCTCGCTCGCGCCCGACGCTGCCCGGCTCGACCTCGGGCAGGCCATGAGCGCCGTGGACCGCCTGGCCGAATCGCTGCCGCCGCCCGTCGTGCTGCATGTCGTCAGCGACCTGCAGGACAGTTCCCTGCCCGCACGATTCTCCGACCTCGTCGCGGCGAATATCTCCGCACTGAGTATTCACGACGCCGGCAGCGGCGACGTGCGCAACCGCGCCATCGGGTCGATTCGCGTGACGGGCGACAACGTTGACGTCTCGGTATCGGGGGTGGGCGTGGAGCCTGGTGCCGCGAGCCTGGTTCTGGCCCTGAACGAAGTTGCGGTCGGCGAGCAACCGGTCGCAGGCGACGGCATGACAACGGTCAGCTTCGCAGGGCTGCAACTGCAACCGGGCGATAACCGGCTACGTGCCGAACTCACCGTCGCCGACGACCTCGCAATCGACAACGCGCGCTACCACGTCATACAGAATGACCCGCCGGCCCCGATCCCCCTGGTTACGTTGAATCGCAGCGGCCTGCCCGTGACCTACCTGACCGCCGCTTTGCACTCGGAGCCCACGGACGCCTACCGGGTCGAACCGATGGTCGTCGGCGATTTCGACACGCGCACGCTGTCGCGCTACCGCTGGGCGATCGTCGACGACATCGGCATCATCGACGCGGAGCTGGAAGCCGCGCTCGCTGATTTCGTGACGGCTGGCGGCGGCCTGCTCGCTTTCACCGGCGAACGCAGCGCGTCGGCAACACGCGTGCCGGTGCTCGGCAACGCTATCGGCGGCGCGAGTATCGGCGGCCCGGGCGGCGACTTCCTGTCGATCGGCCAGGTCGATTCGGGACACCCGCTGCTGGCGGAAACCCAGGGGTGGTATGCCGTCAACCTGACCCAATCGACGCCCGTCCAGGCGATCACGGCCGACCAGGTCCTGATCCGGCTCGACAACGGCGAACCCTTCCTGATCGAGCGCCGCATCGGCCTGGGCCGGGTTCTGCTGGTTGCCGGCGGTCTCGAAAATTCGTCGAACGACCTGCCGATCCGGCCCGTATTCGTGAGCTTCATTATCGAAGCCGCGCAATACCTCTCCGGCATCGAAAAGCAGGAGCGCTCGTTCGCCGCCGGCGAGTCGCTGCCACTATCTCAGGCCGGGACGACCTCGGGGCAGGTCATCGACCCTGACGGCCGCAGCATCCTGGCGCTGGCCGACACAACCCGCGCCCAGCGAATTCCATTGCGTAAAACGGGCTTTTACGAGGTCTATACTCGAGACGGCGAATATCTCGTCGCAGTGAACACCGATCCGCGCGAGTCGCAGCTCGCACCGATTGCCGCCGAAACGCGGCAACGCTGGGTGGCCGCAATGAGCGGCCCCGGCGCAACCGAGGGTACTGTCATACCGGACATTGAGGCGCAACCCTACGAGCTTTGGCATGTCCTGCTGCTATTGCTGGCGGTCGTGCTGATCGTCGAGTCGATCCTGGCGAACGTCTACCTGGCGCCCCGGACCACGGCCGGGTCGAGTTGATGAGGTATTCGCGCCAGTTCGAGCAATACCTGGACGCCTTCCGGACCCGACTGGCGTCCCTGGTCGTCTCGCGTGGCGTGGCGGCGCTGGCAATCGCCGCGCTGGTCGTTTCCCTGTTAGCTGTCTGGGCCGCTGCGCGCGCCGGGTTCCCCGATGACTACATGATCGGGGCGCGCCTGCTTCTCATCGGCGTCCTCGGCGGAATCGCCTACTACTTTTTCGTCATCCTGAGGCGACGAGGAAACGCACGGGCGGCGGCCGACGTCGAGCAGCGCACGCCGGCTTTCGAAGGCCGCGTCGAGGCTTTTCTCGATACGCGCGACGAGCAGAACCCGCTGCGCGAGTTGCTCGCCGAAGAGTCGATGCAGCTGGCGACTCGACACGCCCCGGAATACCAGGTACCGCCGCGCGAGTTCCGGACGGCGTGGACGGTGGCGAGCGCCGCTATCGCCGTATTGTTGTTGATCGCAATCGCCGGCCCGGGTAACTACAGCTACGGCATCCGCGACCTGTGGGTGGGCTGGGCGTTTCCCGGGCTGTTGCCACCGCAAAGCATCGAAGTGACGCCGGGCGATGACGGCATCCGGCTCGGCGGGACCGTGCGCGTCCGCGCCGAGATGCGCGGCTTCGACCCGGCCGATGCCCACGTTCATGCGAGTTTCGGCGATGACGACTGGCAGCAGGTGCCGATGTCCGAAACGGACGAAGGCTTCGAGTTCACGTTTTTCTCGGTACGCCAGCCGCTCGAGTATTTCGTGTCGGCGAACAACGTGCGCAGCCCGACGTTCAACGTCCACGTCGTCGATCTGCCCGTCGTCGAGAACCTGGCGCTGACCTACCGCTACCCCGAGTGGACCGGCCGCGATCCTGAAGTCCACGATCCGGGCGGGGACATTCGGGCCATTGCCGAGACCGAGATAGCACTCTCGATCACGACCGACCGGCCGATGACGCCGGGCGCCGTCATCATCGACGACGACGGCGTCGCGCTCGACGTCGACGGCACGAGCGGAACGGCCCGCTTCACCGTAGAGCAGGATAGCCAGTATTACGTGGCCGCCACGGTCGGTGGCGAGCGCATCCGGCTGACCGACGACTTTTTCATCACGATCCTCGACGATCGTGCCCCCGAGATCAGTTTCGACCGGCCGGGGCGCGACTGGAGCGCCAGCCGTATCGAAGAGGTGACGACCCGCGTATCGGCCGAGGACGACTTCCGGCTCGAATCGCTCGAGCTGCGGTACTCGGTCAACGGTGGCGACTGGCAGGCCGTGCCGCTCGACGTCTCCGGCGCCAGCATCGAAATCGATCATGTGTTTTTTCTCGAGTCGCTTGGCGACGGCGACGCCGCGCCGCTGGTCCCGGGGGACCTGATCTCGTATTACGCGGTTGCCGGCGATCGCGAACAAACCGCGAGTACCGACATGTTTTTCGTCGACGTGCAGCCGTTCGACCGCCGCTACTCGCAGTCGCAACAGATGGGTGGCGGGCAGCAGGCCGGGGCGGAAGACGAAGTGTCGCAGCGGCAGCGCGAGATCATCATTTCCACCTGGAACCTGATCCGCGAGCGCAACGAGAACGGCCGCGGCGATGATGCCTACATCCTCGACAACGCCGCCCTGCTCTCGCAGCTGCAGGAGACGCTCCGTGGCCAGGTTGAAACCCTGGCCCAGCGGGCCGAGGCCCGGCAACTGACCTTGAGCGACGAGGACATTGCCGAATTCGTCGAACACCTGCGCAAGGCGGCCGAAGCCATGACGCCGGCCGCGGAGCTGCTGGCCGAAATCGACCTGCAGGAGGCGCTGCTGCCCGAGCAGGAAGCGCTGCAGCACCTGCTCGCGGCCGAAGCCGTATTCAACGATATCAACGTCTCCATGCAGGCCAACCGCGGCGGTGGCGGCGGCCAGGCCGGACGCGACCTGTCCGAGATGTTCGAACTCGAGATGGACCTCGAGAAAAACCAGTACGAGACGGGCAGCAACGCCAACCCCAATGCGCCCGAAGAACAATTGCAGGACCTTGCGGAGGCGCTCGAGGAACTGGCGCGCCGGCAGGAGCAGCTGGCGCGCAACCGCGATCGCGCAGGCACGCCGACGCCCGAGCAGCGTTGGCAACAGGAAATGCTGCGGCGCGAAGTCGAGGAACTGCAGGAGCGCCTGGAGCAGATGCAGGCAAACCAGTCACAGTCGCAGTCCCAATCGCAGTCCCAGTCGCAGTCGGGCCAGGGCCAGCAAAGTGACCCGTCGCAGTCGCAGGATGGCGAGCAGTCGCAGCGCGAACTCAGCGAGTTGCAGCGCCGCCTCGAAAGCGCCATGCGTGCAATGAACGAGGCCGAAGAGGCGCTGCGCAACAATGGTGATCCGGAATCGCTGCAACAGTCCATGGACGAGGCGCAGCGCCAGCTCGAAGGCGCCCGCGACCGCGCCAGCGAGGCGCGCGAGCGGGCAATGCAGGATGCGCTCAATGCCCTCGCGGACCGCGCCGACGGGCTGCACGACGCGCAGGCCGAACTCGAACGCCGTCTCCAGGAGGCCGTTCGCGAAGCCATGGACAACCGCAGCTTGGATCCGCTCGACAGCGGCATGAGCTGGCAGGAAGAAGTCGAGATCGCCGAGGAGAAACGCGAGCTGCTGGCCGAGTTGCAGCGCCTGCAGCAGGATGCCCAGGCAGCCGCTCAATCCTACGACGAAGACCAGCCGCGCGCCGCGGACGAGATTCGGGAGGGCCTGCAGCGGCTTCGAGATATCGAAATCGAGGCGCGCATCGCCGTTGCGGCCGCGTACATCGAGCAGGGCGAGGCTGTGTACGTCGCGTCGAGCGAGAGCGCCGTGACCGAGGCGCTGCGGCGGTTGCGCGACGACCTGCAGCGGGCCAGCGACATGGCCGGTCCGGCGGCTGACGGCGAGCCCGGTGACGGCGAGCAAATGCGGGCAACGCTGGCCGAAGCGCGCGATCTGCGCCGCGCACTGCAACAGGCTGCGGCCGGCGAATCGGCTCGAGATACCGGAGCGCCAACCAGTGGGCCCGATACCCGTCGGGACGAGTCGACCGGCGTCCGCGTCGGCGACCTGGAAACCACGGCCCCGGGCCTGCGCGAGCAGAGCCAGGCCCTGTCGCAGGCAGTGCTGGACCAATTGCGAATGCTGGCGAGCTCCGGCGTCGACCCCAGAGACGTGGATGAACTGCGCCGGCTTGCCGCCGGCGTGCGGTCCGCCGACTTCAGCGGCAATCCGGAGATCCTGGCCCGGGAAGCGCGACTGGCGCTCGAACTCGTCGAGCAGCTGGAACTCGGGCTGGCCAGGGCCATCGAGGAAGACCGGCCCGGGATACGCAGCAATGCGAACGAAGAAATCGCCGATCAGCATCGCAAGATCGTCGCGGACTACTACCGCCGTCTCGGCGGATCGGAAGAGGACTCGTCACAGTAGCCGTCCACGCCACGGCGCCGCTCAGGCCAGCGCGCGAAAAGCCATCCGGACGACGACCAGGAACAGGAACAGCCCGAACAACAGGCTCAGCTGCCGGCGCGGCAGCGCGTGGGCGATCCTCGCGCCCAGCGGCGCAAACAGGACCGTCGTCACGGCGATCAGAAAAAATCCGGGCAGATTGACGAAGCCCAGGCTCGCCGCCGGCAGCAGCGGGTTGCCCCAGCCGCTGACGATGTAGCCGAGCGTCGCAGGCACTGCGATCACGAGACCCAGCAGCGAAGCCGTGCCGACGGCACGGTGGATAGGCTTGCCGGAAAGCGTCATGGCGGTGACGCTCAGCGTGCCTCCGCCAATACCCATTAACGTCGACACGGCGCCCGTCACGAACGGGATGACGGGGCCGAACAGGCCGCGCGGAATGTCGGGCGCCAGGTTGGTGTCGTCCAGCGGCAGCATCATCTTGATGGCGACGGCGAGCGCGACGACCGCGAAAACGGCGGCCAGGAAATCTCCGCTGACGTTGGCGGCGATGACGATGCCGGCCACGGCGCCAATCGCTATCCACGGCGACCAGTAGCGCACGATCGCGAAGTCGATGGCGCCCCGGGCGTAGTGGGCTCGCGCCGACGATATCGACGTAGGGACGATCGTGGCCAGCGAGGTTGCGACCGCGATATGCATGCGAACGGAGACATCGACCCCGATGAAGCCGAGCGCAAACTCGAGCATCGGCACGATCACGATACCGCCGCCGATGCCGAGCAGTCCTGCCAGCACGCCGCCGACAGCGCCCGTAACCAGCATTGCGATGATGAGGCTTGCCAATTCCATCGCTGCGCATGATAGCCGAAACCGCCGGCTACGAGGGCCCGCCCCTGCACTGCTATACTGAGTCATCCCGCACAACAAGAAACAAAATCAGGGAGCCAGGGATACGTCATGGCAGACAACTCGATTCTGAGACCGCTTACCGGGCACCAGCCGTTCGACCGTCTGATTGCCGACTTTTCGGATATCGCCGACCCCGCCGAGCAGGAGACCGCGCGCACAAGGATCTGGGACGAGTATGGTACCGAGGGCGCCGTCTTCATCTCGGACATGGCGAGTTTCTCGAGCACATCGCGCAAGATCGGCGTGTGCCATTTCCTCAAGCTGATCCACCGTGCGCGGCAGACGATCGCCCCGATCGTCGCGGCCAACAACGGCACGCTGCTCAAGTGCGACGCCGACAACTGCTATGCCTATTTCGAACGGCCCGACGATGCCATCCAGGCCAGTTTCGACGTCAACTCCGCGCTGTTCGACTCGAACCAGCGCTACCCGATTGCAGAGCAGATCTACCTGTCCGTCGGCATCGACTACGGCCGCGTATTGCTGATCGACGGCATCGACTTTTTCGGCGACCCGGTGAACACGGCGTCGAAACTCGGCGAAGATCTCGCCATCAAGGCGGAAACGCTGGTCACTGGCCGCGCGATCGAGCACTCGAGTTTCACGGTGCCCGAATTCGCCGAGCGCATGACAGCCCGAATCTCCGAAATCGAGATTCACTATGTGCGTATCCCGATGACCGAGCGCGCGAAGACCTGACCGCATGGTTGCCGAAGCCAAAGCGCTGCGCCGCATCCTCGAAGTCACTCGCAAGCTGGCTGCGCCCTTCGACCTCGATACCATGCTCAACGAAGTTGTCGACGTCTCGCGCAATATACTCGACGCCGACCGCGGCACGGTGTTCCTGTACGACGAAGAATCCGACGAACTGGTCGTTCGCGTGGCGACAGAGCTTGGTCAGATTCGCATCCCGGCGGACAAGGGCATCGTTGGCGAGAGCGCCCAGACGCGCAAATTGATCAACGTGCCGGACTGCTACGCCGACCCGCGGTTCAACCGCGCCATCGACAAGGAAACCGGGTACCGGTCGCGGTGCATGCTGACCATCCCGCTGCTCGGTTTCGAGGACTCCCTGGTTGGCGTGCTGCAAATCCTCAACAAGAACGGCGGCACGTTCGACGAGCAGGACGAGTTCATCGCGACGGCGCTGGCCGCGCAGGCTGCCGTCGTCCTGCACCGGGCCAAGATCACCGAACAGATCATCGAATCCGAGCGGCTCGATCGCGAAATCACGGTTGCCCGGGACGTGCAGATGGGCACGCTGCCCAAGCAGATGCCCACGATCGACGGCTACGGTTTCGCCGGCGCTTTCTCGCCGACCGACCAGACGGGCGGCGACCTCTACGACTTCGTCCCCATCGATGAGCAGCGGCTGTTCCTGCTGATGGGGGACGCGACGGGACATGGCATCGGCCCGGCGCTCAGCGCCACGCAGGTGCGCGCCATGCTGCGCGTTGCGTTACGCCTCGAGGCCAGCCTCGACGATGCATTCATCCACATCAACGACCAGTTATGTGCCGACCTGCCGGACGACCGCTTCGTCACGGGCTTCTTCGGCCTGCTCGATGCCAGCGAGCACACCGTGCGCTTCCACTCCGGCGGCCAGGGTCCGATCATGCATTATCACGCCGCGAGCGGCAGCTACGACTGGCACCCCGCGACCACCTTCCCGCTCGGCTACATGCCGCAGACCGATCTCGCGGCGCCGCTGGAAGTGGAACTGGCGCCGGGCGACATCCTCGGCCTGATTTCCGACGGCATCTACGAGTACGAAGACGAGCAAGGCATGCAATTTGGCCACGCTGGCGTCGCCCGGGTCATCGACAACCTGCCCGACGGCAGCGCCGAACAGGTCGTGGCCGAGATCATGCGGTCGGTCCGCGAGCATGGCGGCAGCACGCCGCAGGCCGATGACATTACGATCGTCCTGGCGCGCCGCTCGAGGTAGCGCCGCAGCATGCAGAAGACGTTCCCAAGAAGTATCGACGCGCTGGGAGACATCTACGCGTTCTCCGAGCAAATCATGGCCGACGGCGGCATCGGCGACGTCGTGCGCTTCCCGGTGCATCTCGCCATGGAGGAATTGTTCACCAACATGGTCAAGTACTGCCCGGACAACGCCAACGACATCCAGCTCGAGATCGATACCCGGGATGGCGGTGTTGCGGTTACGCTGGTCGATGTGGACGTCGACGAATTCGATGTCACCGCCGAGCGCGGCGTGGACACCTCGATGCCGCTCGACGGACGGGTGCCGGGCGGGCTGGGCCTGCATCTCGTGCAACAGATGGTGGACAGCCTCGAATACGAGTACCACGACCGGCAGAGTACGGTAAGATTTACCAAGGAGTCAGGCTAACTGTATGTTTACTATCGAATTTGGGGACAATGGAGAGATTCTCTGCAGCGGCCGGCTCGATGCCGCCCAGTGCGCCAGGGCCGAAGAATTCCTGGCCTCGGTAGACGGCTCCAGCACGCTCGATTTTGCCCGGCTGGAATACATCTCGAGCGCCGGGCTAGGTATACTGCTGAAAACCCAGAAGCGCCTCGTCGAGAATGGCGCCGGGCTAAGAATAATAAATGTGAACAACCACATACATGACGTTTTCCGATACTCGGGATTTCATTCGATCTTTGAGATAGAAGCCGGATAGAGGCCGTTCGGAGTTCGCGTCAGGGAGGGGGCGCAAACCAGATGGACGCCAGCCAGGTAGTTCCCAGTCGCCGGGGCACCCCCGGCGCCAACATTTTTGTCGTTCGGCTGTAAGTATGAACAAGCCAGACGACAAAGAGTTGATGGAGCGTTGCGTGAAAGGTGACCGGCAGGCATTCGAGACGCTGTTGGTCAGGTACGAGAAGCCCGTCTACAACGCGGCGTATCGGATGCTGCACAACGCCGATGATGCCCGGGACGTAACCCAGACCGTGTTTCTCAAGGTTTACGAGAACCTGGACCAGTATGACCCTGCACACCGGTTCTTCAGCTGGGTCTATCGCATCGCCCTGAACGAGTCGATCAACTGGCTGAAAAAATCGAACCGCCAGCAGGCGCTCGATCACGACACGGCAGATCAAGGTGACGGACCGGAAGCAATGGCCAGTGACGAACAACTCGGCGAAGGCATGGAGGCTGCATTGATGCGCATCAGCAGCGACTACCGGGCCGTCATCATACTCAAGCACGTACTGGGCTGCAGTTATATCGAGATAAGTGAAGTTCTTGATATTCCTGAGAAAAAAGTGAAGTCACGTCTCTACACTGCCAGGCAATTGTTGCAGGAGAGGCTTACTCAACAGGGTTTGCACTAATGGCCATTGATCCCAACATTGTCGAGCTTATCAACGCCGATATCGACGGCGAGATCAGCCCGGAGCAAAAACAGGAGCTCGAGGCAGCCCTTGCCGGCAATCCGGCGGCGCAGGCGATGTATACCGAGTTATCGGGACTGAGTTCGACGCTCGACGAATTGCCCGATCTCGACCCGCCGCCGCATCTCAAGCACGCAATCATGGCGGCAGTGCCGGCTGCGCCACCCGCTGCGCGCAGCGACGGTCACTGGATCCGGTCGTTGTTCGCGGCGCCGGCCCTGCGGTACGCGGGGATGTTTGCGGCCGGTGCGCTGCTGACCCTGAGCCTGGTCAGCTCCGACCAGCTCTCGGAGCGGGCGTTCACCGACGTCACGGGACTTGTCGGCACGATCTCGAGCGAGGTTCCCGATGGTCCCGGCATCCAGATCACGCGCATCGATCGTCCCGAGGTGGCCGGGCGCGTGTCGCTGCGCAACAGCGGCCCGCTGCTGATCGTCGACTTTGACCTGGTCTCGGCCGGTCCGGTCGACATCGTCGCGTCGTATTCGGATCAAACGGTCTGGTTTAACGGCTTCGCGCAGCTGGAGAGCCCGGGCGCGAGTATTTCGGCCGAGTCAGGGCGGGTGACGATGCAGATTCACGGCAAGCGCCGCTATGCGCTGTTCCTGCGCAATGCCAGTGAGCGCGAAATCGCGATCAATTTGCAGTTCAAGTCGGGCGACAACGTCGTCTACGACACCGACGTGACCTATGCACAAGGCGCCGACGGCGGATAACACCAACTTTTTCCGCATTGGCAGGTACTACGTACAAGCACCACACATTGGGGGCCCGCACGGCCACAGGAGGTAAGGAAAATGGCAGCTAACAAGATAATCCCCGCATTTGTACTGGGGGCCGTAGTCGGGGGTGCAATCACCTACCTTGGCCTGACCAATCCACCCGGAGACGCGTTGACTGGCGCAGTCGCGCCCGCCGAACGCTATCGCGCGGAGCAGGTGAGCTCTGACGAAATACAGCTGGGCGACCAGGGCATTCAGCGGCTAATGCAAACCGACACGTTCGACAGGCTGATCAAAGACGAATCGTTCAGGGAGCTGGCGGCAAGCGCTCAATTCGCCGACCTGGCCGCCAATGCACAGTTTGCCGACCTGATGGCTAACGCCCAGTTTGCACGGCTGATGGCCAACGCCGACTTCGCCGCGCTGATGGCCAATGCGGACTTTGCTGCGCTGATGGCCAACGCCGACTTCGCCGCGTTGATGGCGAACGCCGATTTCGCCGCATTAATGGCCAACGCCGATTTTGCCGCGCTGATGGC
>JASJBB010000068.1 GCA_030066735.1 Woeseiaceae bacterium | reverse complement strand
GGCATCATCTGGCCGGCTCCGCTGGCGCCGTTCGACGTGGCGCTGGTGCCGATCAACATGCATCGATCCGACAGCGTCCGCGAGGCCGCCGAAGCGCTCTATACCGAACTGGCCGGCGCGGGTCTCGAAGTCCTGTTTGACGACCGGGACGTACGCCCGGGCGTGAAATTCGCCGACGCGGAACTGCTTGGCATCCCGCATCGCCTGGTCGTTTCGGAGCGCGGCCTCGACGCCGGCCAGCTGGAGTACCGGCACCGGCGTGACGAGGAGTCGCGCAACCTGAAGCGTGAAGAAGCTCTCAAATTGCTGCAGGTAAGCACTATAAGCTAATGTTTTCGCTAGAATAGCCTGCCAAATGGATATCGGACGCCACATTGCCCTGGCCTGTTGCCTGATTCTGCTGGCGGCGCCACATGGCGCCGCCGCCGAGCAGGTGCCCGATCCCGAACTGCGCGAAGTGCTGCGCGCGGCAGCGAGCGAGGCCGACAGCTTCGGCGACCGCTTTGACGCGGAAGTATGGCTGACCGACATGTCGGCACGCCTCGAGCGCCAGGTTCGCGACCCCGACGAGCGCATCGCCCTCCTGACACGGGTCCATTACGAGGCCAACCGCGTCGGCCTGCCGCCGGAACTGATCCTGGCGGTCATCGAGGTCGAGAGCAATTTCGACCGGTATGCCGTATCGGTCGCGGGCGCCCTGGGGCTGATGCAGGTCATGCCGTTCTGGAAGGACGAGATCGGCCGGCCCGAAGACAATCTCATCCAGGTCAATACCAACCTGCGCTATGGCTGCACGATCCTGCGGTTTTACTACGACAAGGAGAACGGCGACCTGCGGCGCGCTCTCGGACGTTACAACGGATCGCTCGGCAAACGAAAGTACCCGAACAAGGTCATCGATAAGCTGAGTAACAAGTGGTTCAAAGCATGACTTGCCGAAGCCGGGTTAGCCCGTCACAAACCTGTCGAACTCTCCGGACTCAGCGATGTCCACGACTTCGGATGAAACGCCGGTAACGACGGCCATCGTCGGGCCGTCCGCGAGGTATTCCGCAAGCTTGTCGAGCGCGGCGGGTTCGCCGCAGGCCAGGACTTCGACGTCGCCGTTGGCAAGATTGATTGCGTGACCCGTGATGCCGAGGGACTCGGCGACACGGCGGGTGCTCTCGCGGAAAAATACCCCCTGGACCCGGCCCCTGATCGTGAAGCGGCGTGCCACGGCCATTGGGCGTCTCAGTTCTCGTCGTCGCGCGCCGCCTCGCTGATTCGCAACGCGTCAATGGCCGCTGACTTGGCGGCGACTGCTTCGCGCCGCGCCACTCCGTAACTGCGGGTACCCAGGAACCTCTCGGCTTTTTTGAGTGCCGCCTCCGCGGCGGTCAACCGCTCGGCAGCGTGCTCCTCGGCGCCCGCCTCACGCGCCGCCGAAATCGCCTGCCGGGCGTCGGACATCTCCTGGACCGGCATCGATTCGCACGCGGCCACGACCAACAGCGCGGCGACCAGTACCCCGCGCAGGACTGCTGTTGTGTGAGCTGCGAGCATTGTTATTCTTGTCCTCTGGAACCGGACAACGCTATCAAGTACGAGGACAACATGTCAATCACCATCTACCACAACCCGCGCTGTTCCAAGTCACGGAAAACATTGGAATTACTCGAGCAGGCTGGCGTAACTCCGACAATCGTGGAGTATCTCAAGTCGCCGCCTGACGCCGCGACGACGATGACCAATGCGAAACTGATCGGCGTGCGCGTCGCCGACCTGTTGCGCCGCGGCGAAGACGAGTTCAGGCAGGCCAACGATCTTCCTGACCTGGACGACGATGCCGCGCTCGCCGCCTGGCTGGAGCGGCACCCGAAAGTCATCGAGCGGCCGATCGTCGTGGACGAGAACTCGAATCGCGCCGTCGTCGGCCGCCCGCCCGAGAACGTGCTCGAGCTGGTCGGCCGATGAGCGAGATTCTCGTCCTGTATTTCTCCCGCGCCGGCTCCACGGAACAGCTCGCCCGTGAAGTTTGCAGGGGCGTCGATGCGGTCGCAGGCATGGCGGCGCGATTGCGCACGGTACCAACGGTCTCGGCCGTACCCGAAGCGACCGAAGCCGAGGTGCCGGAGGCCGGGCCGCCGTACGCAACCACGCAGGACCTGGTCGAATGCGCCGGTGTCGTCATGGGAAGCCCCACGCGGTTCGGCAACATGGACGCGTCGCTGAAGTACTTCATCGACAACACGGTCAACGAGTGGATGTCAGCCGCCTGCGCCGGCAAACCGTTCGGCCTGTTCACGTCGACCTCGAGCCTGCACGGTGGCCAGGAATCCACCTTGCTGTCGATGGCATTGCCGTTGATTCATCACGGGATGATCTACGTTGGCATACCGTGGACCGAGCAGGCACTGTCGACGACAACGACTGGCGGCACTCCCTACGGCGCCAGTCACGTGTCCTGGAGCCGCGAGCACGACTTGTCGGATGACGAAAGAGAACTGGCCAGGGCGCTTGGCAAGCGCGTCGCCGAGGTTGCAGCGAAACTAGCCTAGAACTTCCCTGACGAACGGAATCGTGAGTCGGCGCTTGGCGCGCAGCGCCTCGAGATCGAGCTTGTCGAGCAGGCCGTAGAGGCTTGCCATGTCGCGGCGGTTGCGACTGAGCAGGTAGTTGGCCGTATCGTCAGGCAATTCCAGGCCGCGGTGACGAGCGCGCAATTGCAGCGCTGCGATGCGCTGCGCGTCATCGAGCTCCCGCAACTGGAACGCCGGCAGCCGCGCCAGCCGGCTTTGCAGGTCCGGCAGTTCGACCGGGCATTCTCTCGGCGACATGGCGGCCGCAACGACCAGCGAACGCCCTGCGTCGAGCACGTCGTTGCACAGCCCGAACAGCGCCGTCTCCCATGCCGTATCGCCCGCAACCTGCTCGATGTCGTCGAGGCAG
Source organism: Woeseiaceae bacterium (assembly GCA_030066735.1). GTDB lineage: Bacteria > Pseudomonadota > Gammaproteobacteria > Steroidobacterales > Woeseiaceae > UBA1847. The sequence goes on along the minus strand of JASJBB010000068.1, from coordinate 12,982 downwards.
ATAAGATCCCGGCTCGCCAGGCCCTCGAGAATCTCCGGCCCGCCGGGCGCCAGCATCCGCAGCGGCACATACACTGAGCGATCCCCTGCTCGCTCGCAGGCAGCCTGCAGCAGGTGCGTCTTGCCGGTCGCGGCAGGGCCCCAGATCCAGCAGCCCTGGGCGCTGGCGCCGGTCGCCAGGTCGGCGAGCATGGCGACGAGCGTCTCGTTGCCGGTACTCAGGTAGCTGTCGAACACGGCATGGTCCGCAAGTCGCAGCGGCAGGGCCATCTGGGTCACGGTCGCAATCTCCCGGCTTCAGGACTCGCCCGTGGACGCGTCCGCAATTTCATCCGCGATGTCGTCGGGCAGCGCGTCGAACTCCTCGATGTCCTCGAGTTCCTCGACGACCTCCGGATGCTCCTGCAGGAATCGGACGTAGGCGAAACGAACCAGCACGGACAGGACCGCCGCCGCGGGCAGCGCCAGCAGGATGCCGAAGAAGCCGAACAGCTGGCCACCCGCTGCGATTGCGAAAATGACCAGGACAGGGTGCAGGCCGATGCGATCGCCAACGAGCTTCGGCGTCAGCAATGACCCTTCGATTGCCTGCGCGATCGAAAACGTCGCCACGATGCCGACCAGCTTCAGCAGCGGCTCGGGTTCGAGCGCCACAGTCAGTGACGCCAACGCTACGCCGAAGATCAGGCCCAGGTATGGCACGAAGCTGACGAGCCCCGACACGACGCCGATGGCGACTGCATACTCGAGGCCGACCAGGCTCAGCCCGGCCGAATAAATGACCGACAGCGCAAGCATCACGAGCAGTTGCCCGCGCAGGAACGCGCCGAGCATGTCGTCAACGTCCTTGGCGAGTCCGACGACCGTTTCGCGCTGCCCGGCAGGAATCAACGCCGTAAGATGGGCCATGATCCCATCCCAGTCGCGCAACAGGTAAAACGTCAGGATCGGTACGAGGAAAAGACTCAGGACGGCCGCAAACACCGCGCTGCCGGACTCCGACAGGCCGACGAGCACGTTGGTTCCCCAGCTGCCCGCTATGTCGCCGTAGCGCGCGACAAATGCGCCAATACCCACGTCATCGCCGATATCCATGTCGAGCATGCCGGCGATTCCGGGCAACCACACCTGCTCGAACTGCTGCACGATCCCCGGCAGCGCGTCCAGGAGCGCGCCGACCTGGCTGCGGATCAGCGGGCCGACCAGCAGCACGAGCAACGCCAGCATCAGGAAGGTCAGCAGGAAGACGGCAACCACGGCCAGGGTTCTCGGCATGCGCAATTTCTGCAGCCGGTCGGCCAGCGGGTCGCCGATGTACGCGAGCAGCGCAGCCGCGACGAAGGGCGTCAGGACCGGCGCCAGCAAATACAGGAGGCCGCCGACCAGCGCAATGGCGATAAGCCAGTTGGTCCGCATGCTCGCCATCAGGAATGTTGCCTGGCCCCGCGCACCCAGCCGGCAACATAGTCATAGCCACTGATCACGACCGTGACGAGCACGGCCGCGCCCGTGACCGTCACCGTAATGTCGTCGGGCCAGCCGAAGCCTGCCCGCATGATGACGAATACGAGGAACGTGAATTCCAGCGCAGTATTGAGCTTGCTGATCGTCGAAGGGCTACCCTCGAGGCGCTCGACAAGATAGTGGTACATGAACGATCCGCTGACGATGATGACGTCGCGCAGGATGACGACGACCGCCAGCCAGACCGGAATGTGGCCAAGAAACGCGAGCGTACCGAATGACCACGCGACGAGCAGCTTGTCGCCGGCCGGATCGAGAAACGCGCCCAGCCGGGTATCCCAGTCGTACTTCTTGGCGATGTAGCCGTCGATGCCGTCAGAGAGTCCGGCTATCACGAACAACGCCAGAGCCCACCCGAATTCGTTGTTGACGAACAGGATGATGATGGGCGCAATCAGGAAGATGCGCATCAGCGATATGGCGTTGGGAATCCAGCTAAAGTCCATTTCGTGGCGCACTTCCGGTGTCGTAATAGAACTCGAGAACCTGCTCGAACGGATCGAGCCCGATCGGGTCACCGCCATTCTGTTCGATCAGGCCACTGAATCGCAATGCCCGGCGCAGCCTGTCGAGGCCGCCGATGGCCGTGACACGGAACCGAACGCGGTTGCCATCGACTTCGACGATGGTGAATCGCTCCACCACGGTCATCTCCCGGAGCATGTTCTCGACGGCGCCGAACGCCTGCACCGAGTCGACGCCGGCGACATTGAGTTCCACGGTTTCGGGGACAGCCGTGCCGCTGATCGCGAATTCAGCCGCCAGCAGGTCGGCGACAAAATTGATGACCAGTTCCGGTTCCCCGGTCCAGCTGCGCTCTTCGCCGCCGAGGTAGAAATTCCAGCGATTGCGCTGGGCCGTCGCCGGGCGGATCCTGCCCACGAGTATGGCGTCGGCTTCGTAGCGCTCCGAAGCGCCGAACAGCGCGTCGTCGAAGCCACCCCAGATGTCACTGAAACTGAGATTTTGCAGGTCGATGGTGTCGAGCAGAGGAAACGCCACGGGCAGTCCGCGCCGCTCGGCCACATCGAGAACGCGCTGCCGCAGTAGCCGGTTGCGGTCGATCGACCTCGCCTCGTCGCGACCTCGCACCGGGTCATCGGCGGCAACGATTTCGCGCTCGCCCTGCCCCCAGTCGACCGCCAGCCAGACCAGCGTCAGCGGCCGGTCACTGCCCCAGACGGTCTGGCCCGCCTGGCGCAATACCCGCTGGATCGCCTCGCCGTCGAACGACACCCAGAGCGTGTCGTCTTCACCGGGCCGAAACTGCACGATATAGGCCGCAGGCTCCGGGAACAGCAGCTGGATCATTTCCGGATCATTGGCCAGTGCCGGACCCGACACCCGCGTAATTACATCGGCCAGCGCCATCGCGTAGGCCGCAGCCCGCGGATCGTCCTGCTCCTGGTCGAGCGGGACCTGCGCTGTATACAGTGACGCAACTTCGACGGCCCAGACAGGCGCGACGACGATGACCAGCAGCAGCATCGTCAAACGAGATTTCAGCAAGGGTGGTTTCCCCGTGGATGCCCAAGCACTATTATATCGCCGATGAAGCCGCTGACCTACAAGGACGCTGGTGTCGATATCGATGCCGGCAATGCGCTGGTCGACCGCATCAAGCCCCTCGTCAAGCGTACACACCGGCCCGAAGTCCTGGCCGGGCTCGGCGGATTCGGTGGCTTGTTCGCACTGCCGCCGGACCGCTACCGTGAGCCCGTGCTCGTTTCGGGCACCGACGGTGTCGGAACCAAGCTGATGCTCGCCCAGCAACTCGACAAGCACGACACGATAGGCATCGATCTCGTTGCGATGTGTGTCAACGACGTGCTCGTCCAGGGCGCCGAGCCCCTGTTTTTCCTGGACTATTTCGCCTGTGGCCGGCTCGATGTGGAGGTGGCGACCGACGTCGTCGCCGGCATCGCCACGGGTTGCGAACTGGCCGGAGCCGCGCTGATCGGCGGCGAAACGGCGGAGATGCCTGACATGTACCCGGACGGCGAATACGATCTCGCAGGCTTTTGCGTCGGCGCGGTCGAGCGCGCGCAGATGATCGACGGGCAATCGATCGCGGCAGGGGACGAACTGATCGGCATCGCGTCGAGCGGCCCGCATTCGAACGGCTACTCCCTGATTCGCAAGGTCCTCGACATCGAACCGGCCGCTACGATCGACGGCCGCCCGGCCCGCGACGCGCTGCTGGAACCTACCCGGATCTACGTGCGATCGATTCTCGGGCTCATGCAGTCCGTCACGGTCAAGGGACTGTCGCATATCACCGGCGGCGGCATCAGCGAGAACGTCCCGCGCATTTTGCCCGGCACGTTGCACGCCGAGATCGACACTTCGAGCTGGCAGCAGGGCCCGGTGTTTGACTGGCTCGCAGCCACCGGCAACATCGCCGAGGACGAGATGCGGCGTACGTTCAACTGTGGCGTTGGCATGATCGTCGCCGTCGCCGCGGCCGAGCTCGACACGGCGCTGGCCAGGCTCGGAGAGCTCGGCGAGACGGCCTGGCACATCGGCTCGATTGCCGACGGCCCCGGCGCCGTCGACTTCCGTTGAGCGAGCGGCCCCGCAGAACCGCGGTCCTGATTTCGGGATCGGGCAGTAACCTGCAGTCCTTTATCGACCGGGCGGCGACGGGCGCGATCGGCCTCGAACTCTGCATCGTGCTCAGCAACCGGCCGGACGCGTTCGGCCTGACGCGGGCACGCAAGGCCGGCATACCGACCGAGTGTCTCGAACACGGCGATTATCCGGACCGGGAGTCCTTCGATCGTGCGGTGGCCGCCGTTCTCGACGCGTATGACCCCGACCTGATCGTACTGGCAGGCTTCATGCGCATACTGAGCCCGTGGTTCGTGCAGCACTACGCAGGACGCGTGCTCAATATCCACCCGGCGCTATTGCCGGCCTATCCGGGGCTCGACACCCACCAGCGCGTGCTGGACGCCGGCGAGAAGTGGCATGGCAGCACTGTGCATTTCGTGACCGAGGAACTCGACGGCGGCCCGCGCATCCTGCAAGGCCGGCTGGCAGTGGATGCGGGCGAAACCGCCGACGAGCTGTGCCGGCGAGTTCAGGCCGTCGAACACCAGATCTACCCTCAGGCCGCGCAATGGTTCGGGGAAGGCCGCCTCGAATGTCGCGACGGTGCGACGTGGCTCGATGGTGAATTGTTGAGCGAGCCGGTGGTAACGGACTTTTCTTAGCAGCCGGGCCTGGGGGACTTGGGATGCCGTGGAAACTCGAATATCACGAGCAGCCGCAGATCGTCGAACTGCATATTCACGGGCGTGCCGGCGGCGACGAGCTGCGCGAAGCCGCGGCCGCGCGCATCGCTTTCGGCAGGGACAAAGGCGTCCATAAGTACATTATCAACGTCAGGCATCTCGAGGCACCGAGGTCCACGAGCACAGCGGTATTCGAGATTCCCGCCCGGCTCTACGACGAAGCCGGCCTGTCACGCAGCAGTGCGATTGCCGTGATCGCGCCCATTGACGCCGCGTCCCAGTGGGCGGTGAATTTTTTTGAGGACACCTGTGTCAACCGCGGCTGGCGGGTCGAGACCTTTCTCGACCGCGATCGCGCTGTCGACTGGCTGCTCGAAACGCCGGTCTGGTGATAGACCAGGGAAGCCCGGGCATCAGGCCTTGGGCAGCGTGACGCCGGTCTGGCCCTGGTATTTGCCGCCACGGTCCTTGTAAGACGTTTCGCATTCCTCGTCGGACTCGAGGAACAGCATCTGCGCCACGCCCTCGTTGGCATAAATCTTCGCCGGCAGAGGCGTCGTATTCGAGAACTCGAGCGTTACGTGCCCTTCCCACTCCGGCTCGAGCGGGGTCACGTTGACGATAATGCCACACCGGGCGTAGGTCGATTTGCCGAGGCAGATCGTGAGCACGTTGCGCGGAATGCGGAAGTACTCGACCGTGCGCGCCAGCGCGAAACTGTTGGGAGGAATCACACACACGTCGTTGTGCACGTCGACAAAACTCGAATCATCGAAAGCCTTGGGATCGACGACCGCCGAGTTGATGTTCGTGAAGATCTTGAACTCCTCGGAACACCGCACGTCGTAGCCATAGCTCGAGGTGCCGAACGACACGATGCGGTTGTCGCCGTTGTGACGCACCTGGCCGGGCTCGAACGGCTCGATCATGCCGTGTTGTTCGGCCATGCGCCGAATCCAGCGGTCCGATTTGATGCTCATCAGCTCGCCTCGACGACGATATTCGGAAACTTGCTGCTGTAATCCCGGCCCTGCGCGGCCTGCGCGGCCGCCATGTGCTGCGCCGCACTGCGGTAGGCGGCAGCGGCCGCCGAGTCCGGCTCCGCCACGACCGTCGGATTGCCGCTGTCGGTCTGCTCGCGAATGGTCGCGTCGAGCGGCAGCTGGCCCAGCAGATCGACGCCGAAGTCCGTCGCCATGCGTTCGCCACCGCCGGTGCCGAATATCGGCTCCTCGTGACCGCAGCTCGAGCAGATATGAGTGCTCATGTTTTCAATCACGCCCAGCACCGGAACCGCGACCTTCTTGAACATGGCGAGTCCCTTGCGGGCATCGAGCGTCGCAATATTCTGTGGCGTCGTGACGATGACCGCGCCACTGACGGGCACCTGTTGCGACAGCGTCAGCTGGATATCGCCGGTGCCTGGCGGCATGTCGATGATCAGGTAATCCAGGTCACGCCAGTTGGTCTGGTGCAGCAGCTGCTGCAGCGCGGATGTGACCATCGGGCCGCGCCAGATCATCGGCTGGTCCGCGTCGACGAGAAAGCCGATCGACATGGCCTGGATGCCATGGGCCTCCATCGGCAGCATGGTCTTGCCGTCCTCGCTGTCCGGCGCCTGGCCGCCCAGGCCTAGCATCTGCGGCACGCTGGGTCCGTAGATGTCCGCGTCCAGAAGGCCTACCGAAGCGCCGTCGGCGGCGAGCGCCAGCGCCAGGTTGACCGAGACCGTCGACTTGCCGACGCCGCCCTTGCCGGAGGCGACCGCGATGATATTGCGTACTCCCTCCATGGGCTTGAGGTTGCGCTGCACGCCGTGCGCGATGACGTTGGTCGACAGCTCGACCCGGACATCGTCCAGGCCCGTTTCTTCGCGCAGCGCTGCCGCGATTGCGTCACGGTACTCGGCATGCCGGCTGGCGGCCGGGAATCCGAGTTCGATTGTCGCCGTGGCCGAATTGGCGCCGGTCTCGACTTCGGCCTTTTGGGCCACATCGCCAATGGTCCGGCCGAGGCCCGGTAACTCAATAGATTTCAGGAATTTATTCACGTTCGATTCTGTTGACGGCGTCACATTTCCGCTTATGGTATTAGGTAAAATTAACGGGCAGCTGCCTTGTGACGGGGCACTGCGGGCGCACATTGTAACGAAGCAAATGCGCCGTAGCGATGTGGTATAAGACTGCATCTGGGATTTTGTGAGCATTGCAGGTATCCAGGGACCGCCTGCGTTGCTTTCTGGCGGCAATAGCAGAGCGACGATTGACTCTTCATAGGAAACGCGCGGACGGGATTTTTGCAGGGACGCCAATAAACGGCGCACGCTGTCGTGGTGCGCGCCCGTGAGTCTGCTGGGCGGATTTCGGGCGGATCAGCTGGTCAACCAGCTCGTGGCCGAGCAAAAGCCGGACTCGCCGTCGGCGAAGAAGCTCGTCGATCGCATCAAGAAGATCGGTCCCAAAGTCATTCCCAAGGCCATCGATGCGCTCGCCCTGTCCGACAAGACGCACACGATGGTCTTCGTGGACATCCTCTCCAGCCTGGTCGACGACAAGTCGCTGGAGATGTACAAGGAAGGCCTGGCCGACGGCAACGAGCGCGTCGTCTCGGGAACTTCCTGGGCGCTCTCGAGCAGCACGAACTACGACGCCAATAAACTGCTGCCGTTCTTCGACGACCCGGAAGTCTCGAAACCGGCACTGATCGAGGTGTTGCGCGTCCACAAGCAGGACCTGAGCGTCCACGAATTGCTGCAGCGCGCCTACGAATCGGACCCCAAGGAGTCGGCGGCGCTGTTCAAGATCATTGAGGACACGGTGCGCACCGAGATGGTGCCCGACCTGATATCCCGCCTGGGCGGCCGCGACCCCGTGATCAAGGTCCACATCATCAACCTGATCACGAAGTTCGACCGTCCCGAGGTCAACCATGCCCTCGAGATGCAGCTTCGTGACCCCAACAAGATGGTGCGCAGCGCCGCACTGTCTGCGCTCGCCTCTCGCGGGGATGCGGTCAACATCGCCGCCGTTGCAAAGTTGCTGCAAGATCCCGATCTCGATGTGCAGAACAAGGCCGTCGACATGATGGTGCAGCTCAACCATCCCGAGACCGTCAACTACCTGACGGACGCGCTCAAGGACGAGTCCGAATACGCGCGCCGGGCGGCCGTCGAGGTGCTCAACGAAGTGGGCACCAAGGATTCGGTCAAACAGCTGTTCCAGGTCTTGAAAGACGACGACTGGTGGGTGCGATCGCGCGCCGGCGACGCGCTGGCCGAGATCGGTGGCCCGAAGGTCGTGAATTCCGTCGTCCAGCTCATCAATGACGAGGACGAGGAGATTCGCCGCACGGCGATCGAGATTCTCAACGCCACCAAGGACGAGGCGGCAGTCGACCACCTTATCAAGGCCACCCACGACGCCGACTGGTGGGTCAGGGAACGGGCGATCGATGCCTTGTCCAAGATCGGCAGCCCCAAAGCGCTGCCGCGCCTCGAGGAAATGCTGGGTGAAAATCCCAAGACCGACACGGTCATCGTGCGCGCGCTCGGCAAGCTCGGCAGCCAGAAACACATCTCCAGGATTGTTCCGTTGCTCAACAGCCCGGAGCGCGACGTACAGGTGGAGGCGATCAAGGCCCTGTCGCAGCTGGCTGACGAGTCGCAGGCGGAGAGCGTGCGCGGCGTGCTGCGGAAAATCAAGCAAGCCGATGAACCGACGATCATCAACAGCGCCGACAAGGCATTGAAGGACCTCGAGGCCCGCTTTTCAGAGACCGTGCTGGCCGAGAACAAGCGCGCCGAGAAGATTGGCGCGCATACCAAGACCATGCTGCTCGACGACGACGACCTGTCGAAGATGCTCGAGGAGGCCAAAGCGGCCACCGCAGCAGCCCAGGTCGAGGCTGACCCGACCGCCACCACGCCCGCCGCACCGACAGCACCGACCGCACCGGCACAGCTCGATATTTCGAAGCTGGACCCTGGCGATGTAATCGACGGCCGTTACAAGTACATCGAGAAAATCGGCAAAGGCGCGTTCGGCACCGTGCTGCTGATGCAGGACGAGGTCGTCGACGAACACCTCATTCTCAAGTTCCTGAACCCCAACGTGTCTTCGGACGAAGAAATGATGAAGCGCTTCGTCCACGAGCTGCGCTACTCGCGCAAGATCACCCATCGCAACGTCATCCGCATTTATGACTTCCTCCATCTGGAGGGCAGTTACGCAATTTCGATGGAGTACTTCCCGTCACACACGCTCAGCGGCGAGATCCCCAACAACGAGCCGATGGATATCAAGAAGGTGCTCAAGTTCTCGCGCGACATCGCCACGGGCATGTCGGTCGCTCACCAGGCCGGGGTCATCCATCGCGACCTGAAGCCCGCCAACGTGCTGGTCAACGATGAAGGCCTGCTCAAGATCGTGGACTTCGGTGTTGCCGCAGCCGCCGCGAGCGGCGATACCCAGCTGACCAAGACCGGCTACGTCATCGGTTCGCCCAAGTACATGGCGCCAGAGCAAATCCTCGGCAAGAAGGTCGACGAGACGGCCGACATTTACAGTGTCGGCGTCATCATGTACGAGATGTGCACGGGCATACCGCCGTACAGCCGCGGCGACCACATGTCGGTGATGTACCAGCACGTCCAGGGCAAGGCCACGCAGTGCCAGGAGATCAACCCTGACATCCCTGACGAGTTTGCCGCCATCGTCGCCAAGGCCATGTCGGTCGACAAGACCAAGCGCTACCAGTCCATGGACGAACTGGCGGAGGCGCTCGACGAGGTTCGGGTGTAATCTCCGGAAACCATGGCACGCATAGACGCATTCCTGAAGCTCGGCCTGGCGCAAGGCTGCTCGGACGTTCACCTGTCGGTAGGCGTGCCGCCGATGCTGCGCATGAACGGCGACCTCATGCCCATCAAGTTTCGCGAACTCTCGGATATCGAGCTCGAGACCTACATCCGCGAAATCCTGACGGCTAACCAGCAGGAAAAGCTCGACGCCGGTCACGACCTCGACTTTTCCTACGTCGCCGAAGAAGGCGGCCGTTTTCGCGTCAACGTGTTCCGCAAGGTGACCGGCTACGGCGCCGTTTTCCGGCACATTCCGCCCGAGGTGCCAACGCTCGAACAGCTCGGCATGCCCAAGGTCCTGTACGACTTCTGCGACATTCACCAGGGCATGGTGCTCGTCACCGGGTCGACCGGCACCGGCAAGTCGACCACGCTCGCGGCGATGATCAATCACATCAACGAGCATCGCAATCTGAACATCATCAGTCTCGAGGACCCGATCGAGTTCGTCCACCCGAGCAAGAACTGCCAGGTCATCCAGCGCGAACTGGGTACCCACCTGACCTCGTTCGCGGACGGCGTGCGATCGGCGATGCGCGAAGACCCGGACGTCATCCTGGTTGGCGAGTTGCGTGACGCCGAGACAATTTCGATGGCGATGACGGCGGCCGAAACCGGGCACCTGGTCCTTGGTACGCTGCACACGACCGGCGCCGTCAAGACGATCGACCGCATGATCGACGCCCTGCCTGGCGAGCTGCGCGAGCAAACCAAGGCGTTCCTGGCAATGAGCCTCAAGGCCGTCGTCACCCAGGTCCTGTGCAAGACGCCCGATGGCCGCGGCCGGCGGGCCGTGCTCGAGATCCTCGTCAACACCCGCGCGGTGGCCAAGCTGATTACCACCGACCAGACGCACCAGATTCCGTCGCAGATCCAGACCGGCAAGGACCTCGGCATGCAGCAGCTCGACCAGGCCCTGATCGATGCGATTCAGCGCAAGGAAGTCGACCCCGACGACGCGTTCCGGTTCGCCACAGACAAGCGCAAGTTCACGCGATTTGTCACCGATACGGAACTCGTGCGCACGATCGACTCGAGCCCGACCGGGAGGTTCATGAGTGAGTAAGATCGACCAGTATCTCGAGGCCATGCTGAAGAGCAACGCCTCGGACCTTCACTTCGTATCGGGCGACCCGATTCGCGCTCGCATTCACGGCGAGTTGAAGGTGCTGGTCGACGAGCCGCTGTCGACCGAGCTGGCCCAGGAAGCGCTCTACGAAATCATGGACGCGACGACCCAGCGGGCCTTCGAGAAAGAGGAAGCCGCGGACTTCGCCTACGAGATCGAGGGCGTTTCCCGCTTCCGCGTCAACGTCTTTCGTCACCTCAACGGCATTGGCGGCATTCTGCGCGCGATCCCGTCGAAGGCCCTGACCCTCGACGACCTGGGTATGCCGAATGTCATACGCGACATGTGCAAACAGAACTCGGGGATGATCCTCGTGACCGGCAAGACCGGCTCGGGCAAGTCGACGACGCTGGCGGCCATGATCGACTCGATCAACAAGTCCTTGAAGGGACACATCCTGACCATCGAGGACCCGATCGAGTTCGTGCACAAGACCCAGCAGAGCCTGATCAGTCAGCGCGAGATCGGCGTGCACAGCCCGTCGTTCGCGGAAGCCCTGCACTCGGCGTTGCGCGAAGACCCCGATGTCATCCTCGTCGGCGAAATGCGCGACCTCGAGACCATCTCGATTGCCGTCACCGCGGCCGAGATGGGTATTCTCGTGATGGGAACGCTGCACACGAACGGTGCGGCGCAAACGGTCGACCGCATCATCAACTCGTTCCCGGCCGACAAGCAGAGCCATATTCGAACGATGATCTCGACCTCGCTGCGTGGCGTGGTCTCGCAGCAGCTCCTGCCCACCAAGGGCCAGGCAGGCCGTATCGCGGCGCTCGAGGTGCTCATCAACACGTCGGCCGTCGCCAACCTGATCCGCCAGGGCAAGCTCGACCAGCTCGAGACGGCCATGCAGGCGGGCGGCAATGTCGGCATGCAAACCATGGACTCGGCGCTGATGGCGCTGGTGGAACAGGCCCGGATTGCGGGCAAAGACGCCTATCAGCAGGCGAACGACAAGTCGAAGTTCGAGCGCATGAAGCACGAAACCTGACACGCCACGTGGCATAATCGCGGCCTTCGAGACTGCCAGGTTGTCACCGCCGCGAATGCCCGATACACCCCGAAAAATCCTCGTCACCAGCGCCCTGCCCTATGTGAACGGCCACCCGCACATGGGGCACATGGTCGAGTACATCCAGACCGACATCTGGGTCCGGTTTCAGAAGCTCGTCGGCAACGACTGCATCTACGTCTGTGCGTCGGATTCGCACGGCACGCCGATCATGCTCAAGGCCCGCGAGCTCGGGATTACGCCCGAGGAACTGACGGCAGGCTATGCCAGGGAGTTCATCAACGACTTCGCCGATTTCGGCGTCGACTTCGACAACTACCACACCACGCATTCGCCCGAGAATGAGGCGCTGGTTGTCTCGATCTACAAGGCCCTGCGCGAGAGCGGCGACATCTACTCGCGCACGATCGAGCAAATGTACGATGAACAGGAAGGCATGTTCCTGTCCGACCGCTTCGTCAAAGGCACCTGTCCGTACTGCGGCGCCGAGGACCAGTACGGCGATGCTTGCGAGAACTGCAACAAGGCGACCTCGCCGGAAACGCTGATCGACCCGAAGTCGGTCCTGTCGGGCACCGCGCCCGTGAAGCGCGAATCGGAACACTTCTTCTTCAGACTCAGCGACTACGACGAGCGCCTGCGCCAGTGGATGAGCGACTCGGCGCTGGACAGGAATGTCGTGGCCAAACTCGAGGAGTGGTTCGAGGTCGGGCTGCAGGACTGGGACATCTCGCGCGACGCGCCGTATTTCGGGTTTCGCATTCCGGATACCGAAGACAAGTACTTCTACGTCTGGCTGGACGCGCCTGTCGGCTACATGGCGAGCTTCAAGCACCTTTGCGACCGCACGGACGGCCTGGACTTCGATGAATACTGGCAGCACGGCAGCGAGTGCGAGCTGTACCACTTCATCGGCAAGGACATCATGTATTTCCACACGCTGTTCTGGCCCGCGGTATTGCAGGGGGCCGGTTACCGCCAGCCAACGAGCGTCTATGCGCACGGCTTCCTGACGGTCAATGGCCAGAAGATGTCGAAATCCCGCGGCACCTTCATCAAAGCGAGAACCTATCTCGACAACCTGGATGCGTCGTACCTGCGCTATTACTACGCGGCCAAGCTCGGGCCGACGATCGAAGACATCGATCTCAACCTCGACGACTTCATCGCGCGCGTCAATTCCGACCTCGTCGGCAAGCTCGTCAACATCGCGAGCCGCTGCGC
>JASJBB010000067.1 GCA_030066735.1 Woeseiaceae bacterium | reverse complement strand
CGCGACGGCCTGGAGAAGATGATCGGGGACGGCATGTCCACCCCCTGATCGTCCCGTTCATCAAGGTCAAAAAGCCCGCTATCCGGCGGGCTTTTTTAATCCAGGTCCCCGGGCGGGAAATCAAGGTCGGCGAGCAGCGCCAGGTAGCGCTCGTTGGCGGCGAGCTCTTCGGCCAGGTCCAGCCCGAGATAGTCGATCGTGAACAACCTCGCAAATGCAACGAACGGTTTACGCTCTGCAACGACCTGTTCAAAGAAGCCGACATACGTCTCAACGTCGCCTTCGAGTGCAATCAGGTAGATCTGCCCCGGATCGTACGGGTCGGGTCGGTATCTTTGCAGCTCGCGGATACGCCGGGCCTGTCGCTCAAACCCTTCCTGATTACCGCAGTTCTTGTAGCCCCATGCCAGCCATGATCCTTGCAGGGACGGCATATTATCGCCGTACATCGCCTCTGCTGCGGCGGCCTGGGCACCCGCCTCATCGCAACGCCCCGCGAGTGCAAGCGCAAGCGCATGCTTGATGTATGACCAGCCGCTGCCGGGATAAAAACGGTTCCAGTCACCAAACGCCTCGGCGCTCGCCTCGAAGTCCCCCGCGACCAGGTTGGCAAGACCGACAGCGTGCAGTGAACTGCTGTCGAGCGGGTCCAGCGCGATGGCCTGCTCCGCCATCGCCTTGGCGCGTTCAAATCGTTGCGTCAGCACCAGGTAGTCAGTGTAGCGATGAAAGATCCCTGGGCGTTGCGGTGCCAGGCTAACTCCGGCCTCGTACGCGGCATCCGCGGCCTCCCAATCAAAATCAAAATACTGGTGAATCGTAGCCAACGCGGCGTGCGCCTCGGCCAGGTCCGGTGCCAATGCAATCGCGGTATAGGCCGCATTGCGGGCCTCGCCAATCAACTCCTCGCTATCGAGAAGCCCGTAAGACAGCATCTGCGAGTAGGAATCCGCAATATCCGCGTATGGCAGTGCAAAACCGGGGTCGATTCGGATGGCCGCGCGCAGTTCATCGATACCCTGGTCGATCGTCGCCGCATCGGTGGACTGGATCAGGTAGTGGCCGCGCAGGTACTTCTCGTAGGCTTCAGGACTCTCGGTACCCCCCGGCATGATGGCGTTATCCGCGATATTCAGCCGCAGACCGTCTTTGATGGCCGCTACGATCGTGCGCTCCAGGTAAATTACGTCCTCGCTTGGCTGCCGCAGTCGCGCACCCCAGATCTGGCTCTCGTCCCGCACGTCGACCAACCGGGCGGAGACTACAACCGTGTCGCCAATCCGCTCGAGCTCACCGGTCATGACACTGTCGACACTCAGCTGTTCGGACACTATGGTGGTGTCGTACATGAAGTCGCGCAGCCGGAACGAGGCTCCCTTCGACACCACCTTGACGCCAGGCACCGTCGCCAGCCAGTTGATCAGACTCTCGGCGATTCCATCGCAGAGATACTGCACATCCGCGTCTCCCCCGACATTGGCGAACGGCATTACCGCGACCGATCTTGCCGGCTCCAGATCATGTGCCGCTACGCGCGTGTTGACAGGGGTTGTCGACCAGTACCAGCCAGCGGCAATGACTGCCGCGATGCCGAACACTGCGTAGGCGCCCACTTCTGCGCCGGAGAACTCCTGGTGCCCGGCCTCTCCGTGGCGCCAGTTCCAGAGGACCGCGGCAGGAAACAGCACGACAGACACAACGAGGCTTACCGTCAGGAAGCGGGCGTCGAGATCGTAATTGTTGACGAAGAATTCGACGGCCTGCAACAGCACAAACACGAGGCTCGGATAGGCAACGAGCACCCGCCAGATATGCCGTTCTTTCAGTTCAGTCAGGAAGCTGTGCATAATCGAGTGTTTTCAAGCATACAGCACTGCCGCATGCCTTTGGTCGCCCACAACAGCCTGCCGACATTCAATATCCTTAGCAGGGACGGGCACGTCGTATTGACGCTCGATCGCGCGGAACACCAGGACATCCGCGAACTGCACGTCGGGTTTCTCAACATGATGCCCGACGCCGCGCTGCAGGCTACCGAGCGCCAGTTCATCCACCTGGTGGGCAGCAGCAACCCGATCGCCCAGTTCTACGTCTACCCGTTCTCGCTGCCCGAGCTGAATCGCAGCGCCGAAGCCGAGGCGCACATCGCGAAGCACTATTTCCGCTTCGAAGAGCTGGCCGAGCAGGGTCTCGATGCGCTGATCATCACCGGCGCCAATGTCGTGCAGCCCAACCTCGTCGACGAGCCGTTCTGGGATCCGCTGATCGACGTGGTCCAGTGGGCCGAGACCAATGTCGCGTCGACATTTTGTTCCTGCCTGGCCACACACGCCGTGCTCAAACATCATTACGGCATCGACCGCGTGCACCTGCCGCGCAAGCAGTGGGGTGTCTACAGCCATCGCGTGACGCGCCGCGATCATCCATTGCTGCGCGACGTCAATACGCGCTTCGAGGCGCCCCACTCGCGGCACAACGACGTTCCGCGCGAGCGGTTCGAGGCAGCCGGCTGCCACGTGCTGGCCGAGAGCGATATTGGGGTGCACATCGCCACGAGCCCCGACGGCTTCCGGGTCATCTACTTCCAGGGGCACCCGGAGTACGGTGCGGTCAGCCTGCTCAAGGAATTCAAACGCGAGTACAACCGCTACGTTGCCGGCGAGCGTCTGCGGCTGCCGCGGATACCCGAGAATTTCCTGACGCCCGAAGGCGAGGAGATGGCCGAGGTGCTGATCGGCGAACTGTCACGCGATGGCAAAGCGCACGCGCCGCAATTTCCCGAGGAATCGTTGCTGCCGTATTGCGACAACACCTGGGGCGACACGGGCAAAGCCATCGTCAACAACTGGCTCGGACTCGTCTACCAGCTCACCAACCTGGACCGCAAGAAACAGTTTATGGAGGGCGTCGATCCCGACGACCCGTTACAATTACGCGATTCCAGTTAACGTTAACGACAACGATAACGACAACGGCCCTCACCAAGGAAACAACCACAATGGGTTTCAGAACCAGGCAAATTCATGCGGGCGTCACGCCCGACGCAGAGACCGGCTCGATCCTGACGCCGATCTACCAGTCCACGACCTACGTCCAGCCTTCGGTCGACGAGTACCTGAGCAAGGGCTTCACCTACTCGCGCTCGGGCAACCCGACGGTCAAGGCGCTCGAACTCAAGCTCACCGACCTCGAGGGCGGCGTCGACTGCGCCTGTTTCGGCACCGGCATGAGCGCCGTGCTGGCGACGATGCTCGCGTTCCTGGAAGCCGGCAAGCACGCCATCGTTTCCGACGTTGCCTACGGCGGCACCTACCGTCTCAGCACCAAGATCCTGAGCCGCTTCGGCATCGACTACACGTTTGCCGATACCTCGAATGCCGACGACGTCGCGTCGTCGGTGCGTGACAACACGGCCATGATCCTGACCGAGACGCCGGCCAACCCGACGATGAAGTGTTCGGACATCGCGGCGATCTCGGAGATCGCGAAAAAGGCCGGCGCCGTTCACGCCGTCGACAACACGTTCCTGACGCCCTACTACCAGCGGCCATTCGAACTGGGCGCCGACATCTCGATCCACAGCACGACCAAGTACATGGACGGCCACAACGCTACGGTCGGGGGCGCGGTAATCAGCAACTCGCAGGAACATGCCGACGCCGTGCGCTTCATCCAGAACAGCACGGGCACGATCATGTCGCCGCAGGTCGCGTGGCTGACGCTGCAGGGTTGCAAAACACTGTCGGTACGCATGGACGCCCAGTCCGCGAGCGCGATGGCGATCGCCGAGTTCCTCGAGGCGCACCCCAAGGTCAGGCAGGTGGCTTACCCGGGCCTCGAGAGCTTTGCGCAGCACGAACTTTCGAAGCGCCAGGCAAGCGGTTTCGGCGCCATGCTCTGGTTCGAAGTCGAGGGCGGCGTAGCGGCTGGCAAGAAGCTCATGGACAACATCGAGCTGTGGACGCTGGCCGAAAACCTCGGTTCGGTCGAGTCGCTGATCACGCACCCGGTCACGATGACCCACGCCGACGTCGAGCCCGAAGAACGCGCCCGTGTCGGCATTATCGACGGACTCGTCCGCGCATCGGTCGGCCTGGAGGACACCGAGGACCTGATCCAGGCCCTGGCGGACGCGCTCGAGGCAGTCTGAAACCGTGTCACGCTTCCTCAATTTCGACACGCTGAGCCTGCACGCGGGCCAGGTCGTCGATCCGGAGTTCGGCGCCCGCGCGGCGCCGATCTACCAGACGACGTCTTACGTCTTCCCGGACACCGATACGGCGTCGTCGATCTTCAACCTCGAGCGCGGCGGGCACGCTTACACGCGCATTACCAACCCGACCGTCGGCGTGCTCGAGCAGCGCATCGCGTCACTGGAGGGCGGCTCGGCAGCCGTGTGCACGTCGTCGGGAATGGCCGCAACGTACTGCGCCATCACGGCGATCCTGGGCCAGGGCGATCACATCGTCGCCTCGACGCAGATGTACGGCGGCAACATCAGCCTGATGAAGAACACGCTGCCGCGCTTCGGCATCACGACGACGTTCTTCGACCCCACCGACCCGGACGCCTGCCGCGCCGCGATGCAGGACAACACGAAGCTGATCTACGGCGAGCTGATCGGCAACCCCGGCCTCGATATCCTCGACCTCGAAGAGATTGCGAAGATCGGCGCCGACCACCACGTGCCGTTCATGGTCGACGCGACGTTTAACACGCCCTACCTGTGCCGCTGCTTCGATTACGGCGCCAACATCACTGTGCACTCGGTGACCAAGTGGATGGGCGGCCACGGCGTCGCGATCGGCGGCGCGGTCGTCGACGGCGGCAACTTCGACTGGGGAGCAACGGACAAATACCCCACGATTACCGAGCCCTACGCGCCGTTCTCGGGCATCAACCTGTGGGAAGAGTTCGGGCCCAGCGCGTTCGCCACGCGCATCCGGGCGGAGGCGATGCGCGACATCGGTCCGTCGATGAGCCCGATGAACGCGTTCCTGCTGCTGCAGGGCATCGAAACGCTGAGCCTGCGCATGGACAAGCACATGGCGAACACGCTGGAGTTGCTCGACTACCTGTCGAACCACGAGCAGGTGTCGTGGGTCAACCACCCGTCCCTGCCCTCGCACTCGAGCTTTGATCTCGCGCAAAGGTATTTGCCGAAAGGCGCCGGCTCGATCGTCAGTTTCGGCGTCAAGGGCGGGCGCAATGCGGGCAAGGCCTTTATCGAGGCCTGCGAACTCGCGTCGCACCTGGCCAACGTCGGCGACGCGAAGACGCTGATCATCCACCCGGCAACGACGACGCATTCGCGCATCGACGCCGAGGCGCTGGCAGCCGCGGGCATTACCGAGGACATGGTCCGGCTGTCGGTCGGTCTCGAAGACGTTGCCGACATCAAGGCCGATTTCGACACGGGATTTCGCGCCGCGAAACGCGTCGCCGCGCGCTGAGTCATGTATTTCGACGTCAAAGGTACGCAGGTCTTTGCGACGACGGGCGGCAAACCGTTCGATCCGGCGCAGCCCGTTGTGGTGTTCCTGCATGGCGCCGGCGGCGACCACACCGTGTGGAACCTGCAGTCACGCTTTTTCGCGTTCCGCGGTTACTCGGTGCTTGCGCCGGACCTGCCGGGACACACGAACTCGGAGGGCGCGCCGCTCGTTTCGATCGAGGCAATGGCCGACTGGCTCAACGGCGTGTTCGAAGCCCTTGACTGCCGCGACGTGTCGCTGGTCGCGCACTCGATGGGCTGCCTGGTTGCCCTGGAGCTCGGCTCGCGCTGCCCGGATCGGCTGCGCTCGCTGTCGCTGATCGCCAGCGGACTGGCGACGCCGGTCAATGATGCGTTGCTCAGCGCGGCGCGAGACAAGCCTGAGGCGGCCATCGCGATGATGACGAGCTGGGGTTACGGCGCCGCTGGTCATTACAGTCGCGGACCGGTACCGGGTAACGCGATGATCGCGGGCGGCCAGATGGTGATGCGCGGCAATTCTCCCGAGGCATTGCATGCCGACCTCACTGCGTGTAACGACTACGCAAACGGCAAACAGGCAGCGCCGCAGGTCAAGGCCCCCGTGCAGGTGATCGTGGCCGGCAAGGACCGCATGGCGCCGAAAAAGGCGACCGACGAACTCGCCGCTCACCTGCCGAACGCCAGCGTCGCCGTCATTGCGGACAGTGGCCACATGGTGCCGCAGGAAGCGCCGAACCGTTGTCGCCAGCTGCTCCGGGATTTCATCTTCCAGAACAACCCTGCAGGTCAGACCTGATGTACGAGATCAAGTGCGCCGCCGTCATCGGCGCCGGAACCATGGGACTCGGCATTGCCGGGCAGCTCGCCAACGCCGGCGTGCCCGTGGTGCTGCTCGATATTCCTGCCGCTGGCGACAACCGCAACGCGGTCTGCGAGCGCGCGCTGGAGCGCCTGCTCGACGAGCGCCAGCCCGGCCTGCTGCACAAGCGCTTTGTCGAGCGCATCACGATCGGCAACATCGAGGACGATCTCGACAAGATCAGCGATGCCGACTGGATCGCCGAGGCCGTCGTAGAGCGCCTCGACATCAAGAAGGCGCTGTACAGGGACATCGACGCCATTCGCAAGCAGGGCTCGATCGTGTCGTCCAACACCTCGACGATCCCGATCTCACTGCTGGTCGAAGACATGCCCGCGTCATTTCGCGCCGAGTTTGCGATCACGCATTTCTTCAACCCGGTGCGCTACATGCGCCTGCTGGAACTCGTGCAGGGCGAGGACACGCGCAGGGAAGTGATCGGGTGCCTCGACGAATTCTGCGACCGGAAGCTCGGCAAAGGAGTCGTCATTTGCGACGACACGCCGGGATTCCTCGGCAATCGCGTCGGCGTCTACGCCATCCAGAAAGCACTGCACACGGCGATCGACATGGGCCTGTCGCCCGAGCAGGCCGACGCAATCTTCGGCCGGCCGCTGGGTATCCCGAAGACCGGCGTTTTCGGCCTCTACGACCTGATCGGCATCGACCTGATGTCCGACGTCGCGGCAAGCCTCGAGTCCATCCTGCCCGGGGACGATCCGTTTCACGCCGTGGCGGCGAAACCGCCTGTCATGGTGCGCATGATCGAATCGGGGCTCATCGGCAACAAGGGCGGCAAAGGAGGCTTCTACCAGCCGGCCGATCCCGGCAAGGGCGTCAGCCGCAAGACGCTGGATTTCGCGACCTTCGAGTATCGCGACACCGAACCGTGCAAGCCGCAGGCCGCTATCGACGCGGAACTCTCGGGCGACTTCACGCCGCTGCTCACCCGCGAGGATGAGCTCGGCAAGTTTGCCTGGGAAGTCCTGTCGCACACGCTGTGCTACGCCGCGTCGCTGGTACCCGACGTCAATACGTCGCTGGTGGCAATCGACGACGCCATGAAGCTCGGCTACAACTGGATACGCGGGCCCTTCGAGATGATTGACGTCATTGGGGTGGACCGTTTCATTGCGCACCTCGAAAGCGAAGACCGCGAGGTACCGGCCTTCCTGCGGACGGCCGCCGGCGAATCGTTCTACCGCGCCAAGAAACGGAAACTGCGCTACCTGGAGTCGGACGGCGGCTACAGCAAACTCAGGCGTGCAAAAGGCGTCCGCCGTTTCAGCGAGCTAAGCCGCACGTTGAAACCGATCGAGGAAAACGCCGCCGCCAGCCTGTACGAACTCAAACACGGTATTGGCCTCGTCGAATTTCACAGCAAGGCGAACGCGCTCGGGCCCGAGTCGATGCAACTGATCGAACACGCAGTCGTCTACGCCACGGAGCATCTGCAGGGCCTGCTCATCCACAATGACGCACAGCATTTCTCCTGCGGCGCCGATCTCGGCACGATCCTCGGCTTCGTCGAGGCCGGTGACATGACTGGCCTCGATGCGTTTCTCGACCATTACCAGGCAACGCTGCAATCCATGCGTTATGCGCCGGTACCGGTCGTGGCTGCGCCCTCCGGCCTGTCGATGGGTGGCGGTTTCGAAGTCCTGCTGCACACCGACAAGGTGATCTACCACGCCAACTCGGTCACGGGCCTGGTCGAATCGCTGGTCGGCGTCGTACCCGGCGGCGGCGGGGTCAAGGAGATGCTGTACCGCTGGCACGAGCGCGAGGGCGATATCACCAAGGCTGCCTGGAACGCGTTCATGAACATCGGCTATGGCAAGACGGCGCGGTCACCACTCGAGGCGCGGGAACTGGCCATGTTCCGCGACGGTGTCGACGACTGGATCATGAATCGCGACCGGTTGCTCAAGGCCGGAATGGACGCGGTTCGGGAACTGGCGCCCGGTTACGCGGCAACCAAGCGCCAGCCTCTTGCCATGCCCGGACGTGATACCTGGGCTGAAATGCAGGATTGGCTGCGCGCGGCGCATGAGAAAGGCCACCTGACCCCTCACGACGTCACAACCGGTGCCCAGATCGCCATGATTGTGACCGGTGGCGACATAGACGCCGGCACCGAGTTAACCGAAAATGATCTATTCGACCTCGAGCGCAAAGCGTTCGTGACGCTGGGGCAGACCACCGCAACCCGCGACCGGATTCGCTTCATGCTCGAGCACGGTACACCGCTGAGAAACTGACACACTATGATTTACAACGCTCCTACCAAAGACATGCTGTTCCTGATCAACGAATGGATCGGTATCGATCGCCTCACCACCCTGCCCGGCTTCGAAGACGTTGACGCCGACCTTATCGAGGCCGTGCTCGAGGAAGCGGGCAAGTTCGCCAGCAGCGAGCTGCTGACCATCAATCGTGACGGCGACGAGCACGGCGCCGTCTACAACGACGGCGAGGTCACGACCCCGCCGGGCTTCAAGGAAGCCTACAAAAACTTCATCGAGGCCGGCTGGACCAGTATCGACGCCAGCCCCGACCATGGCGGCCAGGGCCTGCCCAAGCTGCTACAGAGCCTGATTGACGAGATCCTCGGCGCGACGAACGTCGCTTTCAAGCTGTATACCGAACTGAGCCGCGGCGCGTACCACTGCATGGCGCACTCGGCCTCCGAGGACATCTGCGATCGCTACCTGCCCAAGGTGGTCGAGGGCGTCTGGTCGGGAACGATGTGCCTGACCGAGCCGCATTGCGGCACCGACCTCGGCCTGCTCAAGACCAAGGCCACGCCGGCGGCGGACGGTACCTACAGGCTCAGCGGCGAGAAGATCTTCATCACCTCGGGCGACCACGATCTCACCGAAAACATCCTGCACCTCGTGATCGCGCGCATCGACGGCGCGCCGGCGGGCACGCGCGGCATCAGCCTGTTCCTGGTGCCGAAATTTCTCGTCAACGACGACGGCTCGCTGGGCGAGCGCAACGGCGTGCAGACCGCGTCAATCGAACACAAGATGGGCATCAAGGCGTCCGCAACCTGCTCGCTGGTGTTCAACGACGCGACCGGCTACCTGCTGGGCGAAGAGAATCGCGGGCTTGCGAACATGTTCAAGATGATGAACCTGGAGCGCATCACGGTCGGCCTGCAGGGCCTCGGCCTGTCCGACATCGCCCTGCAGAACGCGCTCGACTACGCGCAGGAGCGGCGCCAGAGCAAGGCGCCGGCGCCGCGCCCCGACGACGGCGCTGCGGCAGACCCGATCGTCTACCAGCCCGAAATGAAGCGCCAGCTACTCACGATTCGATCGCAGGTGGAAGGCGCGCGCGCACTGTCCGTCTTCGCCGGGCTCAACGTCGACATCATGGAGCGCTCGCCCGACAAGGAGGCGGCGGCAACGGCGGAGGCCACCGTGGCGCTGCTGACGCCGGTGATCAAGGCGCATTTCAGTGACCTCGGGATGAGCGCCACCCTGTCGGCACAGCAGATCTACGGCGGCCACGGCTACGTGCGCGAACACGGCATGGAGCAGCTGGTCCGCGACTGCCGCATCGCCCCGATTTACGAAGGCACGAACGAAGTCCAGGCGCTCGATCTCGTGTCGCGCAAGGTGACCGGGAAGATGCAGGAGTTCGCCAACGCGTTTCTCGGCGGTTGGCTCGAGTATCTCGATGCGTCGACCGCTGGTGACGATGGAGAAATCGCGGCGGCTGCGCGGGAGTCATTGCAACGCCTGATCGAAGTAACCCAATGGGTGCAGGCGAGAGCCGGGGCCGGCGAGGACGCCGCGATGCGAGGCTCCGCGACGCAGTACCTGCGGCTCTTCGCCCTGACGATCATCGGCTGCCTGTGGGCGCAGGTCATCGATGCGATCGCCGACAAGCAGGGCGAGTTCTACGACGTCAAGCGCAAGCTTGCGAGATTCTATGTGCAGCAGGTGTTGCCGGAGACGGCGTTCCTGGCCGGCGTTATCGTAAACGGTTCGGAGGCGCTGGCCGACTTCGACGTTGCCGACTTTGGCGCCTAGGGTTTCATCTCGTCGGGGATCTTGATCTGCGGCTTGAACCAGGGCGCCTCGCAGACGACGGCGCGACGATCACCGGTCGGGGAGTCGACCACCAGCTCGGTGCCTGTCCCGGCCAGCTCGGCCGGCACGTTGGCCCAACCGATGTTGCGCTCGAGCCGCGGTGAATGCGCACAACGCGTCACTCGCCCGACAGATTCGCCGTTCACCGAAATGTCCCAGAACTCCTCGTTGGGCACCTCTAGCGGCGGACCGTCGATCTCGATGCCGATCAGCTGCCGGGCCGGGCCGTCTGTTGCGATTCCCTCGAGCGCCGCCTTGCCAATGAAGTCGCCGGGCTGCTCGAACTCGACGAACCGGCCCATGCCGATGACGTAGGGATTATCGTCGAGCGTGATGTCCGAGACGTAGGACAGCAGCCCGCCCTCGATACTGCGTATCGTCGACGGGGCTGCAGGACGGATGTCGTAAGGCTCGCCCGCCTGCATGACTCGTTCCCACAGCTGGTCGCCGTACTGCCCGTCGCGCAGGTACAGCTCGTAGCCGAGCTCGCCGCTCCAGCCCGTGCGGGAAACGACCAGCGGGATGCCGTCAAGCTCGGTCTCGCGCAGCCGGTAATATTTCATCTCGACGGCCCAGTCGCCGAACAGGTCGCGCGCAACGAGCGGCGCCTTGGGTCCTTGCAGTTGCAGCGGCGACACATCCGGTTCCCGGACCGTCACGTCAAGACCGCTGTTGACAGCCACGCCCATTGCCCACCACAACACGTCGCCGTCGCCCGGCGACAACCAGAACAGGTTTTCCTCGACCCGCAGCAGGATAGCGTCGTTGACGATGCCGCCATCCTGGTTGGTCAACGCCATGTACTGACACTGGCCGACCTCGCAACGTGACATGTCGCGTGGCGTCAGGAACTGAACGAACTCGAAGGCATCCGGCCCAGAGATTTCGACCTGGCGCTGGCACGCCACGTCCCAGAGCGTGACGTCGTTGACCAGGCTCCAGTAATCGCGAACATTGTCGCCGTACGACGCCGGCAGATACGTGTGGTTGTAGATCGTGAACGCTGTGGCTCCGTAGCGGAGCGTCGCATCGAAGAACGGCGACTTGTGAACTCGCGGGCCGATCGACAGCAATGGGGGTTGTTTGGTCTCGCTCATGCGCGCGATGGTACGTGAGGGAAATTCGGCGGGCAATCTGCGAGAATCGCTGGCGCATTCAGGAGGATCTGGCCAGGTGACTACGGCAATCGACGACTATCAGCGCGGCGCACTGCTGCACGCAGTGCGCGAATCCTACATGGAAATATTTCCGACGCCGACGATCGAATCGAAACTCGACGTGCTGGCGCCGGGCTCCTACGTCGCCGTCACCTGTTCGCCGACGAAAGGTGTGGGCGAGACGCTGGACATGTCCGAACGGCTGGCCGACCGCGGTTTCAAGGTTGTTCCGCATATCGCCGCGCGGATGGTGCGGGACAAGGCACACCTGCGCGAGATTATCGGCCGGATCAACAGGACACCCATTGTGAGCCTGTTCGTGCCGGGCGGCGATGCCGACAAGCCGGTCGGACGCTATGAAAAGGCCCTGGATCTGCTGCGGGACCTGGCGGACATCGAGCACAGGTTCATCGAGATTGGCATTGGCGCCCACCCGGAGGGCCACCCGGTCGCGACCGACGAAGAGCTGCTCGAGCAATTGCTCGCCAAGCAGGCGTTTGCGAATTACATCGTGACGCAGATGTGCTTCGATGCAAACCGGATCGCAGACTGGCTCCGGGAAATTCGCGCCGCCGGCGTGCATCTCGATGCCTGGCTCGGCCTCCCCGGCGCCGCCGACCGGGCCGCCCTGATCAAGACCTCGTTGCGCATCGGCGTGGGCGATTCGGTGCGCTTTCTGAAGCGCCAGGGCAAGAGAGCCGCGCAGCTCATGGCCTCCAGCGAATACCGGCCCGACGCCCTGCAGTACGAGCTGGCGCCCATGATCGCCGATGCCGACCTCAAGGTCGCGGGCCAGCACGTGTTTTGCTTCAACCAGGTCGAGCGCGCGGAACAATGGCGCCACGACTTCATCGAGAAACTCGAAAACGGGCAAATTGACTGAATCTATTCAGGGGCTTTGCGGTCTGTATTATTAGCAGAACGCCAGCGGATTCAGCCGATGCCCAAGCTCGACACGTTCGTCATCATTCTTCTCGCCGCCGCGGCGCTGGCCGCAGGCGGCATCGCGCTGGGCCAGGCCGAGGACAGTGTCGACATCGGTGCAGCACCCGGCGAGTTCGAGTTCGTGCGCCTGGCCTACAGCGGCAACCGCTACGCACGGTCCAACCGCGGCCAGGCCTGGCGGACCGACTGGCCCGACGCGGAACACCATTTCCTGCGGGGCGTGAACCGCCTGACCACGGTGGCAGCGGCGGACGAGGGCCGGATCATGATCCCGCTCGATGCCGACATTTACGACTACCCCTGGATCTACGCCGTCGAGGTCGGCTACTGGCACCTCAACGACCAGGAGGCTGCCCGGATGCGCGACTACCTGCTGCGCGGCGGGTTCCTGATGGTCGACGACTTCCATGGCTCGTTCGAGTGGGCCATGTTCAAGGCCTCGATGGATCGCGTGTTCCCCGACCGCCCGATCGTCGACATTGCCGAGGGCGACGAGGCGTTCCATGTCCTGTACGACCTCGACCAGCGCATCCAGATTCCGTCCCGCATGTTCATTTATTCCGGCCAGACCTGGGAGCGCGACGGCGTCACGCCGCACTGGCGCGGCATCTACGACGACCAGGGGCGGCTCATGGTCGCCATCAATCACAACATGGACATCGGCGACGCCTGGGAGCATGCCGACTGGCCCGATTACCCCGAGAACATGACCGCCCTCGCCTACCGCTTCGGCATCAACTACCTCATCTACGCGATGACACATTGACAGGGACGGTCACGATCTTTGTTTGAATTCCTGTTCAACTACTCGCGTGATGACTACGCGCGCAGCGAACTGGTCTTCACGGCAGGCTGGCCGGCCTGGTTGCCCTGGCTCCTGCTGGCAGCCGCGACCGCAGGAATCACCTGGATGCTGGTGCGACGGCGACGCGAGGCCTCGGTCGCCCAGCTCATGATCGTTGGCCTGTTGCAGGTCGCGATGATCGCGCTGGTAGTCGTCGTCCTGATGCAGCCGGCCCTGCGGACCGAGCAACTCAAGCCCGGCGAGAACGTCGTCGCCCTGGTGGCGGACCGGTCGGCAAGCATGGCGTACGGACAGGATGCGCCACGCCTCGATATCGCCCGCGACAGCCTCCTCGAAGCCGTCGCCGACGCCGACGTCACGCCGCAACTTTTTGCCCTGGCCGAGGGCGCGGAGAGTACTGACAACCTGTCAACGCTGCAGCCGGACGGCACGGCGACTTCGATCGGCGACTCCCTGGTCGACATCATCGGTGGCGCTCGTGCACAGTCGCTGGCGGCCGTCATCCTGGCATCGGACGGCGCAGACACGACGGGCGGCGTGTCCGCCGAGCAGCTGGCGCGCATCGCCGCATTCGGCGTGCCCGTACACACGATCGGCGTTGGCCGCGAGCGCATACCCGAGGACATCGAGCTCGTCCAGGTCGTCACGCCGAGTAAGGCACTGCCGAACAGCACCGTAACGGCCCGTGTCGCCATTCGCCACGATGCGGGCGGCGAGACCCGGGTCCGCGTCTATGACGGCGACGAATTGCTGGCGACCGAGCTCGTGCGGCTCCCGGACAACGCGACGCTGACGACGGCGCCGATCAGCATTGGCCTGCGCGACGCGGGTTATCACCGGTTGCAGTTCAGCGCCGAAGGGCCGCCTGACGAACAGGAGCGCCGCAACAACGAGCGCTCTGCGCTGGTGAAGGTGGAAGAGCAGCAGTTCCGCGTGCTCTATTTCGAAGGCGAACCGCGCTGGGAGTACAAGTTCATGCGCCGCGCGCTGGACCCCGAGGGCGACATCCGGCTGGCGACCTTGCTGCGCGTCAGCCCGAACAAGTTCTACCGCCAGGGCCTGGATTCGGCCGAGCAGCTCGAAAACGGTTTTCCGTCCGGACGCGACGAGCTGTTCGCCTATGACGCCGTGATCATCGGCAGTGTTGAAGCCGCGTCACTGAGCGAGGCACAGCTCGACAACATCGAGGCTTTTGTCAGCGAGCGAGGCGGCAGCCTGCTGATGCTGGCGGGGCCCAACGGTCTCGGTAATGGCGGTTGGGGACAATCGGCGATTGCCGACCTGCTGCCCACGCGCCTGCCGGCCTCCGGCGTCGATTCATTCGCACGCATCAAGGCGCCGGTCGTCCTGACGCCCCAGGGCGCTGCCGCGGACATGCTGCGGCTCGCGAACAGCAGCGACGAGAACCTCGACGCGTGGTCCGCCCTTCCGGCCGTGGCCGACTACCAATCGACCGGACAGCTGAAACCGGCGGCAATGACCTTGCTTAATGTCGAAACCGGCACCGGCAGCCAGCCGCTGCTGGTGACACAGCCATACGGCCGCGGTCAGGTGTACGTACTGGCGACCGGCGGTACCTGGCGCTGGCAGATGTCCATGCCGCTCGAAGACCTCAGCCACGAGATGTTCTGGCGCCAGCTGCTGCGAGCGATGGTCGCGACTGCACCGCCCGGCATATCGCTCGCCGTCGATACCAGCCACGGTGAGTCCGAGGTCCGGTTGCGAGCCGAGTTCCGTGACGAGTCTTTCCTGCCGCTCGACGACATCGGCGTAGCGGCGGTCCTGTCGCACGAAGATGGCGAGTCGCTGACGGTCGACATGGTGCCGGACACCGAGGACGCCGGCGTCTACACGGCGAGCGCGCCGCTCGGCCGGTCGGGAAGCTGGTACTTCGAGGCGATTGCCGAGCGTGGCGGCGAAGCCCTGCACGTGGCGCGTGCGAGCGTGTACTCCGAATCCGGCCAGGCAGAGCACTTCAACATTCGGCGCAATGCCGCGCTGCTGCAGCGCCTGTCCGAAGCGACCGGCGGCCGCTACTTCGACGCTGGCAATCTCGACGGCATGACAGACCTGCTGCGCTACTCGGCGGCGGGCATCACCGAGCAAATACTGCGGCCGGTCTGGAACGCACCGGCCGTATTCCTGCTGTTGCTGCTGCTCAAGTTCGGGGAGTGGTTGCTGCGCCGCCGCTGGAGGACGATATGAGTCGCCCGAGCATTGTGGCAACTCTGCTTCTCGCGCCCGCCGTCGCGGCGCCCGAAATGCATGCACTGGTCGTGGAGGGACTCGCGGGCGATGCCGCTTATGCCGAGCAGTTCGAGCGCCAGAGCACCAGCGTCGGGCAGGCGCTGCGGTCGCAAGCGAGCGACGGCAATGTGCGGGTACTGCGCGGCGATGCAGCCACCCGCGGCGCCGTGCTGGAACGGCTTTCCGGCCTGCAGACCGAACTTGCCGCATCGGATCAGTTCGTGCTGGTCCTGCTCGGTCACGGCAGTTACGACGACTACGAGTACAAGTTCAACCTGCCCGGCCCCGACCTGACGGGCGAGGATATCGTGGCCGCCCTCGACGCCCTGCCCGCCGGGACCCAGGTCCTCATCAACACCAGCAGCGCCAGCGGCGCCATTGTCGAGCTGGCCGCGGCCGATGGCCGCATCGTCATACTCGCAACGCGCAGCGGCGTCGA
>JASJBB010000070.1 GCA_030066735.1 Woeseiaceae bacterium | reverse complement strand
GCCGGGCGACAACGTGCAGATGGTGGTGGAGCTGATTGCACCGATCGCGATGGAAGAGGGCCTGCGTTTTGCTATCCGTGAGGGTGGCCGCACCGTGGGCGCCGGCGTCGTCGCCAAAATCATCGAATAAGTGGTACAGCGATAGCCGACTGCGCCTAGCTTGTCGCGCGGTCGGCCTTCGCGAACTAATCAGGATTGAAATACGCGACAGGCCAGTAGCTCAATTGGCAGAGCGGCGGTCTCCAAAACCGCAGGTTGGGGGTTCGATTCCCTCCTGGCCTGCCACATAGTTTTATGAGTACACAAACAGAAACCAGTCAGGGCAGCGCGCTCGACATCATCAAGCTCCTCGCGGCGGCAGGCGCCATCGTGGGCGGCTTGTATTCGTACTACTACTTCGAGTTCGATATGCCGCTGTACTTGCGGGTCCTGATGGTCCTGGGCGGCACCGGTGTCGGCATTGCCATCGGCATGACGAGCACCCAGGGCCAGCGCCTCTGGCATTTCATCCAGGGGTCGCGTGTCGAGATTCGCAAGGTAGTCTGGCCGACGCGCCAGGAGACGACGCAGACCGCCATCGCGGTATTCGTCTTCACGCTGATCATGGCTGTGTTCTTCTGGGCGCTGGACTCGGGTCTGCTCTGGCTGACCCGCAGGCTCGTCGGCTAGCCGACGGCTGGCGTCAACAAGGGATTACTGCAGTGGCCTTACGCTGGTACATCGTGCACGCCTACTCGAACTTCGAGCACAAGGTGAAGTCTTCGCTCGAGGAGCGAATCGAGCGCATGGGCTTGCAGGACAAGTTCGGCGAAATCCTGGTCCCGACCGAGGAAGTGGTCGAGATGAAGGAAGGGCAGAAGCGCCGCAGTGAGCGCAAGTTCTTCCCGGGCTACGTGCTCGTGCAGATGGAGATGGACGACGAAACCTGGCATCTCGTGAAAGAGGTGCCGAAGGTGCTCGGGTTTATCGGCGGTTCTTCGGACCGGCCGGCGCCCATCACCGAGAAGGAAGCGGACCACATTCTGCAGCGCGTCCAGGAAGGCGTGGACAAGCCGCGGCCGAAGGTGCTGTTCGAGCCGGGCGAGGTCGTTCGCGTCATCGACGGGCCGTTCAACGACTTTTCGGGGGTCGTGGAATCGGTCAACTACGAGAAGAGCAAGCTGCAGGTTGCGGTACAGATTCTCGGCCGGGCTACGCCGGTCGAGCTGGATTTCGGTCAGGTCGAAAAGAGCTGACCTTATATCGCAGGAGCCCGCCCCGGCGGGCGACTGCGATCAAAAACTAGACGAGGAGCCCGACAAGGGCGTCTGAACTCGAGAGGAAAATACGATGGCTAAGAAAGTAGCTAGCTTCATCAAGCTACAGGTCCCGGCGGGCCAGGCCAATCCGTCACCGCCTGTGGGCCCGGCGCTGGGCCAGCATGGCGTAAACATCATGGAGTTCTGCAAGGCATTCAATGCGCAGACCCAGGGTGTCGAGCCGGGTTTGCCGATTCCTGTGATTATTACGGTCTACGCAGACCGCAGTTTCACGTTCATTTCCAAGACGCCCCCGGCGGCAGTTCTGCTCCGCAAGGCGGCCGGTGTTCCGAAAGGTTCCGGCACGCCGAATACGGACAAGGTCGGCAAGGTCAACCGCGCGCAGCTCGAAGAGATTGCGACGACCAAGATGCCGGACCTTACCGCCGCTGACATGGACGCTGCCGTGCGCACGATTGCCGGCACGGCACGCAGCATGGGCATCGAAGTTGAGGGAGTGAACTGATGGCCAACAGCAAACGCAAGCAAGCATTCCGCGAGAAGGTCGAGGCCGGCAAGGCTTACGACATCGGCGAGGCGCTGGGGCTGGTCAAGGAGTTGGCTACGGCGAAGTTTCCCGAGAGCATCGATGTTTCCGTGAATCTCGGCGTCGACCCGCGCAAGTCGGACCAGGTGGTTCGTGGCTCGACGGTCCTGCCGAACGGCACGGGCAAGTCGGTTCGCGTCGCCGTGTTCGCCCAGGGCGACAACGCCGAGAAGGCCAAGGCCGCAGGGGCCGACATCGTCGGCTTCGAGGACCTCGCCGAAACGGTCAAGAAGGGTGAACTGAATTTTGACGTCGTCATCGCGACGCCGGACGCCATGCGCGTTGTGGGTCAGCTCGGCCAGATTCTCGGCCCGCGCGGCCTGATGCCGAACCCGAAAGTCGGCACGGTCACGGCCGATGTCGAGGGCGCGGTGCAGAACGCCAAGGCCGGCCAGGTGCGTTACCGCACCGACAAGGCGGGCATTATTCACTGCCCGATCGGTCGCGCGGACTTCGAGGTGCCGGCGCTGCAGGAAAACCTGGATGCGCTGCTGGCCGACCTCAAGAAGGCCAAGCCGGCAGCGGCCAAGGGCCAGTACGTCAAGAAGTTAACGGTCTCATCAACGATGGGACCTGGCATATCAGTCGATCGCGCGTCTGTCGACGCGTAATCGAGTGACAGCCGCAGGGACGCGGCAATCGTCGAAGACCACAGGCGACCGTGTTGATTCACGGTCTTAATAACCGCCTGTGCAGATGGTGAAACCTGAGTCAGTAACGCTGGCGACGGTTGCCATCCGACAGGAGGCAAGGAGCCTCCGGAGGGTGCGAATGAGACCTGTCTCGTTCGTTTTTTAGTAACCGTTAGGCCAGGAGTATTAACAAATGGCACTGAGACTCGAAGACAAGAAACACGTTGTCGAAGAGGTGAACGCGGTTGCGGGCGACTCGGTAACGGCTGTTGCAGCCGAGTACCGGGGACTGTCTGTTGCAGAGATGACGGAGTTGCGCAGAGAAGCGCGCAGCGCCGGCGTTTACATGCGTGTGGTCAAGAACACGCTGGCGCGCCGGGCCGTCGAAGGTACGGACTTTGAGTGCATGCAGGAAACGCTCAAGGGCCCGATTCTGCTCGCGTTTGCCAAAGACGATCCAGGTGCCGCTGCCAGGGTCATCAAGGACTTTGCCAAGGAGCACAACGCTCTGCAGGCGGTCTCGCTATCAGCCGGTGGGCAGCTCATGCCGGGTTCTGATCTTGCGAAGTTGGCGGATCTGCCAACGCTCGATCAGGCGCGCGCAATGCTGCTCGGCGTCATGATGGCACCGATGAGCCAACTGGTACGCACGTTGGCCGAACCTTCTGCGATGCTCGCGCGCACACTGGGCGCACGTGGCGAGCAGGAAGCGGCCTGATTCGGATCATTTCAAGTATTGCCTGACTCAGGAAACATTATTTAGAGGAATAGACACATGGCACTGTCAAACGAAGATCTGCTCAAAGAACTGAGCGCAAAGCCAATCATGGAAGTTGTCGAGCTCGTCAAGATGCTCGAAGAGGAGTGGGGCGTTTCGGCCGCTGCTCCGGTTGCCGTTGCCGCGGGTCCCGCAGCGGGTGGCGACGCAGGTGAAGCTGCAGCCGAGAAGGACGAGTTCGACGTCGTTCTGACCGGTTTCGGCGATGCCAAGGTTGGCGTCATCAAGGCCGTCCGCACGATCACGGGTCTTGGCCTCAAGGAAGCCAAGGACGCGGTCGAGGGCGCACCGTCGACCATCAAGGAAGGCGTTGCCAAGGACGAAGCAGAAGAAGTCAAGAAGCAGCTCGAAGAAGCTGGCGGCACGGTAGAGCTGAAGTAATCAGCTCACCGGTGCTGTTGATTGATTTTTTTGCTGAAGACCCGACGGGTCACAAGTCGGGCAAGCAGCCAGCCGCATCGCGGCTGGCTGCTTGCGCGCATCTGTAATTAACGAAGGTACTCTCGAATGGCCTATTCATTCACTGAGAAAAAGCGCATCCGCAAGAACTTTGGCAAGCGTCCGACTATTCTGGACGTGCCGTACCTGCTGTCGATCCAGGTCGACTCGTACAAAAAGTTCCTGCAGACGGACAAGACGATTGAAGATCGCGACGACCTTGGTCTGCACGCGGCGTTTCAGTCGGTATTTCCGATTGTCAGTTACTCAGGCAACGCCGCGCTCGAATACGTGAGCTATCGCCTCGGCGAGCCCGTCTTCGACGTCAAGGAATGCCAGATGCGCGGGCTGACCTACGCGGCGCCGATTCGCGTCAAGGTTCGCCTTGTCATTTACGACAAGGAAGCCTCGGGAAATCCGAAGCCCGTCAAGGACATTCGAGAGCAGGAAGTCTACCTCGGCGAAATGCCGCTGATGACCGATCATGGCACGTTCGTGATCAACGGCACCGAGCGTGTCATCGTGTCGCAGCTGCACCGCTCGCCGGGTGTGTTCTTCGATCACGACAAGGGCAAGACGCACAGCTCCGGCAAGCTGCTGTTCTCGGCCCGCGTCATCCCGTACCGCGGTTCGTGGCTCGACTTCGAGTTCGATCCCAAGGACGCGGTCTTCGCGCGTATCGACCGGCGCCGCAAGCTGCCGGTGACCATCATCCTGCGCGCGCTGGAAATGACCAACGAGGAGATGCTCGACCTCTTCTTCGAGACGAATGAGTTCTATCTTTCGGAGAAAGAGATCAAGATGCAGCTCGTTCCCGACCGCCTGCGCGGCGAGACGGCCACCTTCGACATCAAGCTCGGCCGCAAGCTGATCGTCGAGGAAGGCCGCCGCATCACGGCCAAGCACGTCCGCGACATGAACAAGTCGACGGTCGACAAGCTGGCCGTGCCGCCCGAGTACCTCGAGGGCAAGATTCTCGCGCACGACGTCGTCGATACCGAGACGGGCGAGCTGCTCGCCGCGGCAAACGCCGAGCTCACCGCGGAGCTCGTCGAGGCGCTGGTTGGCGCCGGCATCGACACGATCCGTACCCTGTTCGTCAACGACCTCGATCGCGGCCCGTTCATCTCGAACACGCTGAACATCGACCCGTCGACGACGCGCCTCGAGGCGCTGGTCGAGATTTACCGCATGATGCGCCCCGGCGAGCCGCCGACCAAGGAGGCTGCCGAGAACCTGTTCCAGAACCTGTTCTTCAACCCGGACCGCTACGATCTGTCGGCAGTGGGTCGCATGAAGTTCAATCGCCGGGTCGGCCGCGACAATGCGGACGGCAGCGGCGTGCTCGACAAGGAAGACATTCTTGCCGTGCTGCAGACGCTCATCGACATCCGTAACGGTTACGGCACGGTCGACGACATCGACCACCTCGGCAACCGCCGCGTACGCAGCGTCGGCGAGATGGCCGAGAATGCGTTCCGCGTCGGCCTGGTGCGCGTGGAGCGAGCCGTCAAGGAGCGCCTGACGCAGGCGGAAACCGAGGGGCTGATGCCGCAGGAGATGATCAACGCCAAGCCGGTGGCTGCGGCGGTCAAGGAGTTCTTCGGTTCCAGCCAGCTGTCGCAGTTCATGGACCAGAACAACCCGCTGTCGGAAGTGACGCACAAACGCCGCGTATCGGCGCTCGGCCCCGGCGGCCTGACGCGCGAGCGCGCCGGCTTCGAGGTGCGCGACGTACACCCGACCCACTACGGTCGCGTGTGCCCGATCGAGACGCCTGAAGGCCCGAACATCGGTCTTATCAACTCGCTCGCCGTTTACGCTCGCACCAACGAGTACGGCTTCCTCGAGACGCCCTACCGCAGGGTCAAGAACGGCAAGGCGACAGCCGAGATCGAGTACCTGTCGGCAATCGAGGAGAGCCAGTACATCATTGCCCAGGCCAACTCCGAACTCGACAAGAACGGCAAGTTCGTCGAGGAACTCGTGGCCGTGCGGCACAAAAACGAATTCACGCTGTCGGCGCCCGAAGACATTCAGTACATGGACGTCAGCCCGCGCCAGATCGTTTCGGTGGCGGCATCGCTGATTCCGTTCCTCGAGCACGACGACGCCAACCGCGCATTGATGGGTTCGAACATGCAACGCCAGGCCGTGCCCACGCTGCGCGCCGAGGCGCCGCTGGTCGGCACCGGCATGGAGCGCGCCGTTGCGGTCGACTCGGGTGTTACCGTCGTCGCTCGTCGTGGCGGCATCGTCGATTCGGTCGACGCGTCGCGTATCGTGGTGCGTGTCAATGACGACGAAACCAGCGCCACCGAGGCCGGTGTCGACATCTACAACCTGACCAAGTACACGCGCTCGAACCAGAACACGTGCATCAACCAGCGGCCGCTCGTGAAGGCCGGCGACACGATCGCGAAAGGCGACGTGCTGGCCGACGGCCCGTCGACCGACATGGGCGAACTCGCCCTCGGCCAGAACCTGCTGGTCGCGTTCATGCCGTGGAACGGCTACAACTTCGAGGACTCGATCCTGATCTCGGAGCGGGTCGTCAAGGAAGACCGCTTCACGACGATCCATATCGAGGAACTGCAGTGCGTCGCGCGCGATACCAAGCTCGGGCCCGAGGACATTACCTCGGACATTCCGAACGTCGGTGACGCGGCGCTTGCGAAGCTCGACGAGTCGGGAATCGCGTTCATCGGCGCCGAAGTCAATGCCGGCGACATCCTGGTCGGCAAGGTCACGCCAAAGGGCGAGACCCAGCTGACGCCGGAGGAAAAACTGCTGCGCGCCATCTTCGGCGAGAAAGCCTCCGACGTGAAAGACACGAGCCTGCGCGTTCCGCCGGGCATGGACGGCACGGTCATCGACGTTCGCGTGTTCACGCGCGATGGTGTCGAAAAGGACCTGCGCGCCCTGTCGATCGAGAAATCGGAGCTCGAAGGCGTGCGCAAGGACCTCGACGATACGCTGCGCATCCTCGAGGAGGACATCTACGAGCGCGTGGAGCGCATGCTGCTCAACAAGATGGCGCAGGGCGGTCCCAACAAGCTCAAGTCGGGCTCGAAGATCACCAAGGCGTACCTCGAGGAAGTGCCGCGCGAGAAGTGGTTCGAGATTCGTCTCAAGAACGACGACGCCAACGAGCAGCTGCAGAAGGCTTTCGAACGCCTCAATGCGCAGCGCGAGGAGTTCGATCGCCGCTTCGAGGAGAAGAAGGCCAAGATCACGGCCGGCGACGACCTGGCGCCGGGCGTGCTCAAGATGGTCAAGGTCTACCTGGCCGTCAAGCGCCGTATCCAGCCGGGCGACAAGATGGCCGGACGTCACGGTAACAAGGGCGTCATCTCGACGATCGTACCGGTCGAAGACATGCCTTACCTCGACGACGGCACGCCGGTCGATATCGTCCTCAACCCGCTGGGCGTACCGTCACGAATGAACGTCGGCCAGGTGCTCGAGACGCATCTCGGCTGGGCGGCAAAGGGACTCGGCAAGAAGATCGACGACATGCTCAAGTCGCAGGAGTCGATCGCCAAGATTCGCCAGTTCCTCGAGACGCTCTACAACAAGACGGGCGGTCGAGTCGAGGACATCAAGAGCTTCAACGACGAAGAGGTCATCGAACTCGCCGGCAACCTGACCAACGGCGTGCCTACCGCGACGCCGGTGTTCGACGGCGCCGCCGAGGCCGAGATCAAGGGCCTGCTCGAGCTGGCCGACCTGTCCGACACGGGGCAGTCGACGTTGTGCGACGGCCGCACCGGCGAGGAATTCGATCGCGATGTCACGGTTGGCTACATGTACATGCTCAAGCTCAATCACCTTGTCGACGACAAGATGCACGCGCGTTCGACCGGGCCTTACAGCCTGGTGACCCAGCAACCGCTGGGCGGCAAGGCGCAGTTCGGTGGCCAGCGCTTCGGTGAGATGGAGGTCTGGGCGCTCGAAGCCTACGGCGCCGCCTACACCTTGCAGGAAATGCTGACCGTCAAGTCGGACGATGTGCAGGGCCGCACCAAGATGTACAAGAACATCGTCGATGGTGAACATGAAATGGATGCCGGCATGCCGGAGTCGTTCAATGTTCTTGTGAAGGAGATTCGATCTCTTGGCATCAACATTGAGCTGGAGACGGAATAATGAAAGATCTCTTAAAGCTTTTTAAGTACCAGAACCCGGTCGACGACTTCGATGCGATCCGGATTGGCCTGGCGTCGCCCGACATGGTGCGTTCCTGGTCTTTCGGTGAGGTGAAGAAGCCGGAAACGATCAACTACCGGACGTTCAAGCCGGAACGCGACGGCCTGTTCTGCGCCAAGATTTTCGGCCCGGTCAAGGACTACGAGTGCCTGTGCGGCAAATACAAGCGGCTCAAGCATCGCGGCGTCGTGTGCGAGAAGTGCGGCGTCGAAGTCACGCAGACCAAGGTTCGCCGTGAGCGCATGGCGCACATCGAACTCGCCAGCCCGGTCGCGCACATCTGGTTCCTGAAGTCGCTGCCGAGCCGCATTGGCCTCATGCTCGACATGACGCTGCGCGAGATCGAGCGCGTGCTGTACTTCGAGGCGTTCGTGGTCGTCGATCCCGGCATGACCGAGCTCGAGCGTGGCCAGCTGCTCACCGACGAGATGTATCTCGACGCGCTGGAGCAATACGGTGACGAGTTCGACGCCCGCATGGGCGCCGAGGCCGTGCGCGAGATGCTCATGACGATCGACCTGCAGCGCGAAGTGCTGCAGGTGCGCGAGGACATCGACGCGACGCGCTCGGAAACCAAGATCAAGCGCCTGTCGAAGCGCCTCAAGCTCCTTGAA
The DNA here is from genome assembly GCA_030066735.1 of Woeseiaceae bacterium. Taxonomy (GTDB): domain Bacteria; phylum Pseudomonadota; class Gammaproteobacteria; order Steroidobacterales; family Woeseiaceae; genus UBA1847. The sequence continues at coordinate 7,048 of JASJBB010000070.1, read as the reverse complement.
TCGTTCATCGAGTCGGGCAACAAGCCCGAGTGGATGGTCCTGACCGTACTGCCGGTACTGCCGCCGGATCTGCGCCCGCTCGTGCCGCTCGATGGTGGCCGCTTCGCGACGTCGGATCTCAATGATCTGTACCGCCGCGTCATCAACCGCAACAATCGCCTGCGCCGCCTGCTCGAGCTCAATGCGCCCGACATTATCGTGCGTAACGAAAAGCGCATGCTGCAGGAGTCGGTTGACGCACTGCTCGACAACGGTCGCCGCGGCCGCGCCATCACGGGCACCAACAAGCGCCCGCTGAAGTCGCTCGCCGACATGATCAAGGGCAAGCAGGGCCGCTTCCGCCAGAACCTGCTCGGCAAGCGCGTCGATTACTCGGGCCGTTCGGTTATCGTTGTTGGCCCGACCCTCAAGCTGCACCAGTGCGGCCTGCCGAAGAAGATGGCGCTGGAACTGTTCAAGCCGTTCATCTTCTCGAAGCTGCAGCTGCGTGGCGAAGCGACGACGATCAAGGCCGCCAAGCGGCTCGTCGAGCGCGAGGGCCCGGAAGTCTGGGACATTCTCGAGGAAGTCATCCGCGAGCACCCGGTCATGCTGAACCGCGCGCCGACGCTACACCGCCTCGGCATTCAGGCTTTCGAGCCCGTGCTGATCGAGGGCAAGGCCATCCAGCTGCACCCGCTCGTTTGCACCGCGTTCAACGCCGACTTCGACGGCGACCAGATGGCCGTGCACGTGCCGCTGTCGCTGGAAGCGCAGCTCGAGGCTCGCGCCCTGATGATGTCGTCGAACAACATCCTGTCGCCGGCCAATGGTGACCCGATCATCGTACCGTCGCAGGATGTCGTACTCGGCCTCTATTACATGACGCGCGAGCGCGTTAATGGCAAGGGCGAAGGCATGTTGTTCGCGAACATCGACGAAGCTCGTCGTGCGTTCGAGAGTGGCGCCGCCGAGCTGCAGGCCAAGGTTCGCATTCGCGTCCCGACATTTGACGTCGACGAGGAGACCGGTGAGAAGACCGCGGTCGAGAAACTCGTCGATACGACGGTCGGTCGCGCATTGCTGTCCGAGATCCTGCCGGCGGGGCTCGATTTCGAGCTGGTCAACCAGCCGATGTCGAAAAAGGCGATTTCCAACGTCATCAACGCGTGCTATCGCCGCCTGGGCCTCAAGAAGACGGTCGTTTTCGCGGACAAGCTCATGTACACGGGCTTCCGGATGGCGACGATGGCCGGCGTTTCGATCGGCGTGAATGACATGGTTGTGCCGGAGAACAAGCAGGACATCCTGTCGGTCGCCGAAGCCGAGGTGAAGGAGATCCAGGACCAGTACGCATCCGGTCTCGTCACCGACGGCGAGCGGTACAACAAGGTCGTCGATATCTGGTCGCGAACGAACGACCAGGTCGCCAAGGCCATGATGGACAAGCTGGGCTCCGACAAGGTCAAGGACGCCAGCGGCAAGACGGTCGACCAGGAGTCGTTCAACTCGATTTACATGATGGCCGACTCCGGCGCCCGTGGTTCCGCGGCGCAGATCAGGCAGCTCGCAGGCATGCGTGGCCTGATGGCCAAGCCGGACGGCTCGATCATCGAGACGCCAATTACGGCGAACTTCCGTGAAGGCCTCGACGTGTTGCAGTACTTCATCTCGACTCACGGCGCTCGTAAAGGCCTGGCCGACACGGCGCTCAAGACCGCTAACTCCGGTTACCTGACCCGCCGTCTCGTGGACGTTGCGCAGGACCTGGTCGTCACGGAGCAGGACTGCGAAACGCAGCGCGGCATCGCGATGGCGCCGCTGGTGGAAGGCGGCGACGTGGTCGAGCCGTTGCGCGAGCGCGTGCTTGGCCGTGTACTGGCAGAGGCGGTGCTGATCCCGGGAACCGACAAGGTTGCATTCGACGCCGGCACGATGCTCGATGAGCAGACCGTGGCGCGACTCGAAGAGTTGTCGATCGACCATGTGACGGTACGTTCGCCCATCACCTGCGAAGTTCGCTACGGTGTTTGTGCGCAGTGCTACGGGCGCGACCTCGCGCGCGGCCACCGCATCAACATCGGTGAGGCCGTTGGCGTTATCGCGGCCCAGTCGATCGGTGAGCCGGGCACGCAGCTGACGATGCGCACCTTCCATATCGGTGGCGCCGCATCGCGTTCCGCGGCGGTCAACAATATCGAAATCAAGTCGAACGGCGTCGTCAAGCTCAACAACATCAAGACGGTTGCTCACCACAAGGGCTACCTCGTGGCTGTATCGCGTTCCGGCGAAGTCTCGGTTATCAACGAGCTCGGTCGCGAGCGCGAGCGTTACAAGGTGCCGTACGGTGCGACGATCACGGTCAACGATGGTGACGAGGTCACCCAGGGCCAGGTTGTCGCCAACTGGGATCCGCACACTCACCCGGTTGTCACCGAAGTGGCGGGCAAGCTCAAGTTCGAGGACTTCGTTGACGGTGTGACCGTTACGGAGCAGATCGATGAGTTCACGGGCCTGACCAGTATCGTCGTGCTCGATCCGAAGAGTCGTGGCGGTTCCGGCAAGGACCTGCGGCCGGTCGCACGCCTCGTGGATGCCAAGGGCAACGAGGTCTGCTTTGCCAATACCGACATCCCGGCGGTCTATGCATTGCCGGCCGGCGCAATCGTGTCGATGTCGGACGGCGCCGAGGTGTCCGTGGGTGACGTCATTGCACGTATCCCGCAGGAGTCGTCCAAGACCCGCGACATCACGGGCGGTCTGCCGCGAGTTGCGGACCTGTTCGAAGCGAGGAAGCCGAAAGACCCGGCGATCATGGCCGAGCACACCGGTACCGTGAGCTTCGGCAAGGAGACCAAGGGCAAGCGTCGACTGGTTATCACCGACGAAACGGGCGAGAGCCATGAGGAGCTGATTCCGAAGTGGCGCCACCTCAACGTGTTCGAGGGCGAGCAGGTCGTCAAGGGCGAGGTCATCGCCGACGGCGAGCCGAATCCCCACGACATCCTGCGCCTGCAGGGCACCGAGGAACTGGCCGATTATCTCGTTCGCGAGATCCAGGACGTCTATCGTCTGCAGGGCGTGAAGATCAATGACAAGCACATCGAGGTGATCATTCGCCAGATGCTGCGCAAGGTCATCGTGGCCACGGCGGGCGAGAGCAACTACCTGCGCGGCGAGCAGATCGACAAGGCGCGCTTCTTCGAGGTTGCGGAGACGCTCGAGGCGCAGGGCAAGGAACCGCTGACCGTGGATCCGCTGCTGCTGGGCATCACGAAGGCGTCGCTGGCGACGGAGTCGTTCATCTCGGCAGCGTCTTTCCAGGAGACGACACGCGTCCTGACCGAAGCCGCGGTTCGCGGACTTCGGGACGACCTGCGCGGTCTCAAGGAGAACGTGATCGTTGGCCGCCTGATCCCGGCGGGTACCGGGTTTGCGCACCACGCCGAGCGCCGGCGCACACGCGAACAGGATCTCGCCGAACAGCTCAAGGAGCTGGATCAGACGGCTGCCGAGGCCGCCGATGCGGAGGGCGTCGAGGCTGCTGACGAAGTGGCTGCCGAGGCCCCCGCGGGCGACGGCGAGGAAGCGACGACCGAAGCATAGGTAACGGGCCTCGGGTGGCGCTTGACAGCATCAGGACAGCGTCACTACAATGCCCGCCCTTAACCCTGGGGCCCGCCGTTGGCGGGCCCTGATATTAAGGGGCGACTAGCTGGAAACTGTCGTTAAGACAGTAACTTAGAGAGTTGCCCGAAACCCGACGTCTGAGCCCAAACCGGTTCGGTGGTCGGGTGCGCGCGTTTATTTTTTGATCAAATTGCGCGTAACACATTGGATTAACAAGAGAAAAGAGGGCCCAATGGCCACAGTAAATCAGCTAGTTCGCAAGCCACGCGCGACCAAGCCGGCGAAAAGCACGGTTCCGGCGCTGGAGTCCAGCCCGCAGAAGCGCGGCGTTTGTACGCGCGTCTACACGACGACGCCGAAGAAGCCGAACTCGGCAATGCGCAAGGTTGCCCGCGTGCGCCTGACCAATGGCTACGAGGTGACCTCGTACATTGGCGGCGAAGGCCACAACCTGCAGGAGCACTCGGTTGTGCTGATTCGCGGTGGCCGTGTCAAGGACCTGCCGGGCGTTCGCTACCACACGGTGCGCGGCACGCTCGACTGCGCTGGTGTGTCGGATCGCAGGCAGGGCCGCTCGAAGTACGGAACCAAGCGTCCGAAGTCATAAGAACGAATTCAGGAAAAACGACAAATGTCACGTAGATCACAGGCCCCCAAACGTACGATTCTGCCCGACCCCAAGTACGGCAGTGAGCTGCTTGCCAAGTTCATGAACATGATCATGAATGACGGCAAGAAGTCGGTTGCCGAGCGCATCATTTATGGCGCCCTGGACCGGATTGCCGAAAGAGAGTCCGGCGCGGACGACAAGGCGCTCGAACTGCTGGAGCAGGCGCTCGAAAACGTCAAGCCCGTGGTCGAGGTAAAGTCGCGTCGTGTTGGTGGCGCGACCTACCAGGTGCCTGTCGAGGTCCGTCCTGCGCGCCGCCAGACCCTGGCCATGCGCTGGGTTATCGACGCCGCGCGCAACCGCAACGAGAAGTCGATGGCGCACCGGCTGGCGCACGAGCTGCTCGATGCCGCCGAGAATCGTGGCACGGCAGTCAAGAAGAAAGAAGACACGCACCGCATGGCGGAGGCCAACAAGGCCTTCTCCCACTACCGCTGGTAATCGACCGAGTCCTTCGCTAAGGAACTCGAGGATCTTGTCGTGGCCCGCACAACCCCCATCGAGCGTTATCGCAATATTGGCATCATGGCCCATATTGATGCGGGCAAGACCACGACCACCGAGCGCGTACTGTTCTACACCGGTGTCTCGCACAAGATAGGCGAGGTGCACGACGGCGCGGCCGTCATGGACTGGATGGAGCAGGAGCAGGAGCGTGGTATCACGATCACGTCGGCGGCGACCACCTGTTTCTGGAACGGGATGGACCAGCAGTACGACGAGCACCGGATCAATATTATCGACACGCCGGGTCACGTCGACTTCACGATCGAGGTCGAGCGCAGCCTGCGCGTTCTTGACGGCGCCATTACGGTGCTGTGTTCGGTTGGCGGCGTCGAGCCGCAGACCGAGACTGTCTGGCGCCAGGGCAACAAGTACAGCGTGCCGCGGATGGTCTTTGTCAACAAGATGGATCGCGCCGGTGCCGACTTCCTGCGCGTCGTTGAGCAGGTTCGCGAGCGCCTCGGCGCAAATCCAGTGCCGGTGCAGCTGCCGATCGGCGCCGAAGAGAATTTTGCCGGCGTCATCGACCTGATCGGCATGCGCGCCATTTACTGGGACAACAGCAACATGGGCACGACCTATGAAGCTCGCGAAATCCCGGAGGACCTGCTCGCGGAGGCCGAGACCTGGCGCGAGAAGATGATCGAGGCCGCGGCCGAGGGTGGCGAAGACCTGCTCGAGAAGTTTCTCGAGAGCGGCGAACTCGACGTCGACGAAATAAGGCGTGGATTGCGCGCGCGGACGTTGTCCGGCGAGGTCGTCGTCACGATGTGTGGCTCGGCCTTCAAGAATAAGGGTGTGCAGGCGATGCTCGATGCCGTCGTCGACTTCATGCCTTCGCCGGTTGACGTGCCCGCGATCAAGGGTATCAACGATGACGATTCCGAAGGCGAGCGGCCCGCGAAAGACGATGAGCCTTTCGCCGCGCTTGCGTTCAAGATCGCGACGGACCCGTTCGTCGGCAACCTGACGTTCTTCCGCGTTTATTCGGGCGTCCTGAACTCCGGCGACACCATCCTGAATCCGGTGAAGAGTCGCAAGGAGCGCATCGGCCGCATCCTGCAGATGCATTCGAATGACCGCAAGGAGATCAAGGAGGTCCGTGCGGGCGATATTGCTGCGGCTGTGGGTCTCAAGGACGTCACGACCGGCGACACGCTGTGCGATCTCAAGAACCCGATCACGCTGGAGCGCATGGAGTTTCCGGACCCGGTCATATCGGTGGCCGTGGAGCCCAAGACCAAGCCTGACCAGGAAAAGATGGCGACCGCGCTGCAGAAGCTGGCCAAGGAGGACCCGTCTTTCCGCGTCCACACTGACGAGGAGTCGGGACAGACGATCATCTCCGGCATGGGCGAGCTGCACCTCGACATCATCGTCGACCGCATGCGGCGCGAGTTCAGGGTCGTGGCGAACGTCGGCAAGCCGCAGGTGGCCTATCGCGAGACGATTCGCAAGATGGTCGAGCAGGAATCCAAGTTCGTCCGCCAGACCGGCGGCCGCGGCCAGTACGGCCACGTGTTCCTGCGTATCGAGCCGAAAGAGCCCGGCGAGGGCTACGAATTCGAGAATGCCATTGTCGGTGGCGTCGTCCCGAAGGAGTACATCGGGGCCGTGGACAAGGGCATCCGGGAGCAGATGGAGAACGGCGTCGTTGCCGGCTACCCGGTCGTGGATTGCAAGGTGACGCTGTACGACGGTTCCTACCACGACGTCGATTCGAGCGAGATGGCGTTCAAGATCGCTGGCAGCATGGGTTTTCGGGATGGCGCGCAAAAGGCCAGTCCTGTACTGCTCGAGCCGATCATGAAAGTGGAAGTCGTCACACCCGAGGATTACATGGGCGACGTGATGGGCGACCTCAATCGCCGTCGCGGCCTGCCCCAGGGCATGGATGACTCGCCGTCAGGCAAGGTCATTCGCGCCGAAGTGCCGCTGGCCGAGATGTTCGGTTATGCAACGGACCTGCGCTCGATGAGCCAGGGCCGGGCGGTCTATTCAATGGAATTTGCAAAATACGCCGAAGTGCCGCAGAACGTGGCGGACACGGTATTGAAAAAAGCATCGTAGTAACTAACGTAGGAGCCCGCCGCAGCGGGCGATCACTCAAACCCGGGAAAAAGGGCAATGTCTAAAGAGAAATTTGAGAGAACGAAGCCGCACGTAAACGTAGGCACGATTGGTCACGTTGACCACGGCAAGACGACTTTGACGGCGGCGCTGACGAAGGTGATGGCCGAGAAGCACGGTGGTGAGGTCAAGGGA
>JASJBB010000072.1 GCA_030066735.1 Woeseiaceae bacterium | reverse complement strand
ACCAGCACGCTCGACATGCCCCACATGTCCATGCCCTCGCCAACGATCGACACATCGATGCCCTCCTTGATCGGCTGCACAGCGGCCCAGGCCAGCGCGCTTCCCAGCGCAAGACCGATCGCCAGCAGCAGCAGCGACTCGAGGACGATCTGTCCGAGAATGTTGATCGGCCGCATGCCGAGCGCCAGCATGAGCCCGATCTCGCGCACGCGTTCAAAGACCGCCATGACCAGCGTGTTCACGAGGCCGAAAGACAGCGCGAGGAATATCACGACGATCCACACGAGCACGAAACCGTCCATGACGCCGAGCATCGTGCCGAGGAACCGGTCGATTTCGGTCCAGCGCTGCACCTCCACGCCGTCGTTGATCAGTTTCAGGGTCTTTTCGTACTCGGCCTCGACGTCACGGTAATCATGGCCAAGTACGGCGATCTCCGATACCTGGTCGCCAATGCGCAGCATGGTTTGCGTCGTCGCCTTGCCGGCAAAGATGAACTGCTCCTCGAACGACGTGACGCTTGCGGTGAACAGGCCGACGACGCGGAAGCCGCGGTCGGCAATCTCGTTGTCGGGGTCCTGGCTCATCACGACAACGCGCTTGCCCACTTCCGTGTTCAGCGTGTTGGCGAGTTTGCGGCCAATAACGATGCCCTTGTCGTCTACCGACTCGAGGAAGCGCCCCTCGACCTCGTTGTAGTCCACAAACGTCATGCCGTCCTCGAGCGCAGGATCGACGCCGATCAGCGTCACGCCGCGCGAATCGTATTCGCTCGTGATGACGGCCGGCACGCGGACACGGCTCGCCCATTGCCGCAGCCCGGCGTCGCCGAAGCGTTCGGCCAGCTCGGAGTCCGGCACGTTAATCAGGTTGGCGATGCTGGGATCGTCGCGGTAGTCGGGATGGTGCACCTGCACATGCCCGGGCAAGGCGCTGATGCCGTCGGACACCATTTGCGACACCATGCCGCGCATCAGCGCCGTCATGAAGATCATGGCCCACGTGCCGAGCGTGATCGCGAGCAACATGATCAGCGTGCGGCGATGATTGCGCCACAGGTTGCGCCAGGCCAGCCGTGACAGGACTGCAAGCATATGCATCAGAGGGCCCTCATCGCTTCGACCGGGTGCAGCTTGTGCAACCGCAGCGCCGGGTACAGCGCGGCCAGGACCGTAAACAGGAACACGACAACCGGCCCGGACAGCAGCGAGATCGTGGACACCTCGGGGTAGAATCGGGCCGGCAGGTTGAACTTGGCGGCCATCTCTTCCATGCCGGGATAGGCAAAGCCGTGGACGCTCAGCCACCAGGTCAGCAGCCCGCCGAGAATGGCGCCGAGCACGAGGCCCATCAGGCCCATGATCGCGGTTTCGAGCAGCACCAGTCTGCCAAGGCGCCCTGGCGTCAGCCCCAGCGCCATGACGATGCCGAACTCGTGGGTGCGTTCGAGCACGGACATCAGCTGGGTATTGAGCACGCTGAAGGCCACGAGGATGACGAGGATTCCGTACATGAAAAACGCGCTGCTCATGTCGGCCTTGATGGCCTGCTGCAGGCCTGGCTGCAGCGCATCCCAGTCGTGGACGACGAGGTCCACGCCGGGCGGCAGCGCCGCCTCGACCCCGGCTTGCAGGGCCGTCACGCCGCTGATGCCGCCGTTGTTGAAGACGACATGGTGGCCGCTGCCGTTCATGTAGAACACGTCATCGAACAAGCCGAGCGGTATCGTGGTGATGCTGCGATCGAAGTCCGGCAGGCCGCTGTCGAAAATGCCGGCGATAACTACAACGGCCGCCGCAAACGAGCCGTCCTTGCCGCTACCCAGCAGCGTCAGCTCGTCACCGACGTCGACGCGCAGGTTGCGCGCGAGTGCCGCCCCGATGATGATCTCGGCGGCGTCGTTGTCGTCCAGGTACCGGCCTGCCGACACGAGCCCCGGCAGCGTCGACACGTGGGGTTCGTAGTCGGGCTGTACGCCGACGACGGCGACGCCGTAGCTGCGGTCCGCGCTCGAGATGAGGGCAAAACCGTTGGCCCGGGCTGCCACGTGCTGTTCGGGAAATTCCGCGCGCAGGCGCTCGGCCAGCGGCGCGATGCCAGGCACGGTCTGGCGCATTTTCTGGTCGTCGATATAACCCGGCGCCTGCACCTGCAGATGGCCCGTGAATGCCTGCAGCGTGTTGTCGATCATGAGTCCGTACATGCCGAACTGCAGCGAGATCATGAACACGAGCAGCGTATTGGAAAACACCATCGCCCCGGTCGTCAGCCACGTGCGCCGTGGCTGCCGCCAGAGGTTGCGCCAGGCCAGACGGAAGACGAGGTTCAAGCGGGCTACTCTCGCGGGTTACGCAGATTGGACAGTGTAAACAGGCTGTCGGGAAGATCTATATCGTAATCTACCGACTCGACGGCGATCTCGGTCCACTCGCCGGGCGTCTCGACCTTGCTCATGCGCTGGCGCAGCGCAATCGTGCGCCCGCCCATCTCGCCGATCTCGAGCGACGTCAGCGTTTTGACGAGTTCTCCGTCCTGGTCGTAGAAGCGGTGTGTCGTAACGACGTGGTCGTCGCGAATGCTCAGTACCTCCCTGCCCCAGACCACCGCGGCATCCTCGTGCGGGATTGACTCGATCTCGTAGATCGTGACCCCGTCGGCCTCCTCCATGCTGAGCATCGTGTGATCGTACTGGTCGACGATGTCGTCGGCGCGCGCCACGTCCTTGTTGGAGAAATCCGAGCCCATCCAGCTCTGCCCCATCATCGACGACGGGATCTTGATGACGCGGTTCACCTTTGGCGAGAACGACCACATGCTGTTGTCGTCGGTCAGCGTGCCATTGCCGCGGTCTTTCTTGGGCTCGAGGACGCGCACGAGCGAGCGATCGTCGCCCTTGGTCCAGGCGCGCATCGTCATCGTGCGTTCCCAGTCGGGCCGGTGGATCACCATCGTCATGACGGCATCGGAGGAAAGGCCGCGCCAGTGGTTGACAGCGTCCTTGACGATGGCCGCCGCATCACGGTCGTCGGCAAGCGCGGACGAGCAGAACAGCACGAGGGAGGCAGTAACCAGTATCCGCTTGATCATGACTTCTTGGACACGCCGGAGTCAGGAATTCTCAGTATTTCACAGGGCTCCCCGTGTCGCCATGGCCGCAATCGCTCTGCTAGACTTGGCGATCGCTCAATTCGGTGCACCGATGCGGGAATTTCTTGGAGAAGTAAGACGGCGCAACGTGTTCCGCGTCGCCATCGTCTACATCATCGCCGGCTGGCTGACGATGCAGGTGGTCGACGTCATGTTCCCGGCGCTCAACATCCCCGACTGGGTCACGTCGCTCGTCGCCGCGCTGTTGATCATCGGCTTGCCGTTCGCGTTGATTTTCGCCTGGGCGTTCGAGCTGACGCCCGAGGGTATCAAGCGCGAGAAAGACGTCGACCGCAGCCAGTCGATCACCGCGCAAACCGGTCAGAGCCTCAACCGCACGATCATTGTCATTCTCAGTGTTGCCGCCGGCTTCCTGCTGGTCGACAAGTTCTTCCTGTCGCCGGATGGCGATGAGCCGGTCGCGGACATCAAGCCATCGATCGCCGTGTTGCCCTTCGTCAATATGAGCGGCGACATCGAGAACGAGTATTTTTCCGATGGCCTGTCCGAGGAGATGCTCAACTCGCTCGCCAATATCCCGCAGCTGCATGTCGCCGGACGCACATCGTCGTTCCAGTTCAAAGGCGAGAACCAGGATCTCCGCGAGATCGGCGCAATGCTGGACGTGGCCAACGTGCTCGAAGGCAGCGTTCGGCAGTCGGGCACCCGGCTGCGCATCACGGCGCAGCTCGTCAACGCGGATACCGGTTATCACCTCTGGTCCGAGACCTTCGACCGCGAGCTGACTGACGTTTTCGCCATCCAGGACGAGATTGCCACTGCCGTCGTTGCCGCGCTGCGGCTGGAACTGCTCGGCGAGACCGTGGCGTCCCCTGCACGTGGCACCGCGAATGTCGAAGCTTACAACCTGTTCCTGCGCGGCCTGTACCTGTCGGACCAGACAACCGAAGCAGCCTTTCTCAGCGCGATCGAGGCGCTGCAGCGCGCCGTTGAAATCGACCCGCAATTCGCCAGGGCTTATGCACTGCTGGCCGAGGTGTACCGGTTCTACGTGAGTGGCTTTGTGAGCTACGGTGGCGCCGATTTCGCCAACGGGTTTCGGCAGGTACACGAGTATGCCGATGCGGCGCTCGCGATTGATCCGGAGCTACCCGATGCCCTGATCGCCAAGGGCGGCGTCGTCTGGGCGACCGATTTCGACATCGACCGGGCATCCGAATATTTCCTCAGGGCGCTCGAACAGGACCCGAACGATCCGGGCACGCTGAGCTGGATGAACTACCTGCGCATGGTGCAGGGTCGTCACGATGAGTCCATAGAGCTGGCCTTGCGCGTCCTGAGCGTGGACCCGCTATCGATAGGCGCGCTGCGCGCGCTCGGCGACGCGTATCGCGCCGCCGGACGTGCGGACGAGGCTCGCGCCACGTATGCGAAAGCGCTGGAACTGCAGCCCGATACGGCTCGCATCAACGGCCGCCTCGCGCGCATGGCGCTGGCAAACGGAGACTTCGAAGCGGCCGCCCGCTACACGGCGCGCGAGCCCGTGCAGTGGGTTCGTGAAATGCTTGCGATCATGGTCAACAGCAAGGGCGAGAACAGCGACGCATTCCAGGCCGCCGTGCAGGCCTACGGAGAAGCTTACGGCACTAACAACTCCTACCAACTGGCCGAACTGTACGGCTTCGTCGGCGACCTCGACAATGCTTTCAAGTGGCTCGAGACAGGCATCGAGATTCGCGACCCGGGCATTCCCTGGATGCCTACGTCGGAGTTCCTGGTGTCCGCGCACGATGACCCGCGCTGGCCTGAAGCCCTTGAGAGCGCTGGGTTTTAGACGTTCTCCAGCCTTTGTAATACGTGTTTTTCGCAATGGTGCGTCGCGCGCCATTGGCTAGACTGAAATCGACAAAAAGGGAGAGACCAAGGACCAGAACCATGTTCAGTATCGACGCCATCATGAGCACCGACCTGATCACGCTAGCGCCGGAGTCCACGGTTGCCGAAGCCCGCAGCCTGATGCAGAGCAACCGCATCCACCATCTGCCGGTCATCGAAGGCGGAGACAGTCTGGTCGGCCTCGTTACGTTGACCAATGTGCTGGCTGCGACCGACTCGTTCCTGCGCGATCCGGAGAACCGGATTCATGCGAAGGACCTGCAGGTTAAAGACATCATGGTGACGGACATTGCGACCATCGACGAGCATGCCAGCCTGCGTCAGGCAGCGATGTTCATCGAAAAACACCAGATCGGCTGCCTGCCTATCGTTACGGACGGCAAGCTGCGCGGCATCATCACCGACACCGACTTCGTCGGCGTCGCAATCAACCTACTCGAACTCGCCGAGGAAACCGAGCCGGTCGACGCCGACTTCGGCTGAGCGCCTAGCCGCCTCCGGATTCGTCGGGCGCGTGGGCCCGGCGTTGCTTGAGCGCGTACTCGGCATCGCGCTCGGACCCGATCAATATCGCTATCCAGCGTGTGCGCTTGTCACTCTCCAGTGCGAGCTTCAGCGTCATCGTAAGCGGCACCGACAACAGCATCCCCATGGGCCCGAAGACCCAACCCCAGAAGAACAGGCCGATAAACACGACCAAGGGCGATACGCCGACACCGAAGCCCATCAGGCGCGGTTCGATGATGTTGCCGAACACCATGTTGATTCCCACAAAACCGACCGCGGTTGCCATTGCCTCGCCGGGCCCCAGCTGCACCAGGGCAATCAGTACCGCCGGCACCGCCGCAATGATCGAGCCGATCGTCGGGATGTAGTTGAGCAGGAACGCCAGCATGGCCCAGAGCAGCGGGAAATCAACGCCGAGCGCCCAGGTCAGCAGGCCCGCCGCGAGGCCCGTTGCGATGCTGACCACCGTCTTGATGCCGAGGTAATTGCCGAGGTTGGCCAGGAACACCCGCGGCCGTTTCAGCGACTGCGTGCTGCGACCGAACGCGGCCGCAACTTTCGTTTCGACGGTCGAAGCCTCGAGCAGGATGAAGATCATCGTGAAGATGATCAGGAAAATGTTGGTCAGTACGCCGCGGAGGCTGTTGAGGATCGTAGCAACCAGGCCCATGGCCCAGCCCGGATCGATCAGGTCACCCAGAGACTGGAACGCCTCGTCGCCGTCGAGACGCGTGCTCAGGAGCGCCACGACACCGTCGATGTAGACATCCAGCCTCTCCTGGTAGGCCGGTAGCGCGGCCGTGAACTCGGCAACCGATGCGCCGACGATCGTGCCCAGCACGGCGAGAATCAGCAGGATCAACGAGACGATGATCAGCACGGCGACCACGGTCGGGACGCGATGCTTCTGCATCCACAGCATGGGCCTTACGGTGATCAGCGCCAGGAAGACGGCGAACAGGAACGGTACCAGCAGGTCTTTGGCCATCTGCAGGCCAATGACGATGATGATAACCGCGGCAAAGCTGATAACGGCGTTGCCTTTGTTCTGGATGTCGTCGGTCAAACGAGTCGGCACCGCTTCAACGATGGCCCATCTTCGCATAAGATCGCGGGCATGGCAGCAGTCGAATCGCAAATGCTCGAGCTGGGAACCCCGGCGCCCGAATTCTCCTTGCCCGACCCGGACGGTCAGCTCCATTCACTAGCCGAGACGGCCGGCGCGTTCGTGGTCATGTTCATCTGCAACCACTGCCCGTTCGTCAAGCATGTCCGCGCCGAACTCGCGGCCCTCGGGCGCGACTACGCCGAGCGCGGCGTAGCTATCGTGGCGATCAACAGCAATGACGTGGACAAGTACCCGGCCGACGGACCCGAGCAGATGCGGCGCGAAGCCACTGAGCAGGGCTATCAGTTCCCTTACCTGCTCGACGCCGACCAGTCCGTGGCAAAAGCCTACCGCGCCGCCTGCACGCCGGACTTTTTCGTCTTCGACACGGACAGGAAGCTGGCCTACCGGGGACAGCTCGACGGCAGCCGGCCCGGCAACGGCGTGCCGGTCGATGGCAGGGACCTCAGAGCCGCCCTGGACGCGCTACTGGACGGCCGGCCGGTTGACCCGAACCAGGTGCCCAGCATCGGCTGCAATATCAAGTGGCGCCCGGGCAATGAGCCCGGGTATTACTGACCGCGCGGCGTGTAAAGCTCGCCTTCTTCCCGGCTGATCTGGATGATCTTGATGCGCCAACGGGCCAGCGTCGAGCTGATGCGCAGCTGGTAGGTGCCGCCCTCTTCGAACTTCTTCAGGCCGTTGCCCTTGCGCTTGGTGTGCAGCACCCGGCCAACGTGGCGGCGACCGTGCGCTTCGACGAGCGTGATATCCAGCGCCGTCAGCGCTTCGTAATCGGCGTCGAGGCGCCAGTCGAGCAGCCACGGGGACTCCACCGTGAACATGGCGGTCGTCGTGTTCCCGGTGCCGGTGAATTCCTTCACGATCTGCTCGGCGCCCGCGACCGGGGCTGCGAACAGCAGCAGCATGCACAAGCTCTTTTTCATCGTACGCTTCCCTTCATCGTCCTTGTCCCGCCGCCGTCTTTGACCGCGTTCAGCACTCACCGTTCAGTGCCGCAATCCAGTCGCTGACCAGTTGCACGCCCTCGGCATGTACCGTGCTGCGGCCCAGTTCCGGCATCGCAATGGCCGGATCCGTGTGCTGCATGCGAAAAACGAGGATCGAGTCGTCCGGGCGGCCCGGGACTATATCAAACGGCCGATCGCCACTGCCACGTCCGACAGCCACGGGCGGCTTGCAGATCCCGTAACGGCGGTCCAGCGGCGCTTCGATGTTGAGGTGCAACGCCGAGGTGTCGGCCGCGCCAGCCGGGTTGTGGCAATGCGCGCAGTTGGCATCGAGGTAGGCGCGCGCCCGTTGCTCCAGGGTGGCGCCCCCGGGCGCCGACCAGCGCACGCCGGGCGGCGCATCGCCGTCGAATCCCTGCAACAGGCCCTGCGCCGACCAGTTCTCGAGCTGGGTCGCGTCGTTGCCCCACCAGGCGTATTCGCGGTTCAGCTGCCAGGCCCGCGGACCGATCGGCTGCAGCCGTTTCGCCGTGTGGTCGACCACGTGACAGCCGCTGCACTGATTCATGTCGGGCACGATGTACGTGATCGTCCGGGCCTCGGGCCCGTCGACGAGACTTACCTGGCGATAATCGCCCGCGATTTCGAGAGTCGCTTCCGTCTGCGCCGCGTTCCAGACATAGGGCAACGCGCGCCAGCCGTCGTCGTAGCGGACGAGCAGCCGGGTCTCGATGAGCTCGAATTTACCGAGATCGAGTTCACCGTCGGCGTTCAATGCCGACTCCTGGTCAGTCTTGGTGACAGACAGGACGCCGCCCTCCCCGGCAGCCGACTTTTCGTAGTGGAATGTCTTGCTGATGATCGTGCCGACCGGGAAGTCGAGCGGCCCGTCGGTTGTGTAGCCGGCGCTCACGCCCTGCGGCATCCAGACCGTGCGCAGCTTGAGCGCATAGTCGGTGAACAGCGGCGTA
The DNA here is from genome assembly GCA_030066735.1 of Woeseiaceae bacterium. Taxonomy (GTDB): domain Bacteria; phylum Pseudomonadota; class Gammaproteobacteria; order Steroidobacterales; family Woeseiaceae; genus UBA1847. The sequence goes on along the minus strand of JASJBB010000072.1, from coordinate 6,709 downwards.
TTCAGGTCGTAAGGCGTGACCCCGTCATTGAGCGCAAACGTCCTGCCGTTCGCGAACACGACGCCCCAGTCGCTGAGTTGCGGCGGCGGCGAGTCCGCCGCATGCACCGTGACCGGCCGCGTCGCCTGGCCGCACGAGCCCAGCAGGACAGCCAGGACGGCTATGACAGCGACGCGCGGCATCGTTACCCGAGCGGCGCCTCGAGAACGACGGGCGCGAGTTTCTCGTGTCCGCAGTTGTGCTGCCCGGCGCCAACCACAATGTCCGAGCTGCCGTTCGGCAGGTCGGCATTCAGGACCTGCGAGTCGCCGTTGTCCAGGCAGATGGCGTAGTCGGGCAACAGGTTGCCATCGCCGTCGGCCTTGTCCGCATTGAAATAGCCGTCCCACAGCACGTCGGGCAGGCTGCCGTTGAGGCCGAACATCGCGACCTTGAGCGCCTTGAGGTCGAGGCCGTCGGGCGAGGAGCCGCCGCCGGACATGCGGTTGCCGTAGATGTAAATCGTCTCGGGATACGGGTCGTACTCGTCGCCCATGTCGCGCATGCCCTCCCAGCCCGTGGCGAAATAGCTGCTGATGATGATGTTCGCCGTGTCGTTATCGCGAATTTCGTTATCGAATATCTCGACCCTGTCATTCGAGTTGATGACGATCCCCGAGCCCGCGGGCACGCTCGCGACCGGCGTACCCTCGGCGCCGAAATTGTCGGTGTTATTGCCCACCACGGTATTCTGGTAGACCCGCGTGCTGTGTCCCGGCTGCGGCAGGTCAGGCATGTTGAACACGAGAATGCCGCCCGTGTTCCCGGTCGTGACGTTGCCGTAGACGTCGGCAAAGAAAGTGTTCTCGATCTCGATGCCCGCCACGTTGCGCTCGGCGCGGTTGTTGCGCACGACCACGTTGCGCGACTGCCCCACGTAGATGCCCGCATCCGATGCGCCGATGGCGACGCAATCTTCGAGCAGGACGTTCTCGGTCTGCACCGGGTAGATGCCGTAGGCGCCGTTCATTTCGTCGGGGCCGTTGGTCCACTCGGTGCGCACCCGGCGGATGACGATATTGCGTCCCTCATTGACCTTGAGACCGTCGCCGGGCGTGTCCTCGATGGCGAGGTCTTCGATCGTGAAGTCGCTGGCGTTGACCAGCAAACCCTCTGCGCCCTGCAACTGCCCCTTGAACGAGAGTACCGACTTGTCCATGCCCTCGCCGCGAATCGTCACGCCCGACACGTTGAGCGACAGCCCGCGAGAGATTGGATGCACGCCGGCCGGAATCGTAATGACGTCGCCGGGTTGCGCCGTGATGAGCCGGGTTTGCAGCTGCTTTTCGAATGCCATGGCCGCGGCGTCAGGTAGCGCCGTTTCTTCCCGGCTGCAACTGGCGACCAGGACGACGGCCGCAACAAACGCTAATGTCGATGTGCGCACTGACTCCCTCTCTTTGCGTGCGTTCGCAGGCGCATAGGTTACCATCGCGCCATGCATCGTCCCGCATCGATCGTATTCGTCGTACTCACGGCGCTCGCCTGTATCACCCTGGTCTGGTGCCTGCGCATGGGCTGGACGGAAGCCGCCGCCGCGGCCAAGTTCGTTGCGTCGACGGGCTTCCTCGCCACGGCCGTTAGCGCCGGCGCGTTGCGCCATGGTTTCGGTCGAATCGTCTTCGCGGGGCTGTTGTTGTCGATGGCCGGCGACATGTTCCTGGTCGGCCACGGACGACGCTACTTCCTGCTTGGGCTGGCCAGTTTCCTGCTGGCGCATATCGCTTACACCACGGCTTTCATCCTGCACGGTCAGCAGCGCCGCGACGCGCTGGTCGCGGCGTTACCGGTCATGGTCGTCGCCGTTGGCGTGCTGGCGTGGCTGCAGCCGCACCTCGAGCCGCCGATCGCGCTACCGGTGCAGGTCTATGTTGCGGCAATCAGCCTGATGGTCATTACGGCCTTCGGCGCCCGTGGGGCGGGCGCGTCGCGCCTGATCGTCATCGGCGCCGTGCTGTTCTTCGTGTCGGACATTGCCGTTGCGATGCACCGTATCGTCGCTCCCGACTTCCCGGCCTATCTCTGGGGCCTGCCGCTCTATTACTCGGGTCAGCTCTGCCTCGCGCTGGGCGCCTCGCATTCCTCGTCCCAGTAAGGCACGCCCTCGAAGCGCTCGGCCAGGAAATCGATGAAGGCGCGCACGCGATAAGACAGGTGGCGCGTCGGCGGGTAGACGGCGTAGGCCGGCGTTACCGGCCAGCTGTAATCCTGCAGGATCGGCACGAGTTCACCATTGCAGATCATTTCGCCGGCGATAAAGGTCGGCTGCATGACAATCCCGAGGCCCTCGACCGCGGCCTGGCGCAGGAAGTCACCGTTCGACGCCGAAATCGCGGTGTGCACCACCACCTGCGCGCGCACGCCGTCAGGATCGTAGTAGACCCACCGCGACGGGTCGGGCACGTTGCTGTAAACGAGGCACTGGTGGGCAGCCAGGTCGTCGGGAGTCACCGGTGTGCCATTAGTCTCCAGGTAGGCTCGCGATGCGCAGACGACCGTGCGCGCGTCGAACAGCTTGCGCGCGATCAGCGACGAGTCCCGCAAGCGCCCGATACGCAGCGCCAGGTCGGCGCCTTCCTGCAGCAGGTCGACGCGCCGGTCGTTGAGGTCGAGGTCGAAGGTCACGCGCGGATGCCGGCGCGAAAACTCGGCGATAGGCCCGGCCATGTGCCGCACGCCGAACGACAGCGGCAAAGCGACGCGCAGGCTGCCGCGCAGTTCGCCGTGCTCCTGCAGCACCGCAGCCTCGGCTTCGTCGAGGTCGGCCAGTATCCGGGCGCTGTGCTCGTAGAAGCTGCGGCCCGTATCGGTGAGATTCAGGCTGCGCGTCGTGCGCCGCAGCAACTGCACGCCCAGGCGGTCCTCCAGTGAAGAAACACGGCGGCTTACCGCCGACTTGGCGGTATCGAGTCGATCGGCGGCCGCTGTAAAGCTGCCTGTTTCCACCACGGCCACAAACGCCTGCAATTCCTCGAAACGCCGCATATTGTTGCCTATTTTAGAACAATCTTATCTATAAAGGCTTGTTTATCTCCAGATTCCTAACAGTCAAACTGCCTGGCAACTGAACTGACGGCCCGTTACCGGGCCATGCGATAGGAGATAACCGTGAGAATTCTTGAAGTCAGCGCCAGCGGACGACGCGCCGATTCCATCAGCCGCCAACTGAGTAACGAACTGATCGAGGCGCTCGAGGCCCGCGAAGGCGAAGTCGAGGTCGTGCGACGCGACCTGAGCAAGGGCATCCCGCTGGTCGACGAAGGCTGGATCGAGGCGAATTTCACGCCCGAGGACGAGCGCACCCGCGACCAGCGCGAGGCGCTCAGCGCGTCGGACGCCCTGGTCGAGGAACTGCAGGCAGCCGACGTGATCGTCATCGGCTCACCGATTTACAACTTCGGCGTGCCGGCAGCCCTCAAGGCATGGGTCGACATGATCGCTCGCGCCCGCAAGACGTTTCGCTACACGGCGGACGGACCGGAAGGCCTGCTCAAGGGCAAGAAAGTCTATGTCGTCATCGCCTCCGGCGGTGTGCCGGTCGACAGTCCGGTGGATTTTGCGACGCCGTACCTGCGCCACGTCCTGAAGTTCGTTGGCCTCACGGACGTCGATGTCATTGCGGCCCACCAGCTCGGCAGCCGGGCTGACGAATCGATCGACGCCGCGCGCATGCAGATCGCCAACCTGGTTCACACATCGCGGCCTTCGAGCAACGAAGCCGCCTGACGAGGAGAGAGACATGATCGACATCATCCGTTCCGATTCCCGCGGTGGCGCCGACCACGGCTGGCTCAAGTCGAAGCACACGTTTTCGTTTGCCGACTATCACAATCCCGAGATGATGGGTTTCGCCAAGCTGCGTGTCGTCAACGAGGACTGGATCGAGCCCGGCACCGGTTTCGGCACCCATCCGCACCGCGACATGGAGATCGTGACCTACATGATCGACGGCGCGCTCGAGCACAAGGACAGCATGGGCAACGGCTCGGTGATCAGGCCCGGTGAGCTGCAGCGCATGACCGCCGGCACGGGCGTACTGCACAGCGAGTACAACCATTCCGAGGAAGAGAAGGCGCACCTGCTGCAGATCTGGATCCTGCCGGAGCGCAACGGCCTGGAGCCGGGTTACGAGCAAAAGCTGTTCCCGAGCGAAGAGAAGCGCAACCAGTGGCGGCTCGTCGGCTCCCGTGACGGACGGGACGGCTCGCTGACGATTCACCAGGACGTGGAGCTGTCGTCGACCGAGCTCGAACAGGGCCAGGAACTCGGCTACGTGTTCGACGGCCGCCGCCGCGGATTCCTGCAGGTCGTGCGCGGCAGCGTCGAGATCGACGGCGAAACGCTGGCGGCTGGCGACGCGCTCGCCACGCAGGATCACGACAAGCTCACGATCAGGGCTGCAAAAGACAGCGAACTGCTGCTGTTCGACATGGCGTGACGGAAGCGGGATCGCGTTAGAATCCCCCCATGCGATCCCTCCCCTTCCTGTTCCTGGTTGCCCTCGCTGCGTGCAGCAGCGGGGGCAATTCGTCTGCGTCCACCGCCCCTTCAGGCCCCGACCTGACCGCCATTGGCGATATCCAGGGCAGCGGCGCAACCAGCCCCGTCGCAGACCAGCCCGTAACGCTGGAGGCCGTCGTGACCGGCGATTTCCAGGACAATGACGACGACACCGGTCGCAATCTCGGCGGCTTCTACGTCCAGGGCGCCAGTGATGGCAATCCTGCAACGTCGGATGGCATCTTCGTGTTCGACGGGCCGTCGCCCGCCACCGACGTGAGCCCTGGCGACCTTGTTACGGTCACCGGCACCGTGAAGGAGTTCTTCGGCGAAACGCAGATCCAGGCCGATACGGTCACAGTGACGGGCGCCGGTTCGGTGCAGCCAACCGTTGTCAATTTGCCGGCCGGCGACTTTGAGCGTTACGAAGGCATGCTCGTCGTATTCCCGCAGACCCTCACCGTGAGCCAGCTGCGGTTTTTCGAGCGCTTCGGCGAGATGCTGCTCAGCGAGGGCGGCAGGAAATTCGCGTTCACGAATCTCAATGCGCCGAGCGTAGCCGGATACGAGGCGCACCAGGCGGTCGTCGAAGCGCGCCGCGTCCTGCTCGACGATGGCCGGCGCGACCAGAATCCGGGCACGGTGCTCAGCGTGCGCAACGGCGACGAGGTAACGGGCCTGACCGGTGTTGTCCGGTACTCGCGGGGCAGCGGCGAGTTCGGCACTGAGACCTACCGGTTGATGCCGACCATCGATCCGCCGTTCGTTACCGTCAACCCACGGCCAGGCGCGCCGCAGGTCGACGGCACAATCAGAGTCGCGACATTCAACGTCAACAACTTCTTCTCTACGATCGATACGGGTCAGGACATTTGCGGACCGGCATCGGACGCGTCGTGCCGCGGCGCCGATTCAGCGCTGGAACTCGAGCGCCAGCTCGCCAAGATCGTGACCGTCATGACGATGATGGATGCCGATATCGTTGCCATGGTCGAGCTGGAGAACAACGCGTCGGCATCGCTTGCGGTCATCGTCGACGCCCTGAACGCCGCCGCTGGAAACGCTGCATGGGACTTTGTTGATGCTGGCACGATCGGCGGCGACTCGATCAAGGTCGGGTTCATCTACAAAGCTGGCGCCATCGTGCCGTTCGGCGCCCACGCGCTTCTCGACAACAGCGTCGATCCGCGCTTCGACGACACCCGCAACCGGCCCGTGCTCGCGCAGACCTTCGACTCGGTCGCCGGCGGCGAACGCCTAACCGTGCTCGCGCTGCACCTGAAGTCGAAAGGCTCCAACTGTGACCTCGCCGGCGATCCTGATGTCGGCGATGGCCAGGGCAACTGCAGTTCGACACGCAGCCTGGCCGCTGCCGCGATCATCGACTGGATCGACACGGATCCCACGGGCAGTGGCGACCCCGACTTCCTCGTAATCGGGGATTTCAACACCTACACCCAGGGCGACGCGATGACACGCTTTCAAAGCGCCGGGTATGCCAACCTCGGCGCAGCGATGATCGGTGACAGCGCGTACTCGTTCGAATTTCGCGGCCAGTTCGGCACCCTGGATCACGCCGTGGCGACGCCCAGCCTCGCCGGCCAGGCGGTCGATGCCGTGGAATGGCACATCAATGCCGACGAAGCGCCGCTGCACGATTACAACCTCGAGTTCGGCCGCGACCCGGACATTTTCGACCCGGCGTCGCCGCACCGTGCTTCGGACCACGACCCGCTGATTATCGGGATCGACTTAAGATAAGCCTTGACTTAATTAAGTAATTACTTAATATAAGGGCATGGATACGTTCACTGCCCTTGCCGACCCCACTCGCCGTCGCATCGTCGAGCAACTCGCCCTCGGCGAGACGTCCTTCGGCGACCTGGCCGCCCGGTTCGACATGAGCCGCCCGGCCGTCTCCCAACATCTCAAGACGCTGCGCGACGCCGGCATCGTGACGGCGCGCGCCGACGCCCAGCGCCGCATCTACCGGCTCAGCGACGGCGGGCTCGACGAGATCGACGCCTGGCTCGGCAAGGTGCGAACATTCTGGACGCAGCGCCTCGACAAACTCGAGGAACTGCTCGCCGACGCAGACAGAGGAGATGCCCAATGAGTGCTTACGGCGAACTGCTCGACCAAAATACCGTGCGTTTCGAGCGCCTGCTGC
>JASJBB010000071.1 GCA_030066735.1 Woeseiaceae bacterium | reverse complement strand
GCAAGGTCCATTAGCTGCGACCCGTCTTCGTTCTCGGTCGGCGCCGTCCAATTCAATGTTGTCGAGTAGATCCCGGTTTCATTGACGACGATTGCGAAAGCCCGCAGCGATGTGGATTTGTCGCCATCGCTGACCGCGATCAGGATGTTCGCGAACGTGCCGACATCTGCCATGCCCGGCATGCCCGACAGCTCGCCCGTGCGTGAGTCGAATTCCGCCCACCTCGGCAGGTTCTGGACGGAGAATGACAACGCGTCGCCGTCCGGGTCCGATGCCTGCGGAACAAAGCCGTAGACATATTCGGCGGTCGCCGTGCCCGGCGGCTGTCCTGATATGACCGGCGCGGAATTGGCATCGGGCTGCGAGTTTTCGACGACCCGAATCGAGAACCTCGGCAAGGACGCCGTGGCTTCACCGTCGCTGACCGAAATCCGGATGTCGCGATAGTCGCCCGCCATGCCGAGCGTCGGCTGGCCGGACAATTCTCCCGAGCCGTTGTTGAAGCTCGCCCAGTCGGGCTTGTTGTCGATCGAGAAGGTCAGGTTGTCGCCGTCCGAATCGGTTGCGTTCGGTGTAAACGAGTAGCTTTCCCCGACGGTGATGTCGGTACCGGGAAGACCGGAGATCAGCGGCGCGGAGTTGCCGCTTGGCGTCCGTGGCTCGGCGAACCCGTTACCGTCGTCCGGGTCTTTCGCCCCGCTTTCGAGGCAACCCGAGAGTGTGAGGCTGCACGCCGATGCTGCCACGATTATGAATAGGGAACGTGTGCGGTCCTTGCTGAACATAGGTCGGCTCCTGCCTGTAGTAACCTGTTGCCAGGCAGGCAAACCGACGGATGACGCGCTACGTCAATGTAACGCGACTGGATAGGGAACGCAGCAGGCGAATGTTCGCCTGACCTTGAGATTCTGAACCGGCAACCCCGCTATCCTAGGCTCGCGCCCGTAGACCGGTGGCTTTGCGTCCCGACCTTTCGATCGGTTTGCCTTTTACAATTCCTTTTCTGGGTGGATGGTAGTTGTGACTTACGGTATCAGGTCCACGGCGCAAGTTAAGTGGCAGCAGCGACCAAATTTCCGAATTGTGACGCAGTTCTCAGTTGACGACCCCTTCGGCCGGTGCATCACAGGGTGGCCCTGGCCCCGGTAATCCCGCCGTCAACCGGGATTACGACCCCGGTCACGAAGCTCGACGCGGGAGCCGCCAGGTAGAGCGCCACGCCGGCCATGTCCTCGGGTTTGCCCGCTCGCTGCAACGGCGTGCTCTTGACGATCTTTCGGCCCATTTTCTTCATGACGTGCTCGGTCATCTTGCTCGGAAACAGGCCAGGCGCGATGGCGTTTGCCGTAATGTGCCGGTCGGCCAGGTGCGAAGCCAGTGTGCGCGCCAGGTGATGCACGGCGGCCTTGCTGGGTCCATAGGAGAACGTCGGCAAGCGGTTGACGTTGAGGCCGTCTATCGAGCCCACCATGATGATGCGCGCCGGATCGTCGGCCGAGGCCGCCTTTTCCAGCAGTGGCAGCAACGCGCGCGTCAGGAAGAACGGCGACTTGACGTTGATGTCCATGATCTTGTCCCAGCCGTGCTCGGGAAAGCTCTCGATAGGTTCGCCCCAGGTCGCGCCCGCATTGTTCACGAGGATATCGAGCCGCTGCTCCCGGCGGCCGATTTCTTCCACGAGGGCCGTGATGCCCCCGGACGTCGACAGGTCGGCCGGGATCGAGATGCACTCGCCGATTTCTGACAGCCGCGCGGCCGTTGCGTCGCAGGCCTCGGCCTTGCGCGAACTGATGTAGGTTTTTACGCCATGGGTGACATAACCCTCGGCAATCATCTCCCCGATGCCCCGCGAGCCGCCGGTTACCAGCGCGACCTTGCCGGACACGTCAAACAGGTTGTTCACAGATGGTCTCTCCTCCGGCGCCCGTTGCGCCGCCGTGCAGTCTACCGCAAGCCTTGATTTGCAAGCAGAAAACGCACTCATGTCTCGGTTTATACTTAATGCTATTGACAATCATTCTCATTTGGATTTCAATGAGAATCAGTATTCTGGGTAGTGAAGCCATGTACGTTTGTATCTGCAACGCGATAACGGAAAGCCAGGTCCGCCAGGCCGTCGAGGCCGGCGCCGAGGACCTGTGGGACCTGCAGGCGGCAACCGGCATCGCCACCGGCTGCGGTTCCTGCAAGGAAACCGCGGCGGACATCCTCAGGGAAGGCCGCTCGCGTCGTCGCCATTTCGAACCGCAGGTTTACGTCCCGTCGCTAGCCTGAACCTGCACTGCCCTTGTTGACGATCCCTGGTCGCGACCGCGACAGGGGTTTTTTTTGTGCCCTACCCCGTTATCATTGAGCCCCACGATCTTCGACCCCACCGGAGCAAACAAGAATGAAGGGCGACGCCACAGTTATCGAGCATCTCAACAAGGTGCTCAAAAACGAACTGACTGCAATAAACCAGTACTTTCTCCATTCGCGCATGTACAAGGATTGGGGACTCGTGAAGCTCGGCGACCACGAGTACGAGGAGTCGGTCGATGAAATGAAACATGCCGACGAACTCATCGAGCGCATCCTGTTCCTCGAAGGGCTGCCGAACCTGCAGGACCTCGGCAGGCTGCGTATCGGCGAGAATGTCCCGGAGATGCTGCAGTGCGATCTCGACCTGGAATTAGACGCACTTCCGGACTTGCGAGCAGCGATCGCTTATTGTGAGGCGCATAAAGATTACGTGAGTCGAGATCTGTTTGACGCGATTCTGCAGTCAGAGGAGGAGCACGTTGACTGGCTGGAAACGCAACTGGACCTCATCGAGAAGATCGGCCTGGAGAACTACTGCCAGTCGCAAGTGTGAGGCCGATCGCCACGGGAAGGCGTCACTGTGAACAATTCAGTCGAAACCGGCTACTCGGCCAAGGACGAGTTCGAGGAGCAGGGTTACATAGCGATTCCAGACGCGTTGAACACCGAACAGGTGGGGCGTCTGATTGCTGCTATCGACAGGCTGACGGCCCGCTCGCCGGACAAGATCCACAACGTCGCCGACATCTTCGGCAAACACGACGCATTTCTCGAGTTGCTGGATTTGCCGACGGTACTACCAACCGTCACGGAACTGCTCGGCACCAACATCTGGGTCAACCACTCTCATTTCAACGCGAATCCCGCGACTGAATCGACGGACGTTACCGAGCATGACAACGGTTACGGCTGGCACCGTGACGGCGGCGCCATTCACAGGGACCTGCCCTGGCCGCCGCCGTTGCTGACGCTGAAGGTCGGTTTCTACCTGACAGACCTGACGCAGCCCAATGCCGGACAGACCTACTTCGTTCGGGACAGTCACAAGACCGGCGAGAAGACACCCGACCGCTACGACCTGCCGAGCACCGCGTTTCCGATGATGGTCAAAGGCGGCACAGCCGTGCTGTTCGATCGCCGGCTGATTCACTCGATACGCAGCGCCAACAACTCGGGGACCAAGCGTCGCGTCATCTTCATCCAGTATGCATACCGCTGGATGGCGGCCAACGACGCCATGAAGGTCGGGCACCTGCGCAGGAAGCTCAACCCGGTCCAACAGCAATTGCTGGGATTGACCACCAGCATTACCTCGGTTGACGGCGCGCGCGGCCGGTCCGGGCGTTACTACCCGAGACCTGCAGACGTCCCGCTTGCCCACCCGGACCTGGCGCAGCAAGGGCGCTCACTGCGCTCCCTGGCCGGGCGAATCTGGCGTTTCCTGCGGCGCTAGACCGCCGGCTTGCCTTTCCCGTCCGCGCGTTCGTCGAGCGCGGACCTGCCAAAGTTGAGCACTTCGGAAACATCGGCTTGCAATCCTCCCCCAGTAACGCAAAACTGAGGTCGAGAGAGGGGGCCTTCAAAGGCCAGTGCCGTGACTATAAATAAAAGACAAACAGTCATAGCTGTCGTCTTCATCGTTTCAGTGCTGCTGTTCAGTGCCAGCACCGGCGGCGAGACCAGCGTGTACAAGCTGTACTTCCTGAGTGGCCAGTCCAACATGGTCGGCTATGGCTATACGAGGGAATTGCCGGGCGACCTCAGCCAGGAGGTCGATCGAGTCATGATTTTCGAAGGCCGCGCGGCTTTCGATGACGACTGGCGTGGCGGTATCGGAGTCTGGAAAAGACTCGAACCGGGTCACGGCTTCGGTTTCGAGACCGACGAACGCAGCGTTAACCTGTCGGATCGATTCGGGCCGGAGCTCAGTTTCGGCCACACACTCTCCACGCAGCTCCCGGACTCGCACATCGCGCTCGTCAAGTACGCTCTCGGCGGATCAGGATTGGAACCGGGCGTCGGCCTGGGTGGCTGGCATCCGACCGACAAGGATGGCCATCGCAGGAACCAGTTCGATCACGCAATGAAGACGCTGCGCAATGCGCTGTCGGAGCGGGACATCGATGGCGATGGCGTCAGGGACCTGCTGATCCCCGCCGGCATCATCTGGATGCAGGGCGAATCGGACGCCAACGAAAACCTGGAGACCGCCGCCGCCTACGAAGAGAACCTCGCTCTTCTCGTGCAGTCTATTCGTGCCGCGCTGAATAAACCCGGCCTTCCCGTTGTGATCGGCAAGATCACGGATTCCGGCATGGCCGAAGACGGTTCAGTCATGGACCACATAGAACGCGTCCAGCAGGCCCAGGCCGCATTTGCCGCCATCGACCGCTGCGCAGAACTCGTGCACGTGACTGATACGCTCCATTACGTGGGCGATCCCTGGCACTACGACTCCGAAGGGTTTGTCCGTCTGGGCGAGGCGTTTGCCGATGCGGTCCTGCGCCTTGAAGAGCAGTGCATATAAGGTCTTCGGCAACGCGTAGTTAGCTGAGCAGTTCCATCCTGTCGACACACAAGGTCGGGATACGCGTTGCTTCCCATATTGACTGCGACTGCTCCCAGTTGCTCTCCCAGAACATGTCCGGCTTAACGCATAGAAGCTGCTCGATCTTGTGACGAACGAACCGCCCTCCGCGCTCACTTTTCGATGGCACGTCCCACATCAATAACTCCCGGTAACGCACGTTGTGCTTCCTCAGCCACTCCTCGGTTTGCGGTCGGTACATCTCCAGCCGGCTGGTAATGATGGCGTCAATCTCGAAAGTCGGGATCAGGTAAGGATTCGCGTTAGTCAGCGACTCCAGGTACAGGTTCTCGTCAGCGTCAGCTCCGGGCGGCAGATTTGCGCAAAGGACACCGTCGAGGTCAACCGCAAGACACCCCTGCGGCAGGTGCGACGCCACTTTGCGGTGCAGTATGTTCCACTCGAACGTACGAGGCGGCGTTATGACCTTGTGATACAACTCTACAGCGGTCTTGGAAGCCTCGGTGACGATCAGGCAAGCCCGTGAAATATCGACCTCGGAATTTACCGCGCGGATTGCTTCCACGGCCTCGGCCATCGAGCGGCCACTATCCATCGAGTCGTCGACCAGCAGTATGCGGCTGGCATCAGCCAGCTCCGACCGATTCTTCACCTCCTGGCTCTGCCAGTACCTGCCTTGCTGGAACAGGTCCGGCGTCGTGAGCGGACGTCCGAGCTTCAGGGCGATCAGGCTGGCGATGAACATGCCGCTTCTCGGAACACCAACGATGAGGTCGTATCTGTGAGGGAAAGTCTGGATCCACTCCAGCGTCCACAGGGAAGCCTGGTCGACGTTAACGAATTTCAGCTGCTTGCCGTTGAGGTTGCGACGCAGGTTCCTCGATCGCAGGTACAGTTTACTGACCTGCTCATTATCAGAACTCCTGAACTGCCCCCTGACTCGAAGATACTGCTCATAAGTGCCGATGAGCGCCCGGTCGAATGGCGTTCGTGCGCCGCCACTTGCCCTGACCCGCCTTATACGATCCATGATTGCTTTTTTCATATCCGGCCCGGCTAGTAGCCTTTGCCCCTGTTCACGACGCCCTGCAGCGGCCGCCCTTCTCGCAGCCTTTCGATGTTCTCGAGTATCCGGCTGCCGACCTTGGTCTTGTAGTCTTTCGTGAAAGCCGCGATGTGTGGTGTAACCAGAATATTCTGCTGCTTCCAGAGTGTGCTCAGCCGACTCAGCGGTTCCTTGTCGAAAACGTCCAGTGCCGCCCCCGCCAGGTGACCACTCTTGACGGCGTCCACGACGCCCTGGGCACCCACGATTGACGATCGGGCAGAGTTGACCACTATCGCACCGGGTTTCAGTCGCGCGATCTCCTCCCGACCGAACATGCCACTCGTCTCTCGTGTGAGCGGCAGGCATACGACCAGAAAGTCGAGGTCACCAAGCGCGCTATCCAGTGCAGTGGTTGCAACAATCTCGTCAGCAAACTCTGCCGCCCGTGCGTCGTCAGCGGTGCGGCACAGCCCCACGACACGCATTCCCAACGCCCTGGCGATCGTGGCAGTAGCCCGACCCAGGTGTCCCATCCCCGCAATGCCGATAGTCTTGCCGGCAAGTGAGTGACCGGCAACCTGGCGCCAACGCCTCTTTTGCTGGTTCCGAGTCGCGAGGTGAAAGCGGCGCGACAACGTTAGAAGCGCCCAGATAATGTACTCCGCAACCTCGGTCGAGTAGAGGCCTTTGGTGTTTGTAATGACAACGTCGCGCGGAATCGCGGAGTCATAGACCCAATTATCGACGCCGACGGAAACGGACTGGATCCATCGCAGGTCAGGCATATCGGCAAACGCCCCGCCCGGGAACCGCCACCCGACTGCACAACTGACACCGGCGAGGTCAACAGAGCCTATGTCTCGCGGTAACGCGAATACGGTCTCGACGTCGGGATACCGCTCGACAATCGGTTGCTCGAATTGCCTGGCCGCGCCGCCGAACAGCAACACCCTCAGTTTTGCTGCAGATTCACCCAATGGTCATTACACCGCGTGTGCTTTTTTCTTTCCGCGCTGGTTAAAGTTGTTGTTTTACAAATAGTTTATGACAGAACTGCGAACCCCGAAAGAAATACAATGCACGGCCTGGAAAAGCCACATCTTCTGGTCCGCCCGCCGGTTGCGGGCTGAACATAACGCTGGTCTGGTTTGCCCTCGCGATTTACCACTGCACCTGCTAGTGTACTGCCTCGATTTTTCCGAACACCCGATAGACAGAGAACGCGCAGAATGAACGACGCGGGCAATCTACAATATGTCTCTTTGATGTCGGCGCCGTTTTCAGGATCCACGCTGCTCAGTATGTTGCTGTGTTCACAGCCGCGCTCCATCGGTTTCGGCGACACCTACCACGGCAAAGACAGCGACCCGAGGAACGAATGCACCTGCGGTGTTTCATTTCTCGAGTGCCAGCCTCGCAATGAATCGCAGGATGAAGTCCGGCGTGGTGGTCTCAGTGATTTTTCCTGGGCAACCGCATCACCAGTGCCGGTGCCGCGCTGGATGTCCGTACAAGCCAGGGCATACTGGCCGCTGGCGCTGTCGGTCAGCCTTTATCCGGTAAGGTCGATCCCTGCCTGGCTGCGTCAGCGCCTGTTTCGCCGTTTCTATCTCGAGAATCGACTGATCCTGTCGGGGCTCGCCAAGACGGGTCGATACGACTATTACTTTGACGGTTGCAAGAACCCGGTGCGCCTCGAGCTGCTGCGCACGGAGATCAGTAATCTCAAGGTCATCCACCTGGTCCGCCATCCGGCCGCTTTCGTCTATCACTTCTATCGCCTGGGTGAGCGCAAGCCCGAAGAGCGGCTGCGCCAGTGGCGCAACTATCATAGAAAGGTCCGAACGTTCCTGAAATACTTCGGCAACGAGAATTATCTGCCGGTCACCTACGAGGACGTCGTTGGACAACCCGGTGTATTCCTGCGCACGGTTGCCGACTTCCTCGGCATGGACCAGGTCGACGACTCGCCGCCATTCCTGTTGCGACGGTCCGAGATTCACATCCAGGGCAACAAGATGCGCAAGACGGCCGATCGCGTTCTTAACATGGCAAACAAGTGGCACGGCAAGCTGCCGGAACCGCTTGTACAGACGGCCATGGAGTCGCTGCACGAACTGCCCTGGGCGGCATCGATGTATGAATCCAGGTCCCCGAATGACGACCGTAACTGAGACGGAGCGCGGCGTCGACGTTGTCGACTTCGTCTGCATAGGCGCACAGAAGTCTGGAACGACCTACGTTTCCAGCGCTTTTCGTGCGCATCCCGAGGTGCAGATGCCGGTAGCCAAGGAACTGCATTTTTTCAGCCCGAAAGGCGAGTACAGGACCGAGGGCGGCTTTGCGCAATGCAACGCGGACCGCAGTATCGACTGGTACAAGCAGCAGTTCGTCGACGACGACTGCAAGAAGGGCGAGGTCAGTACCCACTACATCTACGATCCCGCAAGCGCCGCGCGTATCAAGGCTGCTTTTCCGGACATTCGCATTTTCGCCATCATCCGTAACCCGGTAGATCGCGCGTTCTCCCAGTACAACATGGAAAAGTACAAGACCTGCAAGGAGAGCCGTGACCTGCTGCAGATCATCGACGAAGAGCCGGACAACGAGATTCTCGCCAGGGGTCTCTACGCCAGGCAGCTGGCGCCGTTCCTGGACGAGTTCGACAGGAATCGGGTCCGAGTCTACTTGTTCGACGAGATGGTCAGTGAACCCGAGACGTTTTTCAGGGACCTGTTCGGGTTCCTCAGTGTCGACACGACGTTCCTGCCTCCGGGGCGCAACATCCGCATGAACAAGAGCCGCAAGACCCGCTACGAGTTCATTCCACGGGCTGCACGCGGCATTCGCAAGTTCATGGAAACCATTGGCCTCAAAAGGCTGGTCAGGGCGCTGGTCAATGCCGGTGCAGGAACGCATTTCAGCCGGCTCAACGAGCGCTACAACCAGGTCACAATAGATTTCGAATTGACGCCGGAGGAATTGGCGGCATTGCAGGACTATTACGCGGCAGACATCGAGCAGCTAGAGCAGCTTCTCAATCGCGATCTCTCTCACTGGAAGACCAGGACATAAGATCTACGTACTGCTCATCCATTCGCTCGATCGAGAACATCTCCCTGACCCGCGCGGCTGCGTTAGCGCCAAACCTCTCCCGACAGGCGGAGTCAGCAATAAGCGTCTCGAGCGCTTTAACCAGCTCGTCGACATCGTGCCGGGGATAAAGGAAGCCGGTTTCGCCGCTCTCGACCATTTCAATCGAGCCGCCAACGGCCGTGCAGACGACCGGGATACGAGCAGCCATGGCTTCGAGGATCGCGTTTGAGAAGACCTCGCTGCTCGACGGCAAGACGAAGATGTCCATCAGCGACAGGTACGGCCTGACGTCATCGACACGGCCAACAAATCGAATTGCCGCGGACAGATCGTGGAGCTCGACGTATTGCCTGAGAGCCGGTTCTTCCGGGCCGTCGCCGATCAGCAGTAGCACAGCATTTGACCGCATGCCGGGCGACGCCATCGCCGCGAGCAGATCCTGGTGCGACTTTTCCGGCCGAAGATGCGCCACGCAGCCGATGACGATCGCGTCCTCGTCAATATCCAGTGACGCTCGCAAGTCCATGTCCGGGTCGTCCGGTCCGCGAAAGTGATCGGCATCGACACCGTTGTAAATAACGGTGGTCCTGTCCTTTTGCAGCCGGTACTTTTCTACCCAGAGCTGCTGCTGTGCCCGACTGCCGAAAATGACCCGATCGCAGCGCCGTAGTATGAACGCGTAGAGCAACATGAAAAGCCGGTCACGCAAAGCCGGAATCTCGTAGGTGTTGATGGCGCCGAAACACCGCCGACCAGTCCCCGCGCGGAAAACCGGCCAGCCGTAAACCAGCGGGTAGTGATTGACGCAGAACACGGTGCCGATCGCCTCGCTGCTCACATACTTGCGCAGTCGCTTGAGAGCCCGAAACGAGAACTTGCCCCCACGATCCAGAAACTCGACAGGAACATCGTCATCGATAGCGTCGCGTAGCGTATGTGGCGCGCCCAGATAGATGAGGTGAACCGGCAGCCCCACCCTGACCATGCGGTTCGCCATGCGCACGACCTTCGTCTCGGAACCCCCGTCGGTCAGATTGCCGAGCAGAAATGCAACGGGTCTCATCGCGACTGTCCGCCGTCCTTGAGTTTCGACATGATCAGGCGGAATTTCGCGCCGGGCGGCTGCTCGAACTGCTCGGTCTCGATGAAGTCAACGCGCAGTTCGTCGCCGCAGCGCTCTGCGATCTCCTTTCGATAGTAGTCGAAATCCGGGCTGCCGCCCTGCTCCCTTACATAAAGAACCCGAATCGAATCATGGGTGTCCTGGATGACCTGGAACTTCTCGATGCCGGGCCGGTTGCGCAACAGGATCGTCCAGTACGTGCCCCCTATCCGGTTACCGTTCGGAGCATGCACGATATCGAGGGTCCGGCCGTCCACAGACTCGAGCATCGGGAACGGATACTTGTCGAATCCGCGCGCGCTCTCGGGAGCCCAGCGCGCCAGGTCCCCGATCCGATAGCGAATCATCGGCATGCCATAGTTCTCGAGATCGGTTACCACTACTTCGCCCTGCTCCCCGGGAGCGCAGGGATTGCCCTGCTCGTCCAGTATCTCCAGGTACAGTCGATCAGAGCCAACCAGCAGGCCGTCCGCGTCGGGTACTTCGTTGGCGATATCGCCAACTTCGCGGCAGCCGTAGCGATTGTAGACGGGTGCGCCGAGCACTCTGGCGAGATACTCCCGGTCATGATCGTACAGTGTCTCCGCGGAACAGCTGATCGCCCGCAGCGACGGCAATCGCGCGCCCTGCCTTTCCAGGAACGCCGCGAAAATCATCAGCGCACTCGGATAGCCGATCAGCAGTCTCGGTTTGAATTTCTCGCAGAACCGCAAGTACTCATGCAAAGACGCCTCGTCCATCGAGTAGGCGCTCAGCATTTTTTCCCGGGAGATCATCGAATGCACCAGGCCGCGGAATGACTTTGCGCGATCGATATCGATCGGCGAGCCCCACAATCGAACCTCGGGCTCGCCTGGCTTCACACCGAGCCACCTCTGGCTGCGTCGAACGGTTGCCTTGCGGTAGGCACCGGAACGCCAGTCGGTATAGAAGATCAGCTTCTCGCCCGTGGAGCCGCTGGTGCTGTTCTTGTCCAGACCGTTGCCATGCAGGTCCGTCGAGATCATCGACTCCAGGTTCTGGTTGATCGTTGCCTTGGACAGTGGCGGTAAACCACGGAATGACTCGACGAATTCTGACGGCGAACCCGACATGGCCACATCACCGAGCCGGTCGCCGTAGTACGGGACATTGACGCTGGCGTGCACGAGTAGCTTGCGCAGCTTGCCAAGCGTGAGCTCCTCAAGCGCTTCACGCCCAAGTCGCTCGTTGCGATCGATCTCCCGAATAGCCGCATTGGCCCCGTCCTTCATCAGCCAGTGGTACGCGGGATAGATCGCGTTCTCGTAAAGCTTCTGGTAAATCATTCGCGCTACAGCAGGTTGGATTCGGTATTCATCCTAGTCGACATCGCACACGTCCCCAATGCCGTCCCTGTCCTCGTCCGCCTGGTCCGGGTTGCTATCGGCCGGGCAATTGTCGGCATCGTCCGGCACCGTGTCCAGATCGAGGTCGGATTCCACGGAGCAGACACCGGGTGACTGGATCCACGCTTGCAGCACTGCGACAGCGTCGTTGTCTACAATGACCGTTCCGAGCGGCGGCATGCGTTCCAGCGGATTGGCGCGGGCCGGCCTGTTCGATAACACGGACAAGTCCGGGCGGCCTGGCGCCAGCAGCTTGGCGCCGGAAATTCCCAGGTCACCGAATGACGGATCAACGTCGCATACGTTCATGTCGGATCGCGATGTCGAGAACCTGAGGTCCATATTGCTCTGCGTGGGACCGGCGCCGCGGTGACAGCCGGAGCAATTGCTGTGCAGGTAGCTGCGAGCACGGCGCGACACTGCCTGGTGATCATCCGCGAGGCCCGCGAGAGCAGGCAGCTGATCGACCGTGTCCGGCAGACCATTGGTTACCATGCCGATGTGCTCGAGGGTCGCCAGCTGGTTGGCCGTCCGGCCCGTCGTCTCGTACAGCATGTCGCGGTTGAGTTGCCCGATCTCGGGCCCAAGCGCAAACCCGGCATTCTCGGTGTGGCACCTGAGGCACTCGCCGCGGTCCGGATACGACCAGACCTGGCCGTTGGGCAATGTCTTCTGCTTACCCGCTTGCAGCAGGTAGGCTTCGTCGCCGATCCACTCATACGAGTAGCCGGTCCAGATACCGCTGACGTCGCGCATCATCAGTCGCGTTTCGACAGGTTCGCCATCGACCGCGAATTCCTTGGCGAGCACCGTGCCGGTCGGAAACTCGAAGTCGCCGTCCGTCGCGAGATCGATGGTCTGCCCGTCGGGCAGTGCCAGCCATCGACGTTTCGAGGCCCCGTCCGACCACAGCGGCGCATTGAGTTCGTACAGGAGCAGCCCGGGCGCCGCCACCGCCGGATCAGCCACGTCGAAACAGCCGGTTGCGGAAAGCGTATCGGCGGGGCCAGTCTGCGGTGGCGCCGAAGAGGCGGGCTCTATTTTGTAGATGCGTGACGTGGTTACCGCATACAGCTCCCCGGTGTTGTCCCTGGCGAACGTCGTCACGAGCCCAATACCTGTGCCACCGGGGCGCAGCGACAGTTCGAACGGCCGGCCGTTATTGTCGAAATCTACCGCGGAGATCTTCGACGTGCAGAAATCGGCAAATACGAAGTTCCCCCGGAGCTCGGGTATCGCCTGGCCGCGGTAGAAATAGCCGCCGATGATCGCGCAGTTGCCGTTGTCGTGGCTGTACTGAATCAACGGATCCACGAGGTTCGGATCATCGCAGCTGCCGTACTGTGTGGAATTACAGCGCGTCCCTTCCTTGATATTCCATCCCAGGTTTGCGCCCGCCTGAATTTCGCTGACCTCTTCCCAGGCGCTGAAACCGACGTCGGCGACATAGATCTTCCCCGTGTCCGGATCGATGTCGCCGCGATACGGATTGCGCAGACCCAGCGCGTAGATTTCATCCAGCACGGCTCCGTCGGCAACGAACGGGTTGTCGTTGGGAATGCTGTAGGGACTGCCGGAGTCGACATCGATCCTCAGGATCTTGCCACGGAAGTCCAGCGGGTCCTGCGCCCGGCCGGTCGGATCCGACTGCACGGTCCCGTCGCCGAATCCCAGCAGGAGCGCCCCGTCCTGGGCAAACGCCATGAAGCCGCCCTGGTGGTACGTACCCCTGGGCTGGCGAATCAGAACGGTCTCGGACTGGCGATCGATAGACAAGCCGTCTGCCGATAACTCGAAGCTCGAAATGACAATGTCCGCCGCCGAGACGCCGTCGGCCGCGGGGACCGAGTAATTGACGAACAGTCGCCTGTCGGCCGGAAACGCCGGGTGGAACACGAGCTGGATCAGCCCACCATCATCCAGCCAGAAAACCTTGTCCCTGATATCGAGAAGAACAGAACGGGTCGAGACGGCCGGATCATTATCGAATCGGCCGATCACGCCCTGGTTGGCGGCGAAGTACCAGGTCGAAGCGTCGCCGGGCGCCTGAGTCAGCGCGGTAAGGCCTCCCCAGCCGAAAGACACGTTCGGAAACACTTGCTGCAGATTTATCTCTGCGTCATTCGGCGGATCGACGGCGACACAAGTCGTGTTGGACGGTCGCTCATCCAGTCCGTAGACAATCGGCGCCGCCGCATCTTCGACAAGGATGGAGAACGGATCCAGCGACGCACTGTCCGTACCGTCGGTCACCGCAACGACGATGTCCGGGAAGTCACCTGACGCTGCAGGGGTCCCTTGCAATAGCCCGGTAGCGGTATCGAAAGTCGCCCAGTCGGGCAGCCCCTCGACGCTGAACGTTAGCGCATCGCCATCCGCATCGTCAGCCGCCGGCTGGAACTCATACAGCTCACCAACCACTGCTGTTAGCGGTGGAGTTCCGGAGATCGTTGGCGCCGTGTTGACCGGTGGCGGGGGTGGCGGAGGCTCGATGACCTGCCGGCCGGAACCCGAGCTCCCGCCGCAGGCGGACAGAATCAGCGAACCGATCAGCAGTAGCAGTAATGGCTTGACGCGCGGGCCGGGGGCACGAAGCATGAGATTGATAGCCGGAGAATGTTGTGTCTTTTTGCTTTGGCTACAGCCTAACAGCTAGCGACTTTGCAGGCGAACCCGCCCGCGGATCGGCCCTGCGCATGACTCTCGAGCTTAACCTAATCCGCTCGCGACCGGCATCGATTCCCGGCCATAGACACTATTAAGCCCGGAAGCTTCGAGGATTCGCAGCATCGCCGTCATCTGTCCAGGCAGGATTCGTGTCTGCCAGCTCGATATCTTCTGCTCCAGCGAGTAGTCGGCAACAGACTTGCTGCTGGACCACGAAGCTTCTGCTGCGCCCTCCGTCGCCGCAGGCAGAAACGCCGTGTCCAGGTACCTCTCGAGACCGGCCAGCTGAGCCTCCGGCTCCACGCACAGTTCCTCGTAGAGCATGACAGGGATGCCGGCGGCCGTTGCTGCGTCCAGCGCGATTCGGTTCTCGATCGCCCAGAACAGGAGATTGCGCTCGAACGCCTCATCGGACGAATCCAGCTTCTTTAGATCCTGCACCCATGGCAGCCGTCCCAGGCCCGGTTGGCCATAAAGCCGGTCGGGCGACAGGAGCCATCCCCCGGACACCTGCGACTGCACGACCGCCGCCGGATGGCGCAACAGCAATACGAAACGACAATCGCTAAACCTGCCTAGCAGCCACGGCAGCAGCAGGTTGATGCGCACTTCCTTGAGCAACCGGCGCCGATATACGAATTGCGCTGCCGGATTGAACTGTTCAACCCACGGGTTCCACGAGCTCTTCGTCAACAGTCTGCGGACCCCTGCCGCAAGATCGCCGTTATCAGCCTCAGCAGAGATATGGAAATACCGGTGCGCGGCCAGCGACGGGATGCCTCGGCCAGCATGAAAGGGCTCGAAGATCATTCGCGTCTCGGGCAGCGAGTGCAGCATGGACCCGAGCCATGTGGAACCGGACCGTCCGGAACTCAGCAGGAAGATGGTTGAAGACGCATCGGACCGATCGCTGTAGAGGGACCGGCCCATGGCTAGCGTGCGGTCCCAAGCTCGTCTGCCTGTCTTCTGGAGTGTCTCCATGCTCACCGGTCACTTTCCGATCGCAAGTCGCGCGACTGCTCGTGAGCCCCGAATCGATGCCCGGGAATTGTCGTCCCACTTGGGACGCTGCCCGGGCACATCACCTGCGCGACATCTCGCTGCATCGCAAACAGACAGGTCCCTCCAAGTAACCGGCTTGTCGGATGCGCATTCCGTGATATCCCTGTTTCAGTTCGTCCCTGTCCGGGCAGGACCTCCTAATACTATATGAGGAAGCGTAAGGAATGGGAAAAACAACTCAGATTCAGGTAGTCGCTGGCGCATGTCTGATTTCGAGCTCAGTATTGATCCGGACCC
>JASJBB010000073.1 GCA_030066735.1 Woeseiaceae bacterium | reverse complement strand
CCCCCGCATAAAACCCTGTTCCCAGTTCCTGCGCGGCATCGGCAGGCGTCAGCATCTCGACATCGACGTCGAGTGCCTGCCACTCGGCAACACGGCGCTCCACGAGCCTGAGTGCGCGCGTCGAATGCGCCGCCTGTATCCAGCCGCCGCGCCTGGCATCGCAGTCAATGCCGTGCTGTTCGACCAGGCCGAACACGCGGTCGGTTGCCGCGCCCGAGTACTTCAACAGGCGGCCGCCTCGTTCTGCGCCGAGCATCCTGCGCACCTGCCAGGGATCGCGCTTCAGACCCGGTGCGACGAGGCCGTTGTTGCGGCCCGATGCGCCCCAGCCGATCTCGGCCGCTTCGAGCAAGGCCACGCTGGTTCCCCGTTCGGCCATTGCGAGCGCGGCCGAAAGACCCAGGAAACCGCCGCCAATGACGCAGACATCGGTATCGGCCCTGCCCTGCAACAACGGGTACGGTTCCGGTCGCGCCGTGGCCGCAGCCCAGAGCGACTTCGGCATCGGCGTAATCTCGCCGGGATGAACGGGCGATTCCATGTTGCGGTCAGCCGGGCCCGGCCTCGGTGAAGTGCAGCGTCGTACCGCAGGCGTCGTGGGGAGCTACCGTGATCGTCTCCCCGTCGCGAACGAACGCAACGTCGTTGGAGATGAACAGTCTTTCAGTGCGGTCGAGATCGGCAACCCGCATCGTCATTGATGCCAGACCGGTGGTATCGGCTTTGTCGAGCCGGATGCGTTGACCACTTGGTACCGTCAGGACAATACCCTCGCTGCCCTCAGTCACGGCAGCGTCGCCAAGCAGCCGGCGCATCTTGCCGGCGACGCGCTCGACGTCGTCGATCGCGCCACGCATTTCGTTGATGCCCAGGCAGCCGTTGGCGTGCTCGAGAAAATCGGGGCGGCGAATCAGTTCCGGGGTCAGGTGCTCGATGACGACGACATGCATCAGGCCCTCGATGTCATCGGCGTCGGGAGCGTAGAGCTCGAACGCCGGCTGTGTCCAGCCTTCCGGGTGCTCGAAGTTGCGCCGCAGATTCCGCAATTCACCGGTCTTGATGCCATGCTCGACGGCCTCGGCGTAGCTGGCTTTGACGTCGGCCGTACCGAAGGCGACGCCCATCAGCCCTTCGCCGTGTTGCTCGAGGTGTTCGTCGAGGTGCATCGTGAAACGCTCGGGATCGACGATACCGCGTACCTCGACGTAGTCGTCGGGAAACATGACGCACAGGTTGCCGGTGCCCCACTCGATGTGGCTGCCCCGCGGCGGCACGGTAAACCCGAGCCGCTCGAACTGCGCGCGGGTAACGTCCAGGTCCCGTGACGCGATGACCGGGTGGTCGATGTTGTGTATGCCTAGGTACATGTCCTACTGCACTGCGATGTCAATTCCGCCATTATTTCGGCCATGGCCTGCGAAACGCATTGCTGTCATAGCGAAGCCGCCGAAGATCGCGGTATACCCCCGCTCGGCCGCAAACTCAAGATCGTTGGCAGTATATTCCTTGCGCTGCTGGCCCTGTCTTTCCTCCCGCAGCTCAGCGCCCTGAATGACAGCCTGCTTTCCTACCTCGAGATCGTCTGGTGGGCCGTACTGCTCGGCCTGGTCGTCGGCGGCGTGATCGACTATTTCGTGCCGGACGGCTTCATCATGCGTTTCCTGGGCCAGCGCCGGAAACGGACGCTCATCTACTCGGTGCTGGCCGGGTTCCTGATGACGGCCTGTTCGCACGGCATCCTGGCCATTGCGATCCAGCTCTACAAGAAGGGCGCGAGCGTACCGGCGGTCGTTACATTCCTGCTGGCCTCGCCGTGGGCAAACCTGCCGATGACGATCCTGATGTTCGGCTTCTTCGGCACCAAGGCGCTGTACATCGTGTTTGGCGCCATGCTGGTCGCTCTGGTCACCGGGCTGATCTTCATGGGACTGGACTCGCTCGGCTGGATCGAAGGCCCGTCCGAGGCGGCCGATCCGGAAGACGTCTCGTGGGATCGCCTGAAGAACTTCGACGCGAAAAAGGCGGCGAAGGGGACCGCGGCCGGCGCCGTTGCGCTCGCCAACATGGTGCTGTGGTGGATACTGATCGGCATCATGGCCGCCGCGATCATCGGCGCCTACGTGCCCGAGCACTTCTTTATGCAGTGGATGGGGCCGGACCTGACCGGCATGCTCGTAACGCTGCTGTTCGCGACCGTCATCGAGGTCTGCAGCGAGGGCACCTCGCCGGTCGCGTTCGAGATCTACGCCAAGACCGGCGCGCTGGGCAACCCGTTCATCTTCCTGATGGCCGGCGTTGCGACCGACTACACCGAGATCGGGCTGCTCTGGACCAACATCGGCAAGCGCACGGCGCTATGGCTGCCCGCCGTGGCCGTGCCGCAGATCCTGCTGCTCGCCTACGTTTTCAATCAGCTCTGACCGGACCCGTCACCCTTCGGGACGATACGGATGAGCGTGGCGCGGGTCTTGTCCGCCCGCAGCACTTCGATGCGGTAATCGTTCCAGTCCATTGCGTCGCCGGCCACCGGAATCCGTTCCAGGTGGTCCGTGACAAAGCCGCCGATTGTCGACGCCTCGATGTCCGGGTCCCAGGCAATGTCCAGCTTCGCGCTGAGTTTGCGCAGATCGACACGCGCACGGACGATCAGGGAGCCGTCTGCGAGCTCGTGGACCTCGTGCTTCGGCAGGTCGCTTTCGTCGAAAATTTCGCCGACGATTTCTTCGATCACGTCCTCGAGCGTCGCAATGCCCTCGACCGTGCCGTACTCGTCAATGATGATGGCCATGTGCCGGCGACTGTCCTGGAAGGTGCGCAACAGCTGCCGCAGGGGAATGCTCGGCGGCACGATCAGCGATTCCCTGACGAGCGCGTCCCAGTCGATGGCGTCAGTGTCGTTTTGCAGCAACCAGTGGAGCAACTCTTTCGCGAACACGACACCGGACACATCCTTGAGGTCCCGGGTCGGCGAGAACGGAAAGCGGCTGTGGCCGGACTCCTGCATGAGTTTCATCGTCTCCTCGCGTTCCATTTCGCCCGACAGAAAGACGACGTCTTCGCGCGGCAGCATCACGTCGTGGGAGTGCAGGTAATCGAGCTGCGCGGCGCCCACGATCATGTCGGCCGTATCGACACCGAGCGCGCCCTTGCTGCGCCCGAGAACGGCCAGCAGACGGATCTCTTCCGCGGTGGTGACCGGGACCTTCGTGTCACCGCGCAGCGATCGGGAGATCTTCTCGCTGAGTAGCACCAGCGGCTTGAGCAATACGGTGAGCCAGCGAATGCCATGGGCAACCGGTGTCGCCAGGTACGTTGCGTACGTGACGCCAAGCGTCTTCGGGATAATCTCGGTGGCGAACAGCACGGCGATCGTGAAGATGATCGAGAACAGCCACAGCGTGCCCTCGTCAAAGACGTTCTGGTAGCTCGCGCCGGCAACCGCCGCGCCGATCGTGTGCGCAGCCGTGTTCAGGATCAGGATCGCCGCAATCGGCACGTCCATGTTCTCCTTGAACCGGGACAACAGGCGTCCGGCGGTTTTGCCTTTTTGATTGAGCACCTCGATTTGCGGGCGCGTCAGGGACAGCAGCACCGACTCGAAGATCGAGCACAGGAACGAAACGACCAGGACGACGCTGACGGCGGTAACGAATAACAGCATTTGAATTCCGAAGTAATGTGTTGCGACGGATTCGCCGCGGGCCCTCTAACCGGGCGTGTAGTACGTCGGCGACGCGGGCCCAACCGGCATACCGATAATAAACGTCCAGAAATAAAAGAATAGCGACCATAGCACCAGGAAGGCCACGGAGTACGGCAGCATCATTGCGATGAGCGTGCCGACGCCGGCCTTGGGCACGTACCGGGCCACGAAGGCCATGATCAGGCCGAAGTAACTCATCATCGGGGTGATGATGTTGGTACTCGAGTCACCGATGCGGTATGCGGCCTGGATGGCCTCGGGCGCATAGCCCAGCAGCATGAGCATCGGCACGAAGATCGGGGCCGTCACGGCCCACTGCGCGGATGCCGAGCCCAGCATCAGGTTGATGAACGCGCAGACGATGATAAAGAAGAAGAAAACCACGGGTCCCGTGAGACCGATGCTCTGCAGAAAGTTGGCGCCTGTCACCGCGGTGATCGAACCGAGATTGGTCCAACCGAAGAACTTCACGAACTGCGCGGCGAAGAACACGAGGGCTATGTAGAGCCCGAGCGTGCTCATGGCGTGCGCCATCGCGTTGATGACGTCGCGGTCGTTCCGAATCGTGCCGACGACGCGACCGTAGACGATACCGACCATCATGAAATACACGAAGATAACTGCCACGATGCCGCGCAGGAACGGCGAGCCCGCGACGGCGCCTGTTTCCTGGTTGCGCAGGATGGCGCCTTCGGGCACGACGAGGAAGACCATGAGCCCCGCGAAAATGATCGTGGCCCACAACGTGTGCCACAGGCCTTTCTTCTCTTTGGCCGAGAGCGGGTCCATGCGGTGCGAGTCCTCGTCATCGAGGCCCTCGGGCGTGCCCTCGTATTTACCGAGCGAGGGTTCGACGATCTTGAGGCTGATGAAGCTGCCCACGGCCGTGATCAGGAAGGTACTTGCAATCATGAAGTACCAGTTGGCGCTGACGTCGACCTCGTAGGTCGGGTCTATCAGGCGCGCCGCCTCGGTCGTTATACCCGACAGCAGCGGATCGACCGTGCCGATGAGCAGGTTGGCGCTATAGCCGCCGGAGACGCCGGCGAATGCGGCCGCCAGGCCCGCGAGCGGATGCCGGCCCAGCGAATAGAACACGACCGCGGCCAGCGGTACGAGCACGACGTAGCCCATTTCAGACGCGGTGTTGGACAGCACGCCCGCGAACACGATGAAGACCGTTACCATGCTCGGCGGCGCCTTGAGCACCATGCCGCGGATGACGGCGGTCAGCCAGCCCGAGCGCTCGGCAACGCCGACGCCCAGCAGCGCCACGAGCACCGTGCCCAGCGGCGCAAACTCGACGAAGTTGCGCACCAGGTTGAGGACGATCAGCCGCAGCCCCTCAGCATTGAACAGGCTGACGACCTCGATCATGCCGTTGTCGGCCCTGCCCTTCGCGCCCTCGGGCCGCGGATCGACCACGGCAATTTCGAAGTAGCCGAGGATGCCGGACAGCACAACCACGCCGACCGCGAACAATGCGAACAACGATACGGGGTGAGGCAAGGCATTGCCGAGCCATTCGACGACGTGCAGGAAGCGGGTTATACGAGTCTCGTTCGGCCTTGCCGAGGGTTTTGGGGGCATTGTGTGGAGGTCCCTTCTTCTAGGGTCGAGATGTTGAAGCGAGTGACGGGAATCGAAGCCCTGTTCTCAGAACTACACCCCCTTATTCTTGTGAATTAGTATATGGATTCTCTCTCGGCTAGGGAAATTGCGTGAATCCAGGGGACTCCAATCCTGACCGTCAAGCCGCAGTTCGCGGGTCCTACCTGCTTGCCAATGTCCTGGTGCTCGCGGTGCTCGTCTATGCCTGGTTGCTCGAAGTTCATTGGCCGGATTTCTATTACATGAGCATCCAGGAAGATGAGTACATCGAGTGGGCGAGCTTCTGGGCTTTCCTGTTGGCGGCCGTTGCGGCGATTGTCGCAAGCCGGAAACAGGTCGCAGGCCGGTTTCCGTGGTTTCTGTACGGTCTCGCGCTGTTCTGCTTCTTCGTCGCGATGGAGGAAATCTCCTGGGGCCAGCGTGTTCTCGGCTATCGGCCACCCGTGTACTTTCTCGAGCACAATTTCCAGCAGGAATTCAACTTTCACAATGTCATCGATACCGACTACCGCAAGCTGGCGCTGTCCGCGACGATCGTGGGGTATGGCGTGCTGCTCCCGCTCCTGGCCCTCGTGGCGCCTTTACGTGGAATATTTGACCGGATTGGCATTGTAGTCCCGCCGCTGGGCTTGCTGCCTCTGTTCGCGGCGACGTTCCTGATGTACCTGGTTTACCCGTTCAGCCACTCCGGCGAGTGGGTGGAACTGATGCTCGGCCTGGGAATGCTGTTCGCGCTGATGCCCCCCGAGGTTAAACCGGTGCTGCTCGGCTGGACTGTCGTGATGGCGCTCGGCATTGCCAGCGGCGCTCTGACCCGGCTGCAACGCGACGACCAACCGGAAATGCTGGAAGCGGCACAGGCCGAGATTGGCGCCATCAAGCGTGACTTCGAGAGCGGCCGCGCCTGGGCTCGCTGCAACGTGCACAAGCGACTGTATTCATACGTCGTCAAGTACGAGCAGTTCGGACTGCAGCAGGGCGAGTTTGCGAGCCTCGTGAGCCAGGGCATGCCCGAGGAACGGGCTGAATTCCTGCTGGATCCCTGGAATTCGCCGTATTGGATACGATATCGGTGCGATCGCAAGACCCAAACGCAGGCTCTCTTCGTTTATTCATTTGGGCCCAACCGCCGTCG
Source organism: Woeseiaceae bacterium (assembly GCA_030066735.1). Lineage (GTDB taxonomy): Bacteria > Pseudomonadota > Gammaproteobacteria > Steroidobacterales > Woeseiaceae > UBA1847. The sequence continues at coordinate 8,440 of JASJBB010000073.1, read as the reverse complement.
CGAATCGTCCGAGACCGAGATTCGCGGCGACGACGTGGGTGCGTACATCTATGTCAATCAATAACCAGGGTGACAGGAACAAGAAATGGAAACTGCAATCACTAGAAAAAGACCGCTGTTGAGCTGTGCTCTAGGCATCACCCTCCTGATGGGTGCCGCTTGCACCAACTCGGAGGAGGCAGAGCAACAGGATCAAGCGGAGCCTCCTGTAGCCGTGGAGCGGCCGCAGGAAATGACCAGGGAAGAGCGAATCGCAATGCGGCGGGAGCTGCAGGTGACGCAATCAATGCCGGCAGATACTGTCCGCCAGTCGTCCGACCAGGCTCCCGAGGGCGGCGTGACGGGAGAGGTGCCGGAAGACCTCATGGACAAGATCTTTGCCGATCTCGAAGGTCGGACCGGGGCCCAGCGTGCTGAATTCGAAACCCTGCAAGCCCAGGCCGTGCAATGGAATGATGGTGCACTGGGTTGTCCCGAGCCGGGACAGGTCTATACGCAAGCGATCGTCGACGGGTTCCGCGTAGTGCTGAAGCATGAAGGCAAGACGTACGATTATCACGCAGCGGCAAAAGGCTTTTTCAAACTCTGCACCGGCTTCCGGCCGAACCGCTCGGAAAATCCTGACATGTAAAAAAAGGGGCCCCGTCGCGGGGCCCCTCTGTCTTTGCAGCGAGTTTAGCTAGTCACTGTCACTATCGCTGTCGCTGTCATCATCATGGTCCTTCTTCGGGGGCGGCAATGGCGCTGGTTCCGGAACCCCGGGCGCAAGGAATAGCAGCGCTTCGGTATCTTCCGTCGCAGCACCGGTCTCGAATCCACGACTGCCATTCGTGAACAGCATCACACCGCCTTCCGGCGAATTGCCCGGGAACGGTGTGAAGTCGAAAACGTTCAGCGCGCCGCCCGAATTACCCGGGATGTCCGCGGACAAGGCGAAGAAGCGCTCGCCCAACGGCGTGATCGTGATGCCATCGATGGAATCGCCCGGACCACCGTAGTAGAAGTCGAACGCATGCGCAGTCGCGTCCACATTGGTAGTCAAGAGGTCAGCCGGGCTCATACCGAGCTGTTGAGAACAAACGGTCAATGCCGTGTTCGCCGTATTGGTCGCGTGCTCAGTGAAGAAGAACGCCCGTGCGAATCCTGTAGTAGCGTCTTCGGCCCAGGTCACCTCCCACGGGACACTGAAGTCACCAGCCTGCAGGATCGACAGCGGTGCATTGTAGACAAAGTAGTCGACAATGCCGTCCTGATCGATGTCGAGGTCGACCTGGAAGATCACCGGCAACAGGCTGCTCTGTCTATCCCAGGTGTTGAACGCGAATACCCAGATAAATGAGTCTTCCGTCTCAGAGCAAGGTGAGAGCGGGCTTGCTGGCACGAAGAACGTATTGACGCCGACAGCACGCAGATCCGGCGTCGGAGACTGCGTGCCTTTCGCGCCGCGCGGCATTTCGTCGCTAAGCCCGATAATCGCGTACGCATCGTTCTGCGCAGTGCCCACGCCGTTGTTAAACAGGCCGATAGTGTCCGGGAACCCGCCCGGAACGATTGTCTGCCTCTCCGGATCAACTTCAGCCGCCTGCCGGGCAATTGCATGCCACGGTATCGCGACCTGGCCTTTCTTGCCATCCATCACAAGATAGCCGCCAATCTCGTTAACACCCAGCAGGAACGGATCATCGATTCCGAAGCCGGAATTCATTACGTTCGGATTCAGTGCGGACGCGTCAACCTGGAACTTGACGTTGAGCGTCGTGCTGTCGTCGTCATCAAGCCGGACCCTGCTGCGCGTGTCCACCTCGATAGCACCTTCAGCAGCAAATAAGGCATTGCGGTCCTCGTTCGAAACGTCGATCCTCTGCCGCTTACCGGACAGATTCTCCACACGAATCTTGCGCTTGATCGTCATGTCGCGAGCGCCGTCGATGACGCCGAGGCTAATAGACGGGTTGTCGTCATCACGTGACCAGGCCTGGAACGGGGCGCCGACTGCAGCATCCGCACGAACTTCACCACCGCCGATACGCGTGATTTCGGCAAAATCGCCGGTCGTATCGCTAATGACGTTGCGGAACGCCGTGTTCATGAGTCGCGCCTTCAGTTCGAGCGGCGAGCAGCTGTCATCGCTGTCGCTGTCACTGTCGCTGTCGCTGTCGCTGTCGCTGTCATCGTCATCGTCGCGGCAAGCGGCCTGAACGAGCGCTGCCGATCCAGCGGCCATCGGGCTGGCACCGGAGGTGCCGCCGAAAGGCGTCTTGGCAGTACCGGTGCCAACTTCGAGAGATACCGACGCGCCAGGCGCACCGATTTCCGGCTTCAAGTTAACGAACGAAAGCTCCGGACCGCGAGCAGTACTGGCGACTGTAAAGCCGTCCTGAGCAACTGTTTCGGAGAGCCCGGGGCCGAACGCGACCACGGCATCACCGGCTCGGAGGATGTCACCATCAACCCGGCTGATGTTGAAGCCCGGGATGTTGATCCCGGGACCGCCGCCGAAGCCGCCCGGGAACGGCGGGCTGTCATCAATCAACATCACGATGCCGAGCACGCCGCCGGCATTCTCGATGTTGCGGATCTTGTCGCTAAAGAAGCAACCACCGCGATCGACGGCAACGATCCTTCCAGGAAAGGCCGTTTCGAACGGTGCGCAGCCATTTAGATTCGTCGGATCGCCAAATGCATCCAGATCACCGTACTGCACCAGGCCTGAGACTTCCGCAGCAGGATCGGGCGTCCATGGGTACTTGACCGCCCCGTAGATACCTGCCGACGCTGCAGGCTCTCTGACCTTCATGAACCAGTTTGTTGCAATCGGAACTGTAGTCTGCGCTACGGACAGCGCAGTCGGTGCCGAAGACGGCGTGCCCGTGCACCACGGCCGATCGCCGCAGTTGCCTGCCGACGAAACCGTGAATACGCCCAACTCGCTTGCGTTATCCACGGCATCGGAAAGGTCGTCGTCAAATGCCTGGCCATAGGTCGAGCCCAGAGACATGTTGATGATATCGACAGCGTCAGATGTATCACCGTCTCCATTCGGGTCTACGGAAAACTCCATACCCTGAATCAGCGCGACGCCGGAGCAGGAGCTCGACACCGCCGAACAGACCTTGACGGCGTAGAGATCGGCGCCCGGCGCAACGCCGTTGGCACCGGCCGCGATATCCGCGACATGTGAACCATGGCCTTCGAAGTCGATCGGATCCTCGTCCGGCGCCAACGGGCCGAAGGGCCAAAGCTCACCAACGAAGTCCCAGCCGTCTACAACCTTGGCGGTCGGGAATAATCCGTCGCGCGTCGTGTTCAGCGGGTCGAACGGGCTACCACCATGCGCTGCAAGGTAGGCGTCGACCGTGCCGGGCCCACCCATGTTGGCGTGCGTGTAGTCGATACCGGAATCGAGTACCGCAATGCTGACACCCAAGCCATCGATGCCCCCCGCCTGGACGGCGGCCGCCCCAATGTAGGGCACGGTGTCGGACAGATCAAGCTCGTAGTCACCGATAGGCGCGACGCGGGAAACAGCAACATCTTCAGCCACAGCCGACAGATATTCATCGGAGACTTCCACGAAGATGGCGTTCAATACCACTTGTGTCTGCGCAATAACCTTCAGGTCCGGCGCCTTGGCGCGCAGCCGCTGAATAAGGGCAGCCTGTTCAGACTGAATGCTAACTTTGCTAGCTGCGATATTGCCGCCCAGTTCGGCTGCCGCCGGAGCCGCGAGCCGCACAATCATTTGATTTCGACCTGCAGAGACGCGCTTGTTCGGCGTCATCCTGAAAAGTAGTTGCGAGCCGCCAGCAGTCTCAATCTCAATTGGCGCATCAAGTTGGCGCTCTGCAATGTGCGGCGGAACAACCCCGTCTCCACGCGCGCCCGCCCTGTCCTGCGCCTGCGCCTGCGCAACCGTCATGCCGGATACGCTGACCACAAGGCCGATAACGACTGTACTGATCGACGACCAGCGCCGATTCCTGTTCGACTTCATGATGTAGTTCCCCTTACGCTTTTATTATGTTAATTCGAAACGATCACCCCGCGAACCGACAGAGTGCATGTGCGCACTTTCGGTCCCCGCATACCCTAGAGATCCCGTTTCAAACACCCGCTAACTGTTTGAATGTCCTGCTGACCTAGCGACAGACTTTTTCTTCTTAGATTTTGAACCCTCTTCAGAATAGTCCGGCGAAGATTGGACATCAAATCCTGCGCAAAGGCCGGCAACAAACGTATTGCTCTGGACGATCACGAATAGCGGAAACGGTCTGCTTAGGAGCAGAAACTGGAGCGGGTGAAGGGAATCGAACCCTCATTCTCAGCTTGGGAAGCTGATGTTCTACCATTGAACTACACCCGCTAATCAGGGAGATAGCTCTACTCTGCAGCCGAGTGAGCAAAATAATAAGACCTGTTCCTGCCGGCTGTTAAGAAGGCCGGCTTATGTAATTCTTTTCAAAACTCCAGGTGTTTCGGGGTTCGTGGAAATGGGATCACATCACGAATATTTGAAACACCCGTCAGCAGCATTAACAGGCGCTCAAAGCCCAGCCCGAAGCCGGCATGTGGTGCTGTTCCGTATTTGCGCAATTCCAGGTACCACCAGTAGTCTTCTTCGTTGAAATTCATTTGCTTGATTCTTTTTTGCAAAAAATCAAAGCGCTCCTCTCGTTGACTGCCGCCGATAATTTCACCAACAGAAGGTACCAGCACATCCATAGCGGCAACAGTTTTGTTGTCGTCGTTTAAGCGCATGTAAAACGCCTTAATGTCTTTCGGGTAATCGAAGACGATAACGGGCCGTTTAAAGTGCTTCTCGGTAAGGTATCTTTCATGCTCGGTTTGCAAATCATTGCCCCATTTTGGTTCGAATTCAAAACTGGATTTGGCAGATTGCAAAATATCGATAGCTTCCGTGTAGGGAAGTCGGACGAACTCGTTGTTTACAATATTTTCGAGGGTTTGCATCAAGGTTTTATCGACAAACTTTGCAAACAGCGAAAGATCATCTGCACATTCGTCAATGGTAAATTTAACCAGTTCTCGAATCATTTCTTCCCCAAGATTCATATTGTCTTCAAGGTCAGCAAATGCCATTTCCGGTTCAATCATCCAGAATTCTGATGCATGCCGGCTGGTATTAGAATTTTCGGCTCGAAAAGTTGGACCGAAGGTGTAGACATTGCCAAGGCTTTGACAGAACGACTCGACAGATAGTTGACCTGATACTGTCAGCATAGCCTCCTTGCCAAAAAAGTCCTGCTGGTAATCAACCTTGCCGTTTTCAAGAGGGACCTTTGCCGGGTCCAGGGTAGTAACACGAAACAATTCACCGGCGCCTTCGCAGTCAGCACCGGTAATGATGGGTGTATGGATCCAGTTAAAACCACGTTGCTGAAAGAATTGATGAACCTCATGAGATAATTTCGAGCGGATCCTGAATATGGCGCCGTATTTGTTTGTGCGTGGTCTCAGGTGTGCAATCGTACGCAGGTACTCATCGCTATGGCGTTTCTTTTGCAGGGGGAAATCATCCGGTGCGCCCCCAATCAGTTCTATCGAGGTGGCCTGGATCTCCCAGCGTTGGCCTTTTCCAGGTGACTCGACAAGGTTGCCATTAATACTGACGGCAGAACCGGTGGTGATGTTTTTTATCTGTTCGTAACCATCAAGACTCGCATCAACAATAATTTGTATGTTTGCCAGGCAGGACCCATCGTTCAGCTCAATAAAAGAAAATTCTTTCGAATCCCGGCGGGTGCGAACCCAGCCCTGGACGGAAATTGAATCGATAGCGGAATCGCTGTGTAAAAAGTCTTTGATTAAAGGTTTCATAGAGTTTCTTAAAAATTACTGGAACGCGTGTTGCCTGTATTGTAATTGATGAACTGGACCGACATCGCCAGAATACGCACATCGGATTGGATGCCACTTACCAGGACCATCTTTCCAACTGAAAAGTGAGAGTAAAACTGAGCGTACTCCAAAAGCCTGCAGGACTCAGTTGGTTACTTTGGGGTGATGTTACTGCTTGAAGTCGGTGGTCAGAAGACTACCGAAATCAGGCAGTTAGTGGTGTGGCCAACTCAGCGACTCCGATAGTGTACTTCGCGCGTACTGCGATCCCAAATAGTCGGTGCGGTCATTCGCACCTTATCGACTAAAGAACTCGTGGGAGGCGGCCGATAACCGTGCAAGCTTGATTTTGCACGGATTACCAATGCTCAAACCACCGCTTCCGATCGACGAGACGGCTCGCCTTAAAAGTCTGCATTCGCTTCGCATACTCGATACGCCGTCGGAGGAACGCTTCGACCGGCTAACACGAATGGCCAAACGGATATTCGGCGTGAATATCTGCCTGGTCAGCCTGGTCGATTTCGACCGCCAGTGGTTCAAGTCGAAGCAGGGCCTCGACGCCTGCGAAACCTCACGAGAGATATCGTTTTGCGGGCATGCCATCCTCCAGGAAGGCGTATTCGTCGTGAACGATGCGACTAGCGACGACCGTTTCCATGACAATCCGCTGGTCCTGGGGGACCCGGATATTCGCTTCTATGCCGGGTGCCCGGTCCATGGCCCCGGTGGTCAACGCATCGGTACGCTATGCCTGATCCATCCCGAGCCCCGGGAGTTCTCGGAGGACGACGTGTCGACACTGCAGGATCTTGCGGCGATGGTCGATGACGAGATCGCCGTCGCCTCCCAGGTAACGGTTGACGACCTCACCCAGGTGGCCAACCGCCGCGGTTTTCATCTCGTCGCCGGACATATGCTGTCTCTTTGCCGGCGAACCGGGACCGACGCGGAACTCGCGTACTTCGACCTCGACGGCTTCAAGGCGGTCAACGACGCCTACGGGCACGCGGCGGGCGACAAACTCCTCAAGCACTTCGCGGACCTTTTGATCAAGTGCTTTCGCACGGCCGATGTCGTGGCGCGCCTCGGTGGCGACGAGTTCGTGGTCCTGATGGCCGGTAGTAAGGGCATAGCGATTCGGGCGGCAGAACGCCTCGAATTGATGGCCAACGAGACGGACTGCGAGATTCGCCAGAAACTGGCGTGGAGCGTCGGTTTCATCGAGCTCGACCCCGACCGGCACGACACCATCGAGTCCCTGCTGGCCGATGCGGACCACCGCATGTACAAGGACAAGGTGCGCCGGAGGGTCGCTAACGCCGACGAATTCTGAGTCTGGGCCCCGACTCTGTCGGCAAGGTGACGAATCTGTCCACTATCATGACCCAACTGATGGCGACAGTGGGACCGAGCGAACCAAAATTTCCACCAAGCTCACCGCTGACCCGTCGTTTCGCCGATCGGCTCCTCGGCGAGGGCCACTAACGCTTCCACATAGCCAAGTTTCTGGCGTAACTCGCGAACTATCTCCTCCCTGAGCGCTTCGACATCCGCCGCGGAGACGGCCCTGCCCGGATCGACGAAAAGCAGCACCAGGAAACTGCGACCCGTCTTTACGACCGCGAGATCAACCACGGTACCGCCCCATTTCGCGAGTGGTTCACGAATGGCTTCGCGCACCGTTGTGTAGTGCAGCGGTGCGGCAGCGGCCCCGCCCAGTTCGTCCAGTCCCGCCTTGAAATCCGAGAAGTACCAGGATGCCGCCATCGTGCAGAGCACCAGCACAATCAGCGCGTCACCGATTGGGGCAATCGGTGCCAGTAGCCCGTCCCCGAAATAACGGATCAGAAACAGCCCACCACCGGCAGCCACGGTCATTGCGGCATCGAAAGCGACAGCGTTGGCTTCGAGTCTCAGGATGTCACTCGTTTTGCCGCCCTTTTTCCAGGCGCGCCAGTGGAATGCCCACAAGATTGCACAGGTTGCACCAACAACAACGAGGTAGATTGCAACGGGACCGTAATCGATCGGCTCCGGATCATTCCCGCGCAGGTAGGACACGATACTCCAGACAGCATCCCCAATGCCAAAAAGCACAAGACCCAATAGGGTGAGCGCGCGGAACGTCGTGAAGATGGATTCGTCGGCGCCGTACCCGAATGGGCGGATGCGATCCGGCCGACGCGCGATATCCTGGCTCACCTTGGCGGCAACGAACGCGGCGACGAACCCGATGAGCGAGAACAGGCCGTCAACAAGGATTGCCTGCGAATTGGACAGCGCGGCCGCCCAGATGCCAGCTCCGGCCATCCAAAGGTTGCCGATCATGCTGACGCGAAGTGACGTCTGTTCCGGGTTGTTCGTACCCAAGGGGACGTGGTCGGCGGGCTGCGTCATTTTCGGTCGCGACTTGCCGGCAGATCTAAATGACGGGGCGAGCCGTCATTGCCCGATAACTTCAACGGGCGGTGGAAACCACTCGCCGCTCTGCACGACGGGCTTCGGCACATAGGCTCGGAACGTCAGCGAGAACGGTTGTCCCGCGGGGGACGGTAGCCAATTGGATTCGGCCACGGAT
>JASJBB010000074.1 GCA_030066735.1 Woeseiaceae bacterium | reverse complement strand
ATCGACGCGATTGACGCCCTGATCAACGGGGGAGTGGACCCGGCGCGCATGATCCCGGGGACCGGGTTGTCGAACGTTGCGGACACGGCCCGCTTGTCGCGCGCCTGCCTGGACCGGGGCTGCGCCGCGGTCATGACGCTGCCGCCATTCTACTTCAAAGATGTGAGCGAAGACGGTATTTACCGGCATTTCGCGGAACTTATCGCCAAGATCGGCGACGATGCCCGCATTTTTCTGTATCACATCCCGCCCATTGCCATTGTGGGGATCCCGCCGGCGCTCGCGGCGCGACTGCACGCAGACTTTCCGCAGCAGGTGGTGGGTATCAAGGACAGCTCGGGCGACTGGGACAATACGCGCCAGCTGTTCGAGATTGACGGCCTGATTGTCTACCCGGGCTCGGAACTGCCGCTCATCGACGCGCTCGACCTGGGCGGCCCGGGCTGCATCTCGGCGACGGCGAACATCAACATGCGCGAAATCGTCAAGGTCGTCACGCTGTACGACGAAGGCGACCTCGACGCAGCGCGCGTTCAGCAGCAGGCCATCAGCAAGACCCGGCTCGCGATCCAGGACTACGGTCCCATCCCGGCGCAGAAACGCCTGCTGGCCATCGAGACCGGGGATGCCCGGTGGGCCAACGTCAGGCCGCCGCTCGACCCGCTGAGCGAGCAGCAGGGTGACGCGCTCCTGGCGGCCCTGGGGGATGGAGTTCCTGATGAAGATTGAAGCGATTCGCGTCTACCAGGTCGATCTGCCACTGATCGAAGGCCGCTACACCTGGGCGGGCGGCAAGCACTTCGTCGAGACGTTCGACTCGACGATTGTCGAGATCCTGACGGACGAGGGCACCGCCGGCTACGGCGAAAACACGCCGCTCGGTTCGGCCTACCTGCCGGCATTCGCGCTCGGCGCGCGGGCGGCTATCCGGGAACTGGGCCCGCACCTGCTGGGCGAAGATCCGACCGCGGTCGGGCGCATCAATGCCATCATGGACACGATGCTCAACGGTCACGGCTACGCCAAGTCGGCCATCGACATGGCCTGCTGGGACCTGCTCGGGCACGCCACCGGCAAGCCGATCTGCGAGCTCCTGGGTGGCCGGCACGGCGACAGCTTCAAGCTGTACCGCGCCATCACGATGGCCGGCGCTGACGAGATGGCGGCTAACGTGGATCTGTATCGCCAGCAGGGCTACACGAAATTCCAGCTCAAGGTCGGCGGCGATCCGCTCGAGGATATCGAGCGCGTCAAGGCCGTGCGGGCAATACTCGCCGACGACGAGGTTCTCGTCGCCGACGCCAACACGGGTTGGCGTGTCGACGCCGCGGCGCGCGTGGTCAAGGGGGTACGTGACGTCGACGTTTACATCGAGCAGCCGTGCCAGTCCTACGCGCACTGCCTGACGATTCGGCGCCGCACCGGGCTGCCGTTCATCCTCGACGAGAATATCGACTCGTTGCCGGCGCTGCTGCGCGCCCACGAGGACGGCGCGATGGACTCGATCAATCTCAAGATTTCGAAGTTCGGCGGTCTGACCAAAGCCCGGGTTGCGCGCGACCTGTGCGTGACGCTGGGTATCCCGATGAACATCGAGGACACCTGGGGCTCGGATTTCATCACGGCGGCCATCGCGCATCTGTCGCACTCGACGCCCGAGGACTGCCGGTTTGCGGCGACCGATTTCAATGCCTATGTCGACGTGAAGACGGGCAGCGGTCTTGACGCCAGGCAGTCAGGCACGGCACGCGCGCCGACAACGGCCGGACTCGGCATTACGCCGGACTTCGGGGTGCTTGGTGAGCCCGAGTTCGAAATCAGGCGTTAGGCGACTCGGCCATGGGCTCGTCGGCGCGAATCAGCAGCCATAGCAGGGCGCCGGCGAAAGCGAACAGCGAGCCGCTGATGATGGCTGCATCCCAGCCGAGCCGGGCCGCGATAAACGGCACCATGAGGCCGCCGATCGCCCCCGGGATGTTGCCGCCGGTGTTGAGCACACCGGTCGCGATCTGCGAGTGCCTGCCCGCGACGCCCATCGTCGCGACCCACATCGGGGCCTCGGTCAGCTGCGTGAAGCCGAAGCTGAAGCACAGCGCGATTACGGTCAGCATCACGTCGCCGGACGTCGCGCCGATGTAGAGAAAAGCGCCCGACAACACCAGTGCGGTCATGGTTTGCAGGCGCGTTCCACGACGGATGCCCAGTTTGCGAATCAGCATGTCACACGCGAAGCCGCCGACCGTCGCGCCGACCGCGCCGAGAATCCACTGCGCGGCCGTGAACAGGCCGGCGTCGTCTGCCGAGAATTCGCGCACGTTGGTGAGGTAATAGAAGAACCAGCTGAAGAACAGGTAGAACACGTAGTTCATGCAGAAATAGCTTGTCGCGATCAGCAGGATATTGCGGTCTTTCAGCACGAGCTTCCAGGCGCCTTTCTCGATGTCGGCCTCGGCCGGCGGCCGGTCCGAGCGAATGAACTCCAGTTCCGCCTCGGTGATCATCGGGTGCTCGGCCGGGTCGTCGGTCACCAGCGTCCAGTAGGCCAGGGCGGCGACGAGCCCGGCGGGCGCTACGATCAGCAGGGCGTAACGCCAGCCGAAGCCCTCCATGAGCGCGACGATGAGCGGCGCGGTCATGGCGGCGCCGAGCGTCAGGCCTGCGCTCGACAGGCCGTTCGGCAGGCCCCACTGGCTGGCCGGGAACCAGCGCTCGATCGTGCCGCCGATCGTGACCGGAAAGAACGGTCCGTTGGCGGCGCCGATCAGGAACCGCACGAGCATCAGCGCGCCGACCGTCCACGCGATGGGCCAGGTGTCCGAACCCGGTACCAGGGCCGTCGCTATGGTGAGAACGGTCCAGGCGATGGCGATCGCGGCGATGGTTCTGCGCGGGCCGAAGCGATCGCCGATCAGACCGCCGGGAAACTGGAAAATGGCGTAGCCGGCCGCAAAGGCCGAAAACACGAGGCCGAGCTGGTACTCGCTCATCCCGAGGTCGACCATCATCGATTCGCTGACGATGCTGACGTTGGTGCGCAGGATGTACGCGACGAACGATGCGAGGATGATGACGCCGAGGACGACCCAGCGGTAACCCCTCATAAGAAAACCCCCACCACCTGCACGGTCTCATACCATACAGGTCGGCAGGGGCAGCTGCAGCCGGGCTGCAGTCGGTCGTTAGATGCCGCGACCCTTGACGCTGCCGACGAGCTTCGCACCGCTCATGTCGTACAGCGCGCAGACGACCTCACGGTCGTCCTGCGCCCAGCTCTCGGGCGACGGGAACATCGTTACAACGTCGAGCGAGGAGGACTGGTAGTCGCTCCCGACATAGGCTTCGAAGCGGTCGATGCACGACGATTGCGAAATGTCGGCAATGTCGTTCTCCGGGTACGACGCCATCGTCAGGTCAAAGACCGCAAAAGCCTCGTTGTCGTGCGGTTCCGTACACGGAACGCCCGGCAGGCTCGAGAACTCGTCCGCGGTGACGTCCGGGTCGTCGAAACAGTCGCCGAGGCGTACCTGGAACGCGTCCAGCGTTCCTTCGCCGACGATGTTTCCGCTGTCGTCGCGATCGACACCCGTCATTGCCCCATAGATGCCGAACCCCAGGATCGCCACCACATAAGCAGCAAGCTTCTTCATAACTCCTCCCACGTGCCACAAGCAAAGTCTGTCCCGGCAGTTTGCGGGATTATCCTTTCAGGACAAGGGCATAGGTCACGAAAACACGGGGCATGCGCTATTTGACATATCGTCGTGACAGGAAGGTCCAGGATAGAAAAGACAGCAGGATGCCCGAGGCGAGCAGCAGGACCGATAGTTTGCCGCGGTGCGCGGTCGCGCTGGTCCAGGTGCCGCTCGTGTCGAGCCAGTAGAATGCGTACATCGCAGCCAGCCACGGCAGCATCGCAGTGCCGATGCAAATCCCGCGCAGCACGGCTGCTCTGAAGCGAAGGGGCATCACTCGATGGTAGCACGCGCTCGGCAGCTCGGAGGTTTCGACGTCTGGAACAGGTGGGGCCTGTTCTGGCTTTGTTCCGCCGTCATCTCCACGGCGATGATCATCGAAATGCTGGGTACGGACCTGTCGGCGCCGTCCGGCGTGTCGCACATGATCTCGTATTCCGTTCGCTGGGCCGTGCCGTTTATTTACCTGGTTGTGGCGGCGTCTGCTTTGCAGACGCTGTTTCCGGGGACGTTTCCACGCTGGCTGCTGCGCAATCGCAAATACCTTGGGCTGTCTTTTGCCGTTGCGATGGGTTGGCAGGCCCTGTTCATCTATGGGATGTCGACAAGCTTTCGCGACTACTACTTCGAAGAGATCTACTATCTGCGCGACGAGCTCGAGGGTAGTACCGGCTACATCTTCCTGGTTGCGATGGTGTTAACGTCGTTTCGGTTTGGCAGCAAATTCCTCGATGCGAGGCAGTGGAAGATGTTGCACACCACAGGCATCTACTTCCTGTGGGCATACCCGTTCAGCGTCTACTGGTGGAACCTTAACTATTACGCTGATCCGAGGCCGCTGGACTACCTGTTCTACTGGAGCGGCTTTTTCGCCTTCGCGCTCAGGATTTTCGCCTGGGGCAACCGGCGACGGCCGGAGGACGAACCGCCGGCGGCATTGCGGCTGCTCGGGGTCGGGATCATTGCGGCAGGCGTGGCGGTCGCCGCCACGGGACTCTTCTGGCAGGATGCCGTGTCGACCTTTCTCACCGCTCCTCGATGGTCGGCGACCCTCGAGCTCTGGCTGCCTTACTGGCCGTTCGAGCCATTCCTTTCGCTGGGGGTTATCGGGCTCGGTGTGTGGCTCTACAACTTGTCTTTGAGCCGGTAGAAGAGCATCCCGAGGGCCACGAGCTGGTTGCCCAGCCACCGCGGTCCGGGCGTTCGAATGTGCTTAAGCCCGGCGAACAGGTCGAAACGCTCCATCGTGCCGGTCACGGCGTCCGCCAGGATCTCGCCCATGACATGCGACGCGCTAACGCCATGCCCGGAATAGCCCTGGCAGTAGTAGACATTCTTGCCGGTGCGACCGACCGTGAGCGTGCGATTCAATACGATCCCGATCTTGCCGCTCCACTCGAACTCGATCTTGACATCCGCAAGCTGCGGGTAGACCTCGAGCATGCGCGGACGAATGTATGACTCGATGCTGCGCGGCTCCTGGCCTGAGTAGTTGCATGCGCCGCCATACAGCATTCGCTTGTCGGCGCTGAGGCGCCAGTAGTCAACGACCTCATTGACGTCGCAAACCGCCACGTCGTCTCGGTTGATTTCCTGCGCCAGCTCAACAGGCAGCGGCTCGGTCGCAATGATGTAGCTGCTGGCCGGAAACACCAGGTTCTTGAGGTGCTTCGGCTCGAGCTTGCTGTACGCATTGCCGGCGAGAATCACACTATCGGCTTCGATATAGCCGTTCGCCGTGACGACCCTGGGGCGTGCACCGTGCTCGATGTGGGTGACGGGCGACTGCTCGAAAATCTGCACGCCAAGTCCGCGCGCTGCGCGCGCTTCGCCGAGACAGAGGTTAAGTGGATGGACGTGACCGTCGCGGTAGCAGACAAAAGCCCCGTGATAAAAGTCGGTGCCGAACATCTCGCAGGTCTTGTCGCGGTCCCATAGCTCATAGCGGTGGGGAAAGCCCGCCTTTTCACGCTCCTCGAAATACTCCTCGAGGATTCTGAACTGCCGCGCCTTGAGCGCGACTTCGGCAAAGCCGTCCTTGAGATCGCAATCGATGGAGTACTTGCTAACCCGGTCCCGGATCAGCTCATGGCCGCGCCAGCGAATGGCCTCGAGTGTTTCCTCGACACCGGCGCCGTATTTCTTTGCCATCTTGTCGTGGCCGGCGAAACCATTGATGACCTGGCCACCGTTCCGGCCCGACGCCCCCCAACCGACCCGGTTGGCCTCGACTACCGCGACCGAGTAGCCACGTTCGGCCAGCGTCAAGGCCGCCGATACGCCGGTGAAACCTGCACCGACCACGCAGACGTCGGCACTGACCGCGCCAGCAAGCCGCGGGTAGTTGGTCCGCTCATTCGCCGTAGCGGCGTAGTAAGAACCGGTATGTTCCTGTTGTTGGTCGGCGTTCACGATGACTCCGGGCGATACTCGTCAAAACAAGGTAGATCGTCACTAATGTCGTACCACTCCGCTTTGGATTCCACGAATATGTGGTAAGCAGGCGGATGCGGTGGGTTGCCCTCGATCGTCCCCATGCTTACGTAGAAGACATCGGGCTCGTCGTGGGGTATTGCCATGATATTCGAACCACAGGTCCTGCAGAACACCCGATCGATGATCTCTGACGACCGGTAGGTGGTCAGCTTGGGTTGGCCCGCCTGGTAACGGAAGTCTTTCCTTGTGACCCCGGCGAATGTCGCGAAAGCGGCGCCATGGAGCCGCCGGCACTGCGAGCAGTGACAGTGGGCGTAATCCACGATATCGCCCGAAATCTCGAAGCGGACGTCGCCGCATTCACAGTGACCGTGAATCATGCAGTCTCCTCTCGGCCGACGAGCAGTCAGTTTGGTTTGCTCAGCCGCAACTTGCGGTATTGAGCCGGCGTGAGGCCGACGTACTTCTTGAACGCCGCATAGAAAGCCGAGTTGGAGTTGAAGCCAACGGCGTAAGCGATATTAAGTACCGGCATGCATTCGTCGCGGTCCGCCAGTAACTGCTTCGCATACTCGATTCGGTGACTGTTGAGAAAGTCGAAAAAGCTCATTCCGAGGCCGGCATTGATGACCTGCGACAGGTGGTTCACGGAGCAGTCCACGATTTCGGCGAGCCTCGGCAGCGTAAGGTCTGGCAGAAGAAACAGTTCCTGCTCTGTCATCCTCGCTTCAAGGCATGCGCGGTACGCTAGCAACTGCTCGTCGCTGAGACCGGATTTTGCGTACTTGCGTTGCTGGGCGGCTTCTTCGCTTTGGCCGACAATGGTGGCTGGCCCCGTCGAACCACTGATGTTGCAGTAGTCAACGATAGAAAGCGCTTCGCTGTCGCCCAGCGTTACAAACTCGGCACCTCGATAGGTCGCGCGGGATGCCGGTCTGCGGCCGTTGCCCGGTGGTACCATCTCATACTGGAAAGCGACCGTGTTGCCGTTGGTCAAAATATCGCCAACGAGTTCATAGCGGTGGCGGTATGTTGCAAAGAAGTCGTGCAGGTTAGTGATGAGCTCGGTGTGAGTCCGCCGCACGTTCTCGGGCACATCGAAATACGTGCCGTCGATAGCGAGATGCCGAGCCACGCCCTCCGGATCTCGATGGTTCCAGGCATCGAAATAACTTTCCACGAATTTCGTCGGGCGCATCGTGTCTCTCTTACCAGCGTCGACAAAGTATAGCGCAGGTCGATACAGGGCCTGGCTGGCGGCAGAGCGGGGAAAGCGCATGACACAAAAATTGATTGGAAACGTAGTATCCGTGCACGTTGGCGCGACCGACGAGCTTGGCAAGGAACCACGCGATCGGATCCGGCTCGAGCTCGACGGCATCGTGGGTGATCGCCATCGTTCGTTTCAGCGCAGCACCTGGGATGGTGACAAGCAGGCGGAGGGCACGGTGCGCAGGAACGAGCGTCAATGGTCTGCCGTGTCGGTCGAGGAGCTTACAGAGATCAGTGCCGCGATGGATCTCGCCGAGCCGGTTTCTGCAGCACAAGTCGGTGCCAATCTTTGCCTGTCCGGTGTGCCGCAGCTCTCACGGCTGCCAAAAGGCACGATTCTCAGGTTTCCATCCGGTGCGGAACTGGTCGTGGAGGAGTACAACCCGCCTTGCCACGATATGGGCAAGGCGCTGGCCGATACGCTGCAAACCCGCTCCGGCAAGCCGCTCGAGTCCACGGCATTCTCCAAGGCGGCGAAACTGACCCGGGGCGTCGTTGGCGTTGTCGAGGTGCCCGGCGAGATTGCGGTCGGCGACGAGGCGCAGGTCGAAGTGTATGCCACGCCGTCATGGCTGCTGCGGGATGCGGACTGACATGTTTCACATGCTGACGAGCTGCAACCTCGGTCCGGGGCGGACACTGCAGGCATTCGAAGGCGCGCTTGCCGAATTCACGACGGAGATGCGGGAGCAGGGTCTGCTTACGCAACAAGGTCCCATCGGGCGCCGTTGCAGGCACCCGATCATGGACACGGATAGCGAGCGCGACCACGAGGTCTATTTCATCCTGTCATTCGAAGATCGGGTGCAGTGCGATCGCGCGGTGGAGTACATTCAGGCGCAAGGTACGGCGAGCAATCCGAGCCACGTCCGGGCGTACTCGATGATCGCGGACCCTGTGTTCGTTTGCTGGGAAGACGTTAGCGGCTAGAAGTCCGCGGGAGGAGTGGCCCGCGCCCGGGCCGGCGTAAAGAACGGCTTCTTGACGATTGTTGCACGCGCCATGCGGCGGTACTGGCGCAGGTCCTTGGCGCGGTAGATTTCCGCCCAGAGCTCGCCGTTGAGGTATTCGCTGCGAATCATGGCCAGGGCAATGTTCGACTTGATCGTGGGCGACCACAGGGCAGAGGTCACGTAGCCTATCTCCGTTTTGCAACCCTTACTGTCATACATGATCGCGTCTTCAGCCGGCCAGTTACCCTCGATATTCAGGCGCGTTAGCGTCCATTTTGGGCCGCGCTGCTTGTGCTCGAGCAGGGCGGCACGGCCGCTGAAATTCGGTTTGTTGAAGTCGACGAGCCAGCCTAGCTGCAGCTCGAAGGGCGTCTGGTCGTGCTCGAAGTACACGGTCTTGAGCGCCTCGGTGAAATCGACATAGGGCATGATGAACCCGGCCTCGAGCCTTGCCATGTCGGTCGCCGCCTCGCCGTAGGGCTGAATGCCGTAGTCTTCGCCGGCCGCATACAGCGCATCCCAGAGGTCGAGAGCCAGCTCGCTGGGAATCCAGAGTTCATAGCCGAGATCGCCCGTGAAGCCGGTGCGAGAGACCATCAGCGTTTCGCCCTGGAAAGGGAAATACATGATGTCGAAGGCCTTGGCGTTCTCGATACCCTCGAGGCCCATTTTCTTGAGGACTGCACAGGTCGTAGGGCCCTGGAAGGACAACCCGGCCAGCGTGTCGCTCACGTCCGTGATCGTGACGTCGCCGAATCCGTAGGCGCTCTTGCGCAGCCACGCGGTACAGGGACTGCCGCAGGTCAGCATAAAGCGGTCCTCTGCCAGCTTGAACACGGTGCCATCATCGATGACGCGGCCCTCGTCCGTGCACCACACCGTGTACATGACGCGGTTCATGCCGAGTTTGCCCATGTCGCGCGTGATCATGCGGTTGAGCATGGCCTCGGCATCCTTGCCACTGATCTCGTACTTCTGCATCGGGCAAATGTCGTAGGTGCCGCACTGGTTGCGAATGCAGAAGTACTCGTATTCCGTATCGTAGTAGTAATCGGCGAACAGGTAGCCGTTCCACGACGACCACGCGTCGCGGATATTTAGCTCCTGCTCGCGCGGGTAAAACGGCGTCAGCTTGAGGCGCTCGCCTGCGTATCGGTCGACGTTGCTCATGGCTTACTCATCGTAAAAGTCATCTTCCGGAACGCTGTTCGGCCGCTTGAGGTCCAGCAGGATTTCCCGGGCCGCGTTCGCGCCACAAACCGCAGACACGCCGCCACCCGGGTGCGTCGATGAGCCGCACATGTAGAGGTTCTTCAACGGCATCCGGTACTGGCCGTAACCCGGGAACGGTCGGTTGAAGAACAGCTGGTCGATCGTGAGCTCGCCCTGGAAGATGTTGCCTTCGGTCAAGCCGATTTCGTTTTCGATTTCGTGGGGCGTGCGAACCTCCATGTGCACGATCAGGTCCTTGAAGCCCGGGCTGTAGCGCTCGATCTTGTCGATGACCGTCTGGCCGAACGCGTCGCGTTTCTCGGGTGTCCACGGACCGTCCGTCAGCTGCGGCGGGCAATACTGGATGAAGTTCGACATCCAGTGCTGCCCGGGCGGAGCGACGGTCGGGTCCCAGGCCGACGGGATAACCGATTCGACAAAGGGGTCGTCGGACCAGCGGCCGCGTTTCCAGCAGTCGTAGGCGCGTTCCATGGTCTCGAGCGTGCCCGTGAAACCCTGGCCGCCGCGATTGATGTAGCGGTTGTCGGGAACGCCGGTGAACGTCGGCATGCCGGAGAGCGCGATATTGACCTTGCCCGAGGAGCCGCGAATCTTGAAATTCCGGGCGCGCTCGTAGATGCCCTCGGGCAGGTCGTCCTTGTCGATGATCTTCGTGAACGTACGTTTGGCATCCAGGTTGGAGACGACGATGTTCGCCGACAGCTCATCGCCGTTTTCAAGTACCACGCCGCAGGCTTTGCCATTTTTCACGATGACTCGCTCTACGCCCGCTTGAGTACGCAGCTCGCCGCCATGCTCCAGCATTGCGTTCGCAATCGCCTGCGAAATCGCCCCCATGCCGCCGCGCGCCAGGCCCCACGCGCCAATGCTGCCATCGACGTCGCCCATGACATGATGCAGCAGGATGTAGGCCGAGCCTGGCGAATACACGCCCAGGGCCGTGCCGATGATGCCCGGGCTGGCCATGGCGGCTTTGATCAGGTCGTTTTCGAAGTAGTCCTCGAGAAAATCGGCTGCGCTGATCGTGAAAAACCGGATGTACTCGTAGACTTCTTGCTCGCCGAGTGCCCAGAATTTCTTCGCGAGCCAGATGAACTCACGAATGTCGCGGACGCGCATCGACGCCGGGTCGGGTGGTGTCCGCATCAGCGTCTTGCGAATCAGTTGCGAGTAGCGCGTCAGGTCGGCCTGGAAGCGATACATCGCATCGGCATCGTGCGGCGAATGGCGCTTGAGTTCGAGATACGCGGCCTGCTCGTCGTGGTAGGCGAACAGGCGCTCGTCGCCGTCGCCGAAGTTCACGGTGCCAAGGTAAGGCACGAGAATCAGCCCGTGGCGGCCGAGATCGAGGTCGCGATGGATCGCCTGGCGCATCATGCTGCAGACGTAGGAGCAGCTGGAGTACGTCCAGCCCTCGTGGAGTTCGCGCGAGACCGCGGCGCCGCCGATGTAATCGTTTTTCTCCACGACGACGACCTTGAGGCCGGCCTTGGCCAGGTAGGCCGCATTCGTCAGGCCGTTGTGGCCGGCGCCGATCACGATGGCATCGTAGCGGTTCATCGCAACACCTCTTTGGCGGCGTTGCGCCCCGCCGCGCCAACGAGATCACCGGCCGGATGACAGCTGGCACCGCACAGGTAAAGGCCGGCAACCGGCGTGGCGTACTGGGCCGCGCCGAAGGTCGGTCGCATCATTAGCATCTGGTCCATGACGAATTCCGCATGGTGCCAGTGGCCGCCCGTTACGCCGTACTCGCGTTCGATATCGGCCGGCGACAGGAATTCGGCAAAGACAATCTCTTCACGAATTCCCGGAGCGTAAGCGGCAATCGTCTCAACGCTGCGCTCGAGCATCGTGCTGCGAGCCGCGTCGTTCCAGCCGCCCTTGAGCGCGTAAGGGACATACATGACGTGCGCTGACAGCACGTGTTGCCCCGCGGGCGCGAGGGCAGGGTCGTGCACGCTAGGCACGACGATTTCCATGACCGGGTGCTCGGGCAAGCCACCGTACTTGGCGTCGTCAAATGCAAACTCGATGGCATCCATTTCCGGGGCGATAATCATGCGGCCTTCCGGCTGCCCGAGCCCGTCGAACTCGGGCGCGTCGCTGAGCGCCAGGTGCAATTTACCGACGAAACCATCGCAGCGTAGCCGCCGGATGCGGTTGGTGAAACCGATATCCAGGTGCTCGACGCCAAGCAGGTCGATGAATGTCCGCCGGGGATCTGCGGAGGAGATCACGTTGCCCGCTTCGATGGTAGTGCCATCGGTCAGCGTTACACCGTGTGCGAGCGGGCCGGTTTCGGCATGGCCGACGTCGATGCGCTCGACCGCGGCGCCGAGACGTACCGTGGCGCCCGCAGCCTCGGTTGCCGCCAACAGGGCATCGGCCAGTTTGCCCATGCCGCCAACCGGTACGGCATGTCCGCCGCCCGAGGCGCCGGATAACCGATACAACAACGCGAGCACGGCGCCGTTGGGCGATCGTGGCGCCATTTTCGAACCAATCAGGCCATCCCAGCAGAGCACGGCCTTGACGAGGTCGTCCTCGAAGAACTCGTCGGCAAGATCGCGCATGGGCAACGATGCAATGCGCATGAACTCGCGCATGTCATCCTTGCCGAGGCCGCGCAGCTTGAGTCCCATGTGAGCAAAGGTGAGCAGATCGGCAGCTTTCGAGCTGCCGATTCGCGGCATGGTCTTTTCCCAGAATGGCGCCAACGCGGCAGCAAAACGCTGCATCAGCGATGCGTAGGAGGCGTAAGCGGCAGCGTCCGCGTCGTTGCCCCCTGACAACCCATCGGCGCGAACCGCGACATGCTCGCCGGAATTGCGCAGCCCGACGGTATCAATGGCCTGTAGCGCAAAGCCATGATCGGCGAGCCCGAGATCAGCCTGCACGCTCGAGGAGAAATGGCTGATCGAGTGCGCGATCGAAGCCGTATAGCCCGGATGGAATTCGCGGTATTGCGCCAGCCCGCCGGGGGCCTCGGCGGCTTCGAGGACGAGAACGTTCTGGCCGGCGCGCGCGAGGTATGCCGCACAAACCAGGCCATTGTGGCCAGCGCCGATGACTATGGTGTCGTACTGGGACAAATCTTTGCCGTTATTTTTCTGCCAAGTACCTGACGCAACGATAAAAAAGCCGACTCCACAAGGCTTCCTAGCCTACACGCGGACGGCCCTTTTTCGACAGCTCACGGACCGCCAAAAGTGTGTGCCAGTTCCCAGATTATGACCGTGGCACTGCTCTATTCTGCCATTACAACTGGCAGTTACAGGTGATTCAATGAGGAATTCACTCAGCATCCTGCTCGCGATCATTGCGTGCGGCCTCGCGTCGCCGGCAGCGGCCGATCTGCAGGTCGAAATCCAGTCGCCTTCGACAGGTTTTACGGCCAATGAGGGCGCAACAACGGTTGAGGTCGAGGGTATCGCCTCGGCGATCGGCGGCGTGCGTTATCTCGACATGATCTTCGTCATGGACACGTCGCAGAGCCTGCGCAGCACCGACCCGAAAGACTATCGCTCGCTCGGCGCAATCGGCCTCGTCCGCAATCTCTCGCCGCGGAGCGATATCAAGATCGGCGTGGTCAGCTTCGATAACAAGGGCGAGTTGGCCCAGCCGCTGACGTCGGATCGCGACGCTGCCGTCCAGGCGCTGCGGGGACTGCCGAAATCCGGCAGCACCAATATCGCCGCCGGTATTTCCACGGCGTTGCAGGAGCTGTCCGAGAACGGACGCCCCGGCTCGTCGCGGGTCATCATGCTGTTTACCGACGGCATGTCTAACGAGAGAAAAGCCTACGAAGCGGCCGTGCAGTCGCATGCCAATGGCGTCACGATCCAGTCGCTGTTGCTCGGCTCCAACACCAAGGGCGGTTCTATCCTCGACACGGTTGCCTGGGCGACCGGTGGCACGTTCCTGACGGTATCGGACCCGACGCAGCTGCCGCAGGCGTTTCTCGACATGCGCACGACGGGTGTCGACAGCGTCATGCTGAGTGTCAACGGCGCCGAGCCCGTCGCTGCAAAACTCGCGGGCGGTACGTTCTCGGGTGAGTTGCCGCTCAACATCGGCGAGAACCACATCACGGCATTCGCGACCAGTCTTGACGGTGAGACCAACGAATCGTCAGTTACGGTCATGGTGCGCGACGCCAGCTGCGCGGCGCTCGAAGTGGCCGCGACGAAGGACGGCCGCCCGGTGCTGTCCCTGAATGACAGGGCCGTCGAAATCGTTGTCGACGCCTCGCGCAGCATGTGGGGTCAGATCAACGGCGAGGCCAAGATGAGCATCGCCAAGAACATTCTGGACGACGTCTCTTACTGGTATCCGCAAGATCTCGACCTGGCCCTGCGAGCCTATGGCAGCACGAGCCCGTCCGAGAGCAACAACTGCAGCGACTCGTCGCTGCT
Source organism: Woeseiaceae bacterium (assembly GCA_030066735.1). Taxonomy (GTDB): domain Bacteria; phylum Pseudomonadota; class Gammaproteobacteria; order Steroidobacterales; family Woeseiaceae; genus UBA1847. The sequence continues at coordinate 618 of JASJBB010000074.1, read as the reverse complement.
CGTACCGTTTTCCGAGTACAACCGCGAGCCGATTCGGGCCGCAATCTCCGGACTCCGCCCGACCGGGCAGACGCCGATTGCGTTCGCCCTGGACCAGGCGGCCCGGGACTTCGGCTCGCTGGGCAGCGACCGCGCCGTCGTGCTCGTTACGGATGGCATCGAGAGCTGCGGCGGAGACCCTGCACGCGCGGCACGCGACCTTGCCGACCAGGGCATCATGGTTCACGTGATCGGTTTCGGCCTTGGTAATGCCGCCGACGAGGACACCTGGAGTCTGCAGGCGATCGCCAATGCCTCCGGCGGCCGCTACGTCACGGCAGGCAGCGCCGAGGAACTCAAGCAGGCGCTGGCCCAGACCGTTGCGACGTCGTACAGCGTCTACAAGGGCAATGCAGAAGTGGCCAGCGGTTCACTCGGTTCCGAGCAGACGATCTATTTGCCCGAGGGTGAGTATCGCGTCGAACTGCACAGCTCGCCGCCGCAGATCGTGCCGATCAGCCTCGCGCCACGTGACAGCCTGGCGCTGACACTGGAAAAGGCGAACGGCAGGGTTTTCCACTCTGCGGACGTCGAGCAAATGGAGCATCGCTCCTGCGAAGACGTCGTTGCCCGCATTGA
>JASJBB010000008.1 GCA_030066735.1 Woeseiaceae bacterium | reverse complement strand
CATCAGCGTCGCTTGGTCGGGCATAGTGGATCGACTTTCGCCCGGTTGCGACAAGTTTCAGATAGTCAATTTGCTTCAAGAATCACTCAATCGCGACCGGCCGGAATGGGTCAGAAGCCGTCATTGTAACTCACGAAACTCGACAGGCTGGTAGCCGCGGTATTCCGGCCGCTCAGAGATGTTTCCGCGGAAACGTCACAATTGAACGTCTGCTTGCATCAGTAGCAGCCACTGAATTTCGGGGAAATGGCCGGCTGGAAACGGCCAAAAGCAGCCGCGTAAAGAACCTTGCGACCTCACCGTGACGCGTGCGTTTTCCAGCGAAAGTAGGAATAAGCGTGGCACTCTGAGTCACTAGTTTCGTAGCGGATGCCCCTGCCCATTCTCCACTTTTCTTCTACTCCGTAATTCGTGGAATTCGATATCGCATCGCTAAGACGCTTCGCTTGTTCCCACTCAATGTAAGGTTGCAGTTGGTCGTGCTTCTCAGCGTAATGCTGAGCGACCCAGTAAATGCGCTCCTCACATTGCTTTTTAAACTCGGTGTTGTTACTTCCTGTAGGCACGCCGAATATACCGCCCATTACATCCGTAACAACACCCGCAACTGTTACATCACTAACTTTCCCATAGAACAGGTGAATCTCGTAACCGTCGTGATGATCGACCAGACTGTATTTGGTCCAGCCGTCATAAACTTCGAGAGGGCCGCCGTCATACGGCGGTGGTCCCATTGCGCAGCCAGCCAAGAAAAAGCAGACAGCAAGTAGTGAAACAAGCTCGGCGCGTCTTCGGTATACGTTCATCTGGCGAGTATTCGTGCGTCTCAGTAGAGAAAGACGTGACTTTTCAGTTAACGGCGACCGGCTGGAAAGGGTCACTAGCAGCCATTTCCAATGCGCTCAATACTAGCATTTGAGCGGCTGGTTTGAGGAGTGAAGCGGTCGCTAAGAGGTTGCTTCGCTACGCTCGCAATGACGGACGAGGCTCGCAATAACAGGGGTGCGTGTTGTTACTTGACGACCTTGAGATGCGGGCGCGAGCGCGTGGTCTCGACTTCGGTCTCGCCGACGTTGTCCTCGGCGGTGTCGGTGTCGTGGGAGAAGATCATACCCTGCCCGGTTTCGCGTGCGTAGATGCCGAGAACCGATTTCATCGGTACCCATACATCGAAGGGTACGCCCGAAAACCTGGCCCTGAAGCTGACGGCCGCATTGTTGAGCTTGAGGTTGTGTGCCGCTGTCTCACTGATATTCAGGATGATCTTGCCGTCTTTGACGTGCTCTTGAGGCACGATGACGCCGTCGACGGATGCGTCGACAACGATATGTGGCGTGTGGCCGTTATCCCCCATCCACTCGTGCATGGCGCGGATCAGATACGGCCTCTTTGAACGACTCGGATTATTCAACTGTGCTGAGTCCGGTTTTATTTTTCCCCTAGCTTATCATTGTTTGAACTGGGGATAATTTTTATAACATAACGCATCGCCCGCTGGGGCGGCTCCTACAGTCGCATTTCCTGTTCGAGCTCCGTCAGGCTGTTCTGGAACGACTGTCGCGCAAACACGCGCTGCATATAGGCCTCGATAGGCTCTGCGGCACTGCCGAGTTCGATGCCATACATGGGCAGGCGCCACAGGATCGGCGCAATGGTCGCATCGACCAGCGAGAACTCATCGCTCAGGAAATAAGGCTTCGCCGCGAACAGCTCCGTGCTCTGCAGGATGCTCTCCCTGAGCATTTTGCGCGACTTCGTACCGAGCTTGTAATCCGCACCCGACTCGGCTTCCTCGGCAAGCGAGTACCAATCGGTCTCGATCCGGAACAGCGCCAGGCGGAACTGGGCGCGCATGACGGGATCGACCGGCATCAACGGCGGATGCGGGAAACGCTCGTCGAGGTATTCGATGATGACGCGCGAGTCGTACAGCGTCAGGTCGCGGTCGACGAGCGTCGGCACGGTGTGATACGGATTCAGGTCCATCAGGTCTTCGGGCAAGTCGTTGCCGATGACCGTCGCGATCTCGATGTTGATGTTCTTCTCGGCCAGGACGAGTCGCGTCCGATGGCTATGAATGTCGGTCGGTCGCGAGAACAGCGTCATGACCGAGCGCCGGTTGGCAATAACGGCCATTATTTGACGTCCTTCCAGATTTGTTTCTTGAGCATTATGGCGATCACGAGGAACACGAGCAGGTAGATCATTACCCACGTGCCAATGACGCGCCGATCGCTACGAATCGGTTCCGAGATGAAAGCGAGGAAATTGACCGTGTCGCGCACGAACTCGTCGTAATCCTCAGCATCCATCGATCCTGGTACCAGCGTCTCGAAGCCCTCGAATACCTCGGTGGTCACTTCGCCCTCGGTATGCTCCGAGAAGATGGCCTTTTGAAAGCCCTGCAGCTCCCACAACACGTGCGGCATGCTCGTGCCCGCCAGCACCGTGTTGTCGACGCCGGTCGGGCTGGTCGGGTCGACATAGAAGCTCTTCAGGAAATTGAAGATGTAGTCCGAGCCCTTGGAGCGTGCCATCAGCGACAGGTCCGGCGGCGCCGTGCCGTACCAGCGCGCAGCATCAGCCGCAGGCATGGCCGACTGGATCGTCTCAAATGTCTTCTCGGCGTTGAACATCAGGTTGTCGATGAGCTGCTCTTCCGACAACTCGAGATGCTTGCCGATTGTGTTGTAGCGCACGTACTCGGCCGAGTGGCAGCCGGAACAGTAGTTCATGAAGTTACGCGCACCGCGCTGCAGCGATGCGACGTTGTCCGGGTCGATGTCGGCCGGCTCGAGTTCCACGCTGCTGCCGGCAGTGTAGCCCTGGCCTGCGAACAGCAGCGCCGCGACAGCGGTAACGGTTAGCAGAATCTTTGGCTTGTCCATGGCTATGTCACCCTGTCCGGCACGGGTTTGGTCTTGTCAATCGTTGTGTAGTACGGCATCAGAATGAAGAACAGGAAATACAGTACCGAGAAGAACTGCGCGGCTCTCACGTAGATCCCCTCAGCCGGCTGCAGACCAAGCCAACCCAGCGCAATAAACGAGATCACGAAGATCGTCAGCGCGGTCTTGTACATCCAGCCGCGATAACGAATTGACCTGACGCGGCAGCGATCGAGCCACGGCAGGAACAACGGGAGAACCACGGCGATCGCGAACAGCACGAAGCCCCAGAGCTTGCTGGGAACCGCTCGCAGAATCGCGTAATACGGCGTGTAGTACCAGACCGGCGCGATGTGCTCCGGCGTCGCCGTCATGTTCGCCGGCTCGAAGTTGGCGTGTTCGAGGAACAGGCCGCCCATCTCCGGCGCGAAGAACACCACGCCAAAGAAGATCATCAGAAAGACGATGATGCCGATCAGGTCCTTGCTAGTGTGGTGCGGGTGGAAAGGAACGCCGTCCAGCGGAATGCCATCCGGGCCCTTGTGCTCCTTGATCTCGATACCGTCGGGGTTGTTCGAGCCAACGTGGTGCAGGGCGACGATATGTACGAACACGAGACCGATCAGCAACAGCGGCAATACGATGACGTGTAGGGCAAAGAAGCGATTCAGGGTGATGTCCGAAATCGAATAATCGCCGCGAATGAACTCGACCAGCGCGTCACCGATACCCGGGATCGCGCCGAACAGCGAGATGATGACCTGCGCCCCCCAATACGACATCTGGCCCCAGGGCAACAGGTAACCTGCAAAGCCCTCCGCCATCAGGACGAAGAAGATCAGCATGCCGATAATCCAGATGAGCTCGCGCGGCTTCTTGTAGGAGCCGTAGAGCATCGCCCGGAACATGTGCAGGTACACGACGACAAAGAAGAACGACGCTCCCGTCGAATGCATGTAGCGAATCAGCCAGCCCCACTCGACGTCGCGCATGATGTACTCGACGGACGCGAAGGCATCGGCGGCCGACGGTTTGTAGTTCATCGTCAGGAAAATGCCCGTGACGAGCTGGATGACAAGTACGACCGTTGCCAATACGCCGAAGATGTACCACCAGTTGAAGTTCTTGGAGGCGTAGTACTCGGTCGCGTGCTGCTTCATCGTTTTCGTGAACGGAAAACGATCGTCGATCCACTTCATGAAGCCGCCCTGCGGCTTGCCAACTTCTGCTTCGATTCTCGCCATTACGCTGCTCCCGTGTCCTGGCCGATCAGGATCAGGTCGTCCCTGACAAACCGATGCGGCGGGATACGCAGGTTGGTGGGCGCTGGCACACCCTTATAGACGCGGCCGGCAAGGTCGAACTTCGAGCCGTGGCACGGGCAGAAAAAGCCGCCGTTCCAGCCCTCGGCCGGGCGTACCTCGAAATCCTCCAGCGGCGCACAGCCGAGATGCGTGCAGGAACCCTCGACGACGAGGTATTCGGGTCTGACCGAGCGCGTGTCGTTGACCGCGTAGTCGGGCTGCTGTTCGGCAACTTGCGAGTCCGGGTCGCGCAACTCGGCGACCGAATCCTGCAGGCGGCCCAGCATGCTCTCGTCCCGGCGCAACACGAACACGAGCTTGCCGCGCCACAACACGCGAACCATCTCGCCCGGCTGCATCGAGCTCAGCGGCACTTCGACCGGCGCACCCAGCGCCTGCGCCCGCGCGCTGGGCTTGAGTGATGACAGAAACGGAACCGCGAGGGCACCGAGGCCGAACGCGCCCGTGACACCGGCGGCTACGGAAAGAAAATGACGTCTGTTGCGATCGATGCGATCAACGTCGTCCTCGTTCATCAGGCACTCCTATACGCCCGGCTGAAATAAAGGAAAACTGTGAGACCTTTTGTCAGCGCGATTATGATGCTTTGATTCGATACTTATAGATTTGCAGCAAGCCCGGTTTGGCGTCAGGATGAAGCGGGGGCCGGACCGTCGTGCGTAACTGGCGTGCATTATACACGCGCACCATCTCGGTTGGCTAGCCAACTCGCGGATGCGACTGATAATTAAGGGAATTTAGTTTGACTGGGTGGAAATCGGCAATGCTGTTCGTGCTGCAGTCCATCGTGGTCGGGCTGGCCGTTGCGTTCCTCGTCGTGCTGATCCGCCCGGACCTGCTGCCGGCGATCGGCAGGGACCCTGGCGCGCCGGCCAGCTACGCCGACGCCGTGGAACTCAGCGCACCCGCCGTCGCCAGCGTCCGCACGACCCGGCTCGTCGAGTACACGGCGCCGGGCGACGAGCGGACCCGCTTCCGGGTCGAGAACGCCTTCGGATCCGCCGTCGTCATCGGCTCCGAAGGCTATCTCGTCACCAACTTCCACGTCATCGCCGAGGCGGCCGAGATACGCGTGCAGCTGGCCGATGGCCGGTTCGCAAACCCGGAGGTGGTCGGCGTCGATGCCGAGACCGACCTCGCGCTGCTGAAAGTGGATGTCGGCACCCTGCCGGAGATCAGCCTCGGCAACTCGAGCCTGTTGCGCATCGGTGACGTCGTGCTGGCCATTGGCAATCCTTATGGCCTCAGCAAGTCCGTGACGCAGGGCATCGTCAGCGCCACGGGCCGCAACTCGCTGGCAACCCTGACCACGTTCCAGGATTTCATTCAGACCGACGCCGCGATCAATGCAGGCAATTCTGGCGGCGCGCTGGTCAACGTCGCGGGCGAACTCGTCGGTCTCAACACGGCAATTCTCGCCCAGGACGCCAGCACCGAGGGCATCGGCTTTGCGATACCGGTTGATCTCGTGCGCGGAGTTGTCGACGAGATCAAGCAGCACGGCCGCGTCATCCGTGGCTATCTCGGCCTGCAGCCCGACGACATGACCACGGCCGAGCGCGATGCGCTCGGCATCGAAGGCAACGTCGGGATCCTGCTCGGCATCGTCTTCGAGGACAGTCCGGCCGCCGCGGCCGGATTACGCCAGGGTGACGTGATCATTGCGATCAATGGCGAGGAGATTCTCTCGGAGCGACAGGCGCAGCTCGTCGTAGCCGGCACCAGTCCCGGCGATGAGGTCGAGATCGTCGGGATACGTGACGGTCAGCGGTTCGGAACGACGGTCATCGCGACCGAGCGATCGGGATTCGCCCGGAACTAGTTTGGCACCCGGCGAATCGTCGCCCCGAGCTGGCGCAGCTTTTCTTCGATGCGCTCGTAGCCCCGGTCGACATGGTAGACACGATCCACCAGCGTTTCTCCGTCGGCCGCGAGTCCGGCCAGCACCAGTCCGGCCGAAGCTCGCAGGTCCGTCGCCATGACCGGCGCGGCCGTCAGGCGATCGATACCCGTACAGATGGCCGTGTTGCCTTCCAGCTGGATATCGGCCCCCATGCGCTGCAGCTCGAGCACGTGCTGGAAACGGTTTTCGAACACGGTCTCGGTAATTGTGCCGATACCGTCGGCCACGGCGTTCATCGCACAAAATTGCGCCTGCATGTCGGTTGGGAATGCCGGGTAAGGAGCCGTCCGGACATCCACGGAGCCGGGCCGCTTGCCATGCATGTCGATTTCGATCCAGTCCGGGCCGGTACTGATGTCGGCGCCGGCCTCTGACAGCTTGATCAGCACGGCTTCCAGCGTCTCCGGCGCCGTATCCGTGAGCTTGACATGACCGCCGGTCATCGCCGCGGCCACCAGGTAAGTCCCGGTCTCAATGCGGTCGGGCAAGACCGAGTAGTCGGTCCCGCCGAGTTTCTCGACGCCCTGGACGACGATCGTTCCGGTCCCGGCGCCCTCGATCTTCGCGCCCATGCCAACCAGGAAGTTGGCGAGATCGGTAACCTCGGGTTCCCGGGCCGCGTTTTCCAGGACCGTCTCTCCATCCGCGAGAACCGCCGCCATGAGCAGGTTCTCGGTCCCGGTGACGGTCACCGTGTCGAACACGATGTGCGCGCCCTGCAACCGGTCGGCCCGCGCCTTGATATAGCCGTTCTCGACCGTCACGTCGGCGCCCATCGACTGCAGCCCCGCGACGTGCAGGTTGACCGGGCGTGCGCCGATCGCGCAGCCGCCGGGCAATGACACGTCGGCCTCGCCGAACCTGGCCACCAGCGGGCCCAGCACGAGAATCGAGGCGCGCATCGTCTTGACCAGTTCGTAGGGAGCTTCGCGGTGCGCGACGTCCCTGGCATCCGCTTCGACGTTGAGCTGCTCGTCAACGGTGATCTCGACGCCCATGATCTGCAGCAGCGACAGGGTCGTTGTCACGTCCTTCAAGTGCGGCACGTTGCGCACGGTCACCGGCTCGGTGGCGAGTAACGTGCCGCAAAGGATGGGCAGCGCCGCGTTCTTGGCGCCCGAGATAGAGATCGTCCCGGAGAGCGGCGTACCGCCCTCGATCAGCAGCTTATCCACGCGGGCTTTCCGACCGGGCCTGCCACTCCTCCGGCGTGAGCGCACGGATGGACAGTGCGTGGATCTCGTTGCCGACCAGCTCACCAAGACTCTTGTAAACAAGCTGGTGGCGAGCGATCGACCGCTTGCCCTCGAACTCGCTGGCGATGACCAGCGCCTCGAAATGCGAGCCGTCGCCGATGACTTTGACCGTTGCGTTGTCGAACCCCGCTTCGATCAGTTTGCTTATTTCAACTGGGTCCATGGAATCCACATCTGGCGTATTACTTCAGGGGCGCGCAGTGTACCGGGAACAGGCGTCGCTTCCCAATGCGCCGCGACGATTGTGTATGATAGCCGACCCTGACAGGCGCACGTTGCCACCCTTTCTATGTTCTCAGGTCTCTTCGGACAAATTCTGATCGTCATCGGCGGGCTGGTGCTGCTCATTTGGGGCGCCGACCGCTTCGTGCATGGCGCGGCGGCGACGGCGCGCAACCTCGGGGTCGCTCCGCTGCTGATCGGCCTCACCGTCGTCGCCTTCGCAACGTCCGCGCCCGAGGTTCTCGTCTCCATCGACGCTTCGCTGCGCGGCCAGCCAGGACTGGCCTACGGCAATGCGATCGGGTCCAATATCGTCAATATCGGCCTCGTGCTGGGCGCGGTTGCTATCGTGCGGCCCATCCAGCTGCGGTCGGCGACGCTGCGTCGCGAGATGCCCGCCCTGCTCGCCGTGACGCTGCTGACCGTATCCCTGTTCCTCGATTCCTACCTAAGCCGCGTCGATGGCATTGTGATGCTGACCGGACTGATCATCGTCATGATCTGGCTCGCGCGCCTGGGAATGCGCTCGGCTCCCACCGACCCGATCAAGGCGGACTTCGAGGCCGAGATTCCCGAGGACGTATCCATGCCGATGGCGTTGTTCTGGCTGGCGGCGGGACTGGGCACACTGCTGCTGGGCGCCCACCTGCTCGTCGGCGCATCGCTCGAAATCGCCAAGGTGCTCGGCGTCAGTGAAGTCGTCATCGGCATACTGCTGGTCGCGTTCGGCACGAGCCTGCCCGAGCTTGCCGTTTCCCTGGTCAGCGCCATGAAAGGTGAATACGGCCTGGCCATCGGCAATATCGTCGGCTCGAATATCTTCAACCTGCTCGCGGTCATTGGCGTTGCGGCCGCTATCGCGCCGGCATCGACCGCGCCGTCGGTCCTGTCGCTGCATATCTTCGTCATGGTCGCATTCACGCTCGTGCTGTTCGCCATGACCTATGACTACGACGGCAAGAGCGAACTGTCGCGCATCGAGGGCGCGGCGCTGCTCATCGCCTTTATCGCTTACGATACCTACGTGGTGCTGCAAAACGTTAGAATGGATCCCTGACCTGGGCGATCGGGGCTGTGAATGCCGCTCGAACTGACATCTGACGAACTCATTGCGCTGGCCGCAGAGGTTCTCGACATCGAATCGCGGGCCGTGGACTCGTTGCGGCAGCGGCTTAACAACGACTTCGCGGCCGCCTGCGAGCTTTGCGTCAGCACGCCGGGCCGCATCGTCGTTACCGGCATGGGCAAATCGGGCCATATCGGTAACAAGATAGCGGCGACGCTCGCCAGCACCGGGACGCCCTCGTTTTTCATGCACCCCGGCGAGGCCAGCCACGGCGACCTGGGCATGATCACGCCGCAGGACCTGTTGCTTGCGGTGTCCTACTCGGGCGAGACCGACGAGGTGCTTACGATACTGCCGCTGGTCAAACGCATGGGGGCCCGGCTGCTGTCCATGACCGGCAATCCGAATTCCACGCTCGGCAAGGCCGCCGACGTCCATCTCGACGTCAGCGTCAGCGAGGAGGCGTGCCCGCTGAACCTGGCTCCGACGGCGAGCACGACCGCGACGCTGGCCATGGGCGATGCCCTCGCAGTCGCCCTGCTCAAGCTGCGCGGTTTCACGGCCGAGGACTTTGCGATGTCGCACCCGAGCGGAAGCCTCGGCAAGCGCCTGCTGCTGCGCGTCGCGGACGTGATGCGCACCGGCAAAGAAGTTCCCAAGGTGACGCCCGACGTTCTGCTCAGCGAAGGCCTCCTCGAAATGACCCAGAAGGGACTTGGCATGACGGCCATCGTCGACGCCGATGATCTCGTCCTCGGGATCTTCACCGATGGCGACCTGCGCCGGGCTCTCGATGCCGGCGTCGACGTGCGCAAGACCGCGATGCAGGAAGTGATGCACGAGAAGGCCAAGACGATCCCCTCGGAAGACCTCGCGGTAGAGGCCGTGCACCTGATGGAAGAAAACAAGATCACATCGCTGCTGGTTGCCGATGAAAACAACCACCTGGTCGGCGCATTGAACGTTCACGACCTGTTTCGCGCGGGGATCATGTGAGCGGGCCCGGTCCGACGCTCGCCGGCATCCGTCTCGTCGCGTTCGACGTGGACGGGGTCTTCACGGACGGCCGGTTTTACCTGTCCGACGACGGCGTCGAGTCCAAGGCGTTTCATACCCAGGACGGATTCGGAATCCGCAAATTGATCAACGCCGGTATCGAGGTCGCTGTCATCAGCGGCCGCCGGTCAGGCGCCGTCGAACGCCGGATGGCGGAACTGGGCGTCGCCCACGTCATCCAGGGATGCCGCGACAAGGTGGCTGCGCTCGACGATCTGCTGGCGACGCTGCGCCTGACCAGCGAGCAGTGCGCCTTCGTGGGCGATGACATACCGGACCTGCCGTTACTGCAGGCCGTTGGATTCTCCGTTGCCGTGGCGAACGCCGTTGCGGAAGTGCGCGAGCATTGCGACTACACGACCACGGCGGCCGGCGGCGCCGGGGCGGTTCGCGAAGTCTGCGAACTCGTGCTGGGCGCCGGTTCCGACGCATGATGTCGCCGCGCGAATGGCTGGCTATCGCCGTGCTGGCAGCGGCCGCGATTGCCAGCTGGTACCTGTCGCAGCCCTCATCCGATGAAGAGATCTCGACCCCGGCGACCGGCCAGTCGCACCGCGGCTACTATCTGAAATCCGCCCGGATTCTCGGTACCGGCCCGGACGGCACACTGTTGTACGAGCTCGAAGCCCTTGAAGCCGAGCAGCTTGACCAGGACAGGATCGCGTTTACCGACGTTCACCTCGACTACTCGCCACAGTCCGATGTGCCGTGGAGCGTCAACGCCGACCTTGCGACCATTTATGCCGACGAGCAGGTCGTACTGCTCGAAGGCCAGGTGCGCGCCATCAGCCGCGAGGGATTCGCGGGAAGCGAAACGGAAATCCGGACCGAGTACCTCGAGATTTACCCGGAAGAATTCCTGGCCGAGACCGACGAGCGCGTCCAGATTCGCATTGGCGAGCGGAGCCTGACGGCGACCGGCATGCTAGCATCGTTGCAGGATAACCAGGTCAAACTGAAATCGAACGTGCGCGGCAAGTTCGCGCCCTAGCAGGCTTACGTATCCGATGAAGATCCGCTTCCTCTACGCATTGATCTTGCTGTCCGGGCTCGCGGCCGCGCAGTCCGGTGACCTGCGCCTGCCCATCACCCTGGCAGCGGACTCCACCGATTACGACGGCAAGAGTTCGATGATGATGTTCCAGGGGCTGCGACTCTCGCAGGGCACGACCAACATCGAGGCGGATGAGGGCCGCGCGACGAAAATTGACTTCGAGGACAGTACCTGGCATTTCAACGGCAACGTCGTCATCGACGTCGAGGCCGGTCACATCGAGAGCGACTCGGCCGAACTGCGCTTCAAGGACACCCAGCTGAGACTGGCGATTTTCGAGGGCGCTCCGGCAACCTTCGAACTGCAGCGCCCGGACAGTGAGGAGATCACCTACGCCCAGGCCGGCAAGCTCAAGTACGACCTCGATGCCGGCACGGTGGAATTTTCCGACCAGGCCGTGATTACCGAAGGTGGCAACCGCATCTCCTCCAGCTACCTGTTGTACAACATCACCGAGCAGCGAATCAGCGCCCAGTCTTCCGGCGAGGGCGATGAAAAGGTCAAGATCACGGTCATTCCCGAGACCATCGAGGAACAGGTTCCGTCGGAAGACGAATCGTCATGAGTATCCTCAGCGCTCAGGATATCTCCAAGAGCTTCAAACTCCGCAAAGTCGTCAAGAACCTGTCGCTCGAAATCCGCAGCGGCGAAGTCGTGGGATTGCTCGGCCCGAACGGCGCGGGCAAGACGACCGCGTTCTACATGATCGTCGGTCTGATCTCTGCGGATAGCGGCACCATCCTGCTGGACGGCCAGGACCTGACGGCCCAGCCCATGCACCGCCGCGCCAAGCTCGGCGTTGGCTACCTGCCCCAGGAGGCGTCCATTTTCCGCAAGCTGACCGTGGAGCAGAACATCCTCGCGATACTCGAGTATCGTGACGACCTGGACCAGGCCGGCCGGGAAGAAGAGCTCGAGACGCTGCTGGACGAACTGCATGTCGGGCATGTACGCACGAGCCTGGGCATCAGCCTGTCGGGCGGCGAGCGGCGCCGCGTGGAAATCGCCCGTGCGCTGGCCGCCAATCCGCTGTTTGTGCTGCTCGATGAACCGTTTGCCGGCGTAGACCCGATTTCGGTGCTCGATATCCAGCGCATTATCAAGCACTTGTCCGAGCGCGACATCGGGGTGCTGATCACTGACCATAATGTCCGGGAAACGCTCGGAATTTGTGGCAGAGCCTATATACTCAGTGATGGAAGCCTGATCGCTTCGGGCTCGCCTGGAGAGATACTCGAAAATCATCATGTCCGAGAGGTGTATCTCGGACAGGAGTTCAAACTCTGAGGCAAACTGGGCACATCGTTTGCGGGCAAGCGCCATGTGGCGCCACAGCTGATGCTTAAACCGTCCTTGCAACTCAAACTCGGGCAGTCATTGACCATGACGCCGCAGTTGCAACAGGCCATTCGCCTGCTGCAGCTGCCCGTTCTGGACCTCAATGCCCAGATACAGGACGCGCTCGAAGAAAACATCATGCTGGAGATGGAGGACCTGCCCGACGTCCCGCAGACAGGCGCCGAGACCACGGCCGAGGTCGAGGCCATCCGGGCCGAGGACATGTGGCAGCAGCGTTCCGCGGAACGCGTGCAGGACGGCGGCTGGAACGGCGAAGGACGGCCGCTCACCGAGTTTGCCGACCAGTCGGGCCAGACCCTGCGCGAACACCTGCTGTGGCAGCTCGAGATGGAGCATTTCACGCCGCGCCAGGCCGTGATCGGCGAGGCGATTGTCGACTCCATCAACGACGATGGCTATCTCGACGCGGAACTCGACGAGATTCTCGCCAGCCTCGACGCCGACTCGGGTTTCTCGACCGGGGAAGTCGAGGAGACTCTGCAGCTCGTGCAGCGGCTGGACCCGGCCGGCGTGGGCGCGCGTTCGATCTCCGAGTGCATCATCCTGCAGCTGCAGCAACTCGACGACTCGACGCCCGGACTCGAACTGGCGACGCAACTGGCCGACCAGCACCTCGACCTGATCGCCAGCCAGTGCTTCGGCGAGTTGCGCCGGGACCTGCGCACGACCGACGAGGATTTGCATGACGCGCTGGCGCTGATCAAGGCCTGCAATCCCAAACCCGGGCTGGCCGTCAGTCCCGCGGCCGCGGAATACGTCATTCCCGATGTCTTCGTGCGCAAGGTCGACAAGCGCTGGGTCGTGGAAATCAGCCCGACCGGCGTACCTCGCCTGTCCGTCAACCAGCAATACGCGCGCCTGCTGCGGGGCAGCGGCGACCACGACGTTCTGCGTTCCCAGTTGCAGGAAGCCCGCTGGCTGATACGGAGCCTCGAAATTCGCAACGAGACGCTGATGAAAGTCGCCACTTGCATTGTCAGCCGGCAAACCGCATTTCTTGAGCATGGCGACGAGGCAATGAAGCCCATGGTCCTGCGGGATGTGGCCGAGGAAGTGGGCATGCACGAATCAACGATCTCGCGTGTAACGACCAACAAGTACATGCACACGCCGCGAGGCGTGTTCGAATTCAAGTATTTCTTCTCCTCGCACCTGTCCTCGGTGGACGGCGAGGACCAGTCTTCAACGTCGGTGCGCGCCAAGATCCGCAAGTTGATCGGGGCCGAAAACCCGGCCAAGCCGCTCAGCGACAGCAAAATCGCCAACCTGCTCGGCGAGCAGGGCGTAACAGTTGCGAGGCGGACGGTGGCGAAGTACCGTGAGGCCATGAATATCCCGTCGTCGAGCGAACGCAGGAAACGCTCGGCATGAGAAGGAAGCACTCACCAACCGCAAGGAGGTCCGGATCCACTGTAATTCGTTTCCAGAGAATTAGAAGTATTGGAGAACACTATGCAACTTAATGTTTCAGGCCATCACATCGAAGTTACCGATGCACTCAGGGGATACGTCGAATCCAAGATTGAAAAAATCGAGCGGCATTTTGATGTCGTATCCGATGTGAACTGTATCCTCACGGTCGAGAAACTGCGTCACAAGGCGGAAGCCAGGGTCAACGTCAATGGCGGTACAATCTACGCCGATAACACGGAAGGCGATATGTACGCGGCGATTGACGGTCTTGTCGACAAGCTTGAGAGGCGTGTCAGGAAATACAAGGAAAAACTCGTTGACCACCGCGCAAGAGAAGCCCACAAGATCAACCGCTAACCTCACAACCGACCCGTGCGACAGCCCTGTCGCACGGGCCGTTTCCCCGAAGCCAATGCTGCTCGAAGACATCATCAAGCCGGACAGTGTGCTGTGCAATGCGCACGCACGCAGCAAGAAGCACTGTCTCGAAATCCTCAGCGAGTTGCTCGTACGCCCCCGCCCGGAGATAGCGAGCGAGGACGTGTTCTCCGGCCTGATCGAGCGCGAACGCCTGGGTTGCACGAGCCTGGACCAGGGCGTGGCGTTCCCGCACTGCCGCACCGATGGACTGGACACCAGCATTGGCGCATTAATGAAACTCAGCGAGCCTGTCGAGTTCGACGCACTCGATGGCGTAGCTGTCGATCTCGTCTTCGGCATGATCGTTCCGGCCGAGATTAACGAACAGGACCAGGCGAACATCCACGCGATTCCGGAGTTGCTGGCCGACCGCGAGCTGCGCGAGAGATTGCGTGCCGCCGCGTCGAGCAAAGAGCTCTACGAAGCCTTATGCGGCTGATCATCGTCAGTGGATTGTCGGGATCGGGCAAGTCCGTTGCATTGCATGTCCTCGAAGATCTCGGCTATTACTGCATCGACAATCTGCCGGCCGCACTGATCAAGGCGGCTATCGACGAGGTCGCCTCCCGCAGCGACGACGCGATCAACCTGATGGCCGTCGGTATCGATGCCCGCAATCGCCAGGAGGGGCTCGAGTCGCTGCCGGCGCTGGTCGCCGAGCTTCAGGACCAGGACATCCAGACGGAACTGCTCTACCTGCAATCGAGCGACGACATCCTGCTCCAGCGATACAGTGAGTCGCGCCGGCGGCACCCTCTCGCCGAGCATGGGACCGCGTTGCGCGCCGCAATAGCGGAAGAGCGCGAAATGCTGTCGCCCGTCGTCAACGCCGCTGACCTGATCATCGATACCTCGCGCACGAGCGTTTACGAGTTGGGAGACGCGATTCGGGAACGCATCGACCGGCGGCGGATGGGGACTCTGTCTATCCTCATCGAATCGTTCGGCTTCAAGTACGGCATGCCGGCCGGCGCCGACTTCGTCTTCGACATGCGCAGCTTGCCGAACCCGTATTGGACGCTCGAACTGCGCGGCCTGACGGGCCGCGACAAGGAAGTGACCGAGTTCCTCGACGCACAGGAGTCGTTCCTCGGGATGTACGACGACATTCTCGGCTTCCTGCAGCGGTGGATACCGCATTACAAGTCCGTGCATCGCAACTACCTGACCGTTGCGATCGGCTGCACCGGCGGCCAGCATCGTTCGGTCTACATGACCGAAAAGCTCGCCGCTGCGCTCCGAGCCTCACATGATGCGGTACTGACGCGGCACAACGAGCTCGGCCGCCATCCCCTGAGCAAGACGTAGCGCCCCATCCCGGTTACACTCCCGCCTAGATTTCCGGGGGCGCCGCGAGTGGAGTCGAGAGAGCAAAAACAGTCCAGCCTGCAACTGTTGCGCGAACAGCTCGACAGCGGCGGTATGCGGTCTGCCCGGCTGATGGTGCACAGCCTGCACCCGGCCGAGGTCGGCCGGCTGCTCGAGTCCCTTCCTCCGCGTGAGCGCGCCGTCCTCTGGGACATGGTCGACTCCGAGGACGAGGGCGACGTTCTCGTCGAAGTCTCCGATGAGGTTCGCGACGGACTCATCGAGGGCATGAACACCGAGCAGCTGCTGGCGGCTCTCGACGGCATGGAACTCGATGACCTGGCCGACCTGCTCATCGACCTCCCGGAGACCGTCACCCAGGAAGTCCTGCAATCGCTGGACGACCAGGACGAAGAGCGCCTGCGGCAGGTGTTGTCGTATGACGAGGACAGCGCCGGCGGCCTGATGAATGTCGACATCGTGACGGTGCGTCCCGATGTTACCCTCGAAGTCGTCTGCCGCTACCTGCGGGCCCGCGGCGAGATGACCGACGGGACCGATTCCGTTTTCGTCGTCGATCGTGACAACCGTTATGTCGGATCCCTGTTTCTTTCCCGGCTGCTGACCGCGGACGACGAGACGCTTGTTGCCGAAGTCATGTCGACCGACAACCAGCCGATACCGGCACACACGCCGTCGACGGAAGTAGTCTGGGAATTCGAGAACCGTGACCTGCTGTCGGCGCCCGTCGTCGACGATGACTACCGGGTGGTGGGCCGAATAACGGTCGACGACGTCGTCGACGTTATTCGCGACGAGGCGGAACACTCGCTGATGAGCGCCGCGGGCCTCGACGAAGAAGACGACATGTTCGCGCCGGTCGTCAAGAGCACGACCCGGCGCGCGCTGTGGCTGGGCGTCAACCTGTTCACGGCGTTTCTCGCGGCTTCCGTCGTCGATCTCTTCCAGGACACCATCGACAAGATCGTGTTGCTCGCCGTGCTGATGCCGGTGGTTCCGAGCATGGGCGGCGTCGCCGGCATGCAGTCTCTGACCGTGATCACGCGTGCAATGGCGCTGGGCCAGATCGACCGTACCAACGCCAAGAGAATGCTGCGCAAGGAACTTGCCGTCGGCGTACTCAACGGCCTGGGCTGGGCCGTGGTCGTCGCCGCGTTTACGTATCTCTGGTTCGGTGACTGGCGCATCGGCGGCGTGATTGGCGCCGCTATGATCATCAACCTGGTCGTGGCGGCTCTCGCCGGCTTTATGATCCCGTTGACGCTCAAGCGCATGAACATCGACCCTGCACTGGCCGGCGGCGTCGTACTGACCACGGTCACCGACGTGATCGGATACATGGCATTCCTCGGCCTGGGCGCAGTGTTACTGCTCTAGTCGGTATGAAACGCGCTGAGGTCCTTGCGGATCCAGGACGGCGCAAACAGTCTTGGCACGTCAGCGCCGCTGATGAAGTCCCGTAGTTCGTCTTTAACCTTCATCGCATCTTTGTAACCGAGGTCGATCAGTTCGCGCGTGTAAGCCTGTTCGAACAACAGGTAGCTGACCAGCCGGTTCTCCCCCGACCCCCGGCCGCCGACGCCATGCAGCAGCGATCGCAGCGCGAACGGCAAACGCCTGCGGTGCCTGTGCGCGATGACTCGCAGGTCCTCACTGGGCACGATCAGCATCGTGTCGATGGCCCGCATTCGGGACAGGGAGCCCTTGCGAGAATCCGCGGGCACCGAGTCGATGAGCTGGTTGATGCGGGTCATGCGCTCGAGGTCCGAGTACAGACCGTCCATGAACAGCGTGTCCAGCATGTAACCCGCAATCTGCGCGAAACTCGGGTGTTCCGGCCTGACCCCGGGATCGACCTGCTCGTCCGCCGTCTCGTCACGTACGCCGACGACCAGGATGCGGTCGGCGCCGAGGTGCACGGCCGGACTCAGCGGCGTGGCCTGGCGCATGGCGCCGTCTCCGAAATAGCCGCCGTTGACAAGCTGCGGGGGAAAAATCATGGGTACCGCGATACTGGCCATCAGGTGGTCGAGATGCAGGTTACCGGGAATCCCGACCCGCCGAGTGCGCGACCAGCCGTGGTGCCGCCGCGACCCCTGGAAAAACGACGTCGACCGCGCCGTCTCGTAGCTGGCCGCGGTAACCGCCACCGCGTCGAGCCAGCCCGAGTCGATGGCATTCTGGATGCGCGGAAACCGCACGTTGCGGCTCAACAGTGCACGTAGCGGTGAATTGTCGAGCAGCGATTTCGGGGTGCCCACGAGGAACCCGCCGAGCACGATCGCGGTCAGCCAGTGAAGGCTGCTCTTGAACATCGTCCAGTTGTCGGTCCTGAAGACCTGCTCGCAGCGGAAATTGCGCCACACGCGGTCCAGTTCCGCGACCGCCACGCGGAACCGGTTGGCCTTGCTCGCCAGAACGACCGAGTTGACGGCCCCGGCGGACGTGCCGCTGATGACGTCGAAGGGATTGGGCGTGCCCTTGGGAACGAGTTCGGCCATGGCCTTGAGAACACCGACCTGAAACGCTCCGCGGGCTCCGCCGCCCGGGAGGACGAGCGCCGTGTTCGGCTTTTCCGGGTTTGCGCTTCTCATACCGTGACGTTCTGTAATATCCCGTTGCTGTCGGATCGAAAGGTATTATAGTGTCCGCCGGAGGACCATCCCCATGAAACGAGTCCTGTTGATTATGCTTTCTTTCCTGATGCCTGGCCTGTTCGCTGCAGCTGCAGAGCAGGTGACGACGGGCGACATTGCGCCGGAGTTCGAACTGTCCGACCAGGACGGCCAGCTCCATTCGCTGGAGGATTACCGGGACCAGTGGGTCGTGCTCTATTTTTACCCCAAAGACGAGACGCCGGGCTGTACGACCGAGGCCTGCGAGTTTCGGGACGACATTTTCGAGTTTCGGGATCGCGACGCACAGATCCTCGGCGTCAGCCTGGATGACGTCGAGTCCCACCAGAAATTTGCCGAGAATCACGGCCTGCCGTTTCCGCTGCTGGCCGACATCGATGGCAAGGCTGCGGACGCCTACGGCGTGAAGACCAAGATGTTCGGAATGACGGTCGCCCGGCGCCAGACTTTCCTTATCGCGCCCGACGGGACGATCGCGAAACACTACAAGAAAGTGAAGCCAGCGGAGCATTCCGCCGAGGTGCTGGCCGATCTCGACGCGCTGCGCGCCGGCAGCGACTAGTGCAGGGCTTTCATACCCTCGTCCAGGCCGGCGATCGTCAGCGGATACATCCGGTCGCCCATCAGCTCCCGCGTTAGTTTGACGGACGGCGTGTAGTCCCAGCGGTGCTGCGGCTCCGGATTGAGCCAGATGGCCTTGGGATAGGTGTTCAGCAGGCGCTTGATCCAGACGGCCCCGGGCTCCTCGTTCCAGTGCTCCACACTGCCTCCGGCGTAGACGATTTCATAAGGGCTCATGGTCGCGTCACCAACGAAGACCAGCTTGTAGTCGGCGCCGTATTTGTGGGTGATGTCGAGTGTGGGGATGCGCTCCGTGTGGCGGCGCCGATTGTCCTTCCAGAGGCTTTCATAGATGAAATTGTGAAAGTAGAAGTACTCGAGGTGCTTGAACTCGCTGCGCGACGCTGAGAAGAGTTCCTCGCAGACGCGGACGTGATCGTCCATGGACCCGCCAATGTCGAGGCACAAGAGCACCTTAACGGCGTTGTGCCGTTCCGGCACCATGCGGATGTCCAGCAGGCCCGCGTTGCGGGCCGTCTTGTCGATGGTGTCCTCGAGATCCAGCTGGTCCGCCGCTCCCTCGCGGGCGAATTTCCGCAGCCGGCGCAGCGCAACCTTGATGTTGCGGGTGCCGAGTTCGACCGAATCGTCGAGGTTACGATACTCGCGCCGGTCCCAGACCTTGACGGCGCTGCGGTTGCGCGAGCCCTGCTGGCCGATCCGCACGCCCTCCGGGTTGTAGCCATAGGCGCCAAACGGCGAAGTACCGGCCGTCCCGATCCACTTGTTGCCACCCTCGTGGCGCTCTTCCTGGTCGTCCAGCCGCTCCCGCAGAGCTTTCATCAGCTCTTCGAAGCCGCCGAGCGCTTCGATGCGCGCCCGTTCTTCCTCGGACAGCATCAGTTCGGCCCGCTGCCGGAGCCACTCGTCGGGGATATCCGTGAGCAAGTCCGCGAAATCGTCCTCGATGCCCTGGAAATAGGCCCCGAATATCCTGTCGAACAGGTCGAGCTTGGACTCGTCCTTGACCAGGCACGCCCGTGCAAGGAAATAGAAGTCGTCGACGCTCTGGGCGGCCACACCCTTTTTCATGGCTTCGAGCAGAGTCAGCAGCTCGGTGATCGACGTGTTCAGGCCACCGTCGCGCAGCTGATAGAAGAATGGGATCAGCATGTCACGCCACTACTGCGACGAACCGCTTCTCCGGTCGAGGAAGACCAGTTGCTCGAACAGGTGCACGTCCTGCTCGTTCTTGAGCAAAGCGCCGTATAGCGGCGGTATCGCCTTGCGCGTGTCGTCGCCGCGCAGCGCTTCGGGGGGAATGTCCTCGGCCAGCAACAGCTTGATCCAGTCGAGCAGTTCCGACGTCGACGGCTTTTTCTTGAGGCCCGGCACGTCGCGCACCTTGTAGAAGGCGTTCAGCGCGTCTGCCAGCAGGTCTTTCTTGAGCTCCGGGAAGTGCACGTCGACGATCTTCGCCATCGTGTCCTGGTCCGGAAACTTGATGTAGTGAAAGAAACACCGGCGCAGGAAGGCGTCCGGCAGTTCTTTTTCGTTGTTGCTGGTGATGACGATGATCGGCCGGTGCTTCGCCGTGACCAGCTTCTGCGTCTCGTAGACGTAGAATTCCATGCGATCGAGTTCGCGCAGCAGATCATTGGGGAACTCGATGTCCGCCTTGTCGACTTCGTCGATGAGCAGGACGGGCTGCTCCTCGGACTCGAAGGCCTCCCAGATTTTGCCGCGCACGATGTAGTTGCCGATGTCGTGCACGCGGTCGTCGCCAAGCTGGGAGTCTCGCAAGCGCGCCACCGCGTCATACTCGTAGAGGCCCTGCTGCGCTTTGGTGGTCGATTTGATATGCCACTCGAACAGCGGCCTGCCGAGCGCGCCGGCGACCTCGACGGCGAGTTGGGTCTTGCCGGTGCCCGGCTCGCCTTTGACCAGGATGGGGCGCTCGAGCGTTACCGCCGCGTTCACCGCCATCGTCAGGTCGTCGGTAGCGACGTAAGTGCTCGTGCCCTCGAATCGTGATTTCGTCATCAGGCTATCTTACCGCTATTCCGCCGGGGTCAGGAGCAGCTTATGTTGCGTCTCGCCCGGCAGGAACGGGCTCGGCGACCCGGTCGCCCAGTCCTCGTGCCCCTTGCGGTAAAACTCCGACAGCGGGTGGCCGCTCTGGCCCGCCGGAATGTGCATGATGCCGTTGGCCTCGTCCCCGGGCGCCACCGAGAAACGCTGCGACGCGCCGAAGCGCCGCCCCTGGGCCCGCGGCAGGTCCACGTCGCCCGCCAGGGGCTGGTCGGGGATGTCGAGGAACCCGCTCGGCATCGGCAAGGCGCCGCTCAGCATGTGACGAATGCTGACCGTATTGCGCTCGCCCCAGGTCCGGTCTGCCAGCGCCGGTCCGTAGTTCTGCTCGAAGTGCCGGATTGCGCCCCGCACAGCGTCGACGAACAGCGCCTGCCAGCTGTCGAACCGGCCCGGCAGCAGGTGCCGGGGCTGCTCGCTGACGAGCGCCCACAGCGGCGCCTCGAACTGGTTGCTCAGGCGCAGTTCGACGTCATCGCCGTATTCGGCGCGCGCCGGCGCCATGAGTGCGTGAAAAACGCGCGACTGCACCTCGAGACGAAACGTCCTCACGAGCCGGTATCCCACGGAATCCGGCACCGCGCGCGGTATCCAGTCCCGGACGAGTTCGCGATACTCCGCCAGGCCGGCGTCGCCGCCAATGGCCGCGTCGTCGAGTTCATCGAGCAGCAGTTCGCGCCAGCGGCCGAGAAACAGAGCGCGATCGTCGATCTGGATGACCAGCATGTCCTCGGCAGTAAACGTGTCTTGCTCGAACAACGCATCACGAATCTGCCTGGCCCGAGCGCCGAGGTCATAGCCGCTGTCACCGATCAGCCGCAGGGCCTCGCCGTCCGCAACGCGAGCATTGGCCGTCCAGATGCGGCCCGACTCCGGATTGACGACGCGCGGGTACTGCTCCGGTTCGAGCCAGCCGCTCCAGCCCGCGCCGTTACTCCAGTCCGCCGGCAGGAACGGTTCGTAGCCTTCACGGACCGGAATCTGCCCGGCGATCGTCCAGCCGACGCTGCCGTCGCGGTCGCCCACGACGAAGTTTTGCGGCGGACCGCCCATGGTCGTTGCGATGGCCAGCGCCTCGTCGACCGACTGCGCCGTTTCCAGCCGCAGCAGATTCAGGTTGAGCGCCCGAACCTCGTGAGCCAGCCAGTTCACGGCAATTTCGCCATCCGGGTAGTCGACGTTGTCGTGCACCGGGCCCCAGATGGTCTCGCGCACGACGAACGCCACGGGCTCGCCGCCCTTGACGTCGATCTGCTCGACGATCTCCCTGAACGGCTGGTCACCGTCGATCGTCCTGTACGTTCCCTCGGCAGCGCCTGGCTGCAGCACCACGGCGTCGGACCAGTCGCCGTAGCTGTTGGTGTTTCCCCAGGCGATTCTCGTGTTGCTGCCGCCGATCATGAACGGCGTGCCGGGCAGGATGACGCCGGTTACGTCGCGCGGCTCGTCGCCGGTGACAACGAGACGCGCCTGGTACCAGATGCCCGGAACGGTCAGGCCCAGGTGCATGTCATTGGACACCAGGGCGCTACCGGTCTCCGTCAGGCTGCCAGCCACGGCCCAGTTGTTGCTGCCGGCCAGG
The DNA here is from genome assembly GCA_030066735.1 of Woeseiaceae bacterium. Lineage (GTDB taxonomy): Bacteria > Pseudomonadota > Gammaproteobacteria > Steroidobacterales > Woeseiaceae > UBA1847. The sequence continues at coordinate 47,559 of JASJBB010000008.1, read as the reverse complement.
TCCGGCTTGCCGATCTCGGCAGCGGACGGGGCTGCATCGATGACGTCGCGTGTGCTGGTCACGCCCGGGTCCGGAATCGGCTGCGCCGTGCGCGGCTCACCCATGATCGGAGCGTCCCAGGGCGTGCCAGGCGGGTACATGAAGCCGAACATTTCGGCGGGCAGCACGCGGTGCGCGAGTCCGCGCTTCAGGTCCCGGTCGGCACGCTCGTCGTTGAGATTCAGGAACATCGAATATGCGACGAGGATCGTGTCCTCGGGCCGCCACGGCGCCGGGTCGGCGCCGAGTACGTGGTACTCGAACGGCTTGCTGCCGAGGCTCGCCAGGCCCTCGTTGACGCCCGCCGCATAGCGATCGAGGATCAGCAGGTCGTTGGCAGGCAGTGCGGCCAGGGCCGCCTGTGCCCTCGACCGGAAGCGGTGCAGGCGAAAACGCTTGTCGAGATCGACGGCCATCGCGCCGACCAGGGCCGACACCTCTCCCGCCGAGCGTCGCCGAATGATGTCCATCTGGAAGAAGCGGTCCTGCCCATGGGCAAACCCGGTGGCGTATGCGGCATCGGCCCGGCTGGCCGCCCTGATCGTGACGATGCCTTCGGCATCGCGTTCGATGGTCGTTGCCGAATCGACACCCGCAACCGTAACGGCGCCGTCCAGCGACGGCAGGCTCGCGCGCAGCGTCAGCCAGGCAAGCAGAACAACAAGCACGAACGCCAGCGCCAGCGCGCCGGCGAGGCGCAGAATCCATTTTTTCATGGTGGAGTTCCTACGCTGTGACTTTCAGAATCTTCATCGCGTTGGTGCCGCCCGAGACGCCCTTGGAGTCGCCCTTGGTGAAGATCACCAGGTCGTCAACTTCGACCAGCTCCTTGGACAGCAGGGTTTCGAAAATTGCCGCGTACAACTGGTCCCGGTCCGTTTCGGCCATCTCGAATTCTACCGGATACACGCCGCGGTACAGCGCCACGCGACGGCTTGTCGCATGGTACGGAGTCAGCGCATAGATCGGAATGTCGGAGCGCACCCGGGACATCCAGCGCGTGGTCGAACCCGACTCGGTCAACGCGATGATGGCTTTTACGTCGACGTGCTTGGCCGTGTACATCACGGCCATCGCGATCGCCTCGTCGACCTTGTCGAACTTGTCCTCCGAGCGCCTCCCCGTGCGCCCGGCCTGGTTCGGGTACTTCTCGGCGCCGATGCATACGCTGGCCATCGAACGAATGGCCTCGCTCGGGTACTCGCCGACCGCGGTTTCACCCGAAAGCATGACGGCATCGGTGCCGTCGATGACCGCGTTGGCCACATCGGAGACCTCGGCGCGCGTGGGAATCGGGTTCTGGATCATCGATTCCATCATCTGGGTGGCGGTAATTGCGATCTTGTACTTCGACCGGGTGGCCTCGATGAGCCGCTTCTGGATGCCGGTAAGCTCCGCATAGCCCATCTCGACGCCGAGGTCGCCGCGCGCCACCATGATCACGTCGGCAGCGTCGATGATCGAGTCGATGTTCTCAACGGCTTCGGTCCGTTCGATCTTGGCCACGATGATGCCGTTGCCGCCCGCTTCGAGGAACAGCCGTCGCGCCTCCTCGATGTCCTCGCCACTGCGCACGAAGGATACCGCGAGAAAGTCCATCTCCAGCTCTGCCGCGAGCTTGATGTTCGCCCGGTCGATGTCCGTCAGCGCAGGCGCCGACAGCCCCCCGCCCTTGAGATTGATGCCCTTGTGATCCGAGAGGATGCCGCTGTTGACCGCGGTCGTATGGATTCGCGTGCCTTCGACCCGGTCGACGGTCAACGTAATCATGCCGTCGTTGAGCAGCAGGATATCGCCCGCCGACACGTCCTCGTGAAGGGTTTCGAGCGCCACGCCGACACCCTCCTGGTTGCCTGCCATCAGGTCGAGCTGGCTATCCAGGAAGAACGCATCGCCCTCGTTGAGATGCACGCTGCCGTGCTCGAATCGCTTGATGCGGATCTTGGGCCCCTGCAGGTCGCCCATGAGACCGACGTCGCGATGCATTTGCGCGGCCGCGGACCGAAAGGCCGCTGCACGACGCCGGTGATCGGACTCATCGCCGTGGGAGAAGTTGAGGCGCGCAACGTCGAGACCCGCCTCGATCATCTTGCACAGGGTTTTTTCGTCATCCGACGCCGGGCCCAGCGTCGCGACTATCTTGGTCCGTCTTCGCATGGCGGCGATTATTGCACATGAGAATCATCTGCGTATTACGGCTTTGTAGTGCCGTCGTTATCGCGCTCGCGATCACGGGACCATTCCCGACGTAATTACGACCGCGACTCCGAGGCTCGCTTTTCGAGCATGGCGACGGCCGGCAGTTTCTTGCCCTCGACGAACTCGAGGAACGCGCCGCCACCGGTCGAAATGTAGGAAATCCGGTCGCGCACGCCGTACTTGTCGATCGCGGCCAGCGTATCGCCGCCGCCCGCTACCGAAAACCCGTCGCTGTCGGCGATGGCTTCGGCCAGCGCCTGCGTGCCCTCACCGAATGCATCGAACTCGAATACGCCGACCGGACCGTTCCAGATAATCGTGCCCGCTTCCTTCAGGATGCTTGCGAAGCGTTCCGACGTCTGCGGGCCGATATCGAGAATCATCTCTTCACCGCCCACCTCGCTGCGGTCTTTCAGCACCGGCTCGGCGTCCGCCGAGAACTCGGTCGCAACGACCACATCGCCGGGAACGGGTATGTTCGCTCGCCCTTCCCCGCCAGCCGCCAGGGCGCGGGCCGTATCGACCATATCCGGTTCATGCAGCGACTTGCCGACGTCGTGTCCATCGGCCGCGATGAGCGTGTTGGCAATGCCACCGCCCACAATCAGCGTATCAACCAGCCGCGCCAGCGTGTCGAGCACGTTGAGCTTGGTCGATACTTTCGATCCGCCGACGATGGCAACGAACGGCCGCGCGGGGTTGTCCAGCGCCTTGCCGAGCGCCTCGAGTTCGGCCGCAAGCAGCGGCCCGGCGCAGGCGACCGGCGCAAACTCGGCAACGCCGTACGTGCTCGCCTGTGCGCGATGCGCCGTGCCAAAAGCATCCATCACGAAAATATCGCAGAGCGCGGCCATTTTCCGCGCCAGGGTCTCGTCGCACTTTTTCTCGCCTTCGAGGAAGCGGACGTTTTCGAGCAATACGAGCTGCCCGGGCTCGACGTCGACGCCATCGATCCAGTCCTCGATCAGCGGCACGTCACGGCCGAGCTCGCCCGCGATGTGGTTCGCCACGGGGCGCAGCGAGAATTTCTCCTCGGGCTGACCTTCGGTGGGACGGCCCAGGTGCGATACCACCATGACCGCCGCGCCCGCATCGAGCGCTGCCCGGACAGTGGGCAGCGCGGCCTGGATGCGGGCGTCGGATGTGACCACGCCGTCGGCGACGGGCACGTTCAGGTCTTCCCTGATCAATACCCGTTTGCCCGACAACTCGAGGTCGGACATGCGAATGACAGACATCGTCGTTACGCGTTCATCAGGGCGACCGTCGTGTCGAGCATGCGACACGAGAAGCCCCATTCATTGTCGTACCACGAGATGACCTTTACGAGGTTGCCTTCCATCACACGCGTCAGGCCGGCATCGTAAATCGACGAGTGCGGGTTGTGATTGAAGTCGATCGAAACGAGCGGCTCGTCGTTGTAGGCAAGTACACCCTTGAGCTCACCGTCGGCTGCCGCCTTCATGATCTCGTTGATCTCGTCGACGGTCGTATCGCGCTCCGCGACGAAGCTGAGGTCGACCGCGGACACGTTGATCGTCGGCACGCGCATCGAGAACCCGTCGAGCTTGCCGTTGAGATCCGGCAACACGAGGCCGACGGCTGCCGCCGCGCCCGTCTTGGTCGGGATCTGCGACATCGTCGCCGAACGCGCCCGGCGCAGGTCCTTGTGGAAAACGTCCGTGAGCACCTGGTCGTTGGTGTACGCGTGGATCGTGGTCATGAGGCCATGCTTGACGCCGATCTTATCGTGCAGCGGCTTGACCAGCGGCGCCAGGCAGTTGGTCGTGCATGACGCATTCGAGATGACCTTGTCATCGGACGTCAGGATGTCGTGGTTGACGCCGTAGACGACGGTCTTCTCGATGCCAGCGCCGCCCGGGGCCGACAGGATGACCTTCTTGGCGCCGCCGTCAATGTGCTTGCCCGCCGTTTCCAGCGTGCGGAACAGGCCCGTGCACTCGAATACGACATCGACGCCGAGATCGCCCCACGGCAATTTGGCAGGATCGCGTTCGGACAGGACCTTGATGCGGTCGCCGTTCACGATAATGTCACCGCCGTCGACTTCGACCGTAGCGTCAAACTGGCCGTGCGCGGTGTCGTAGCGCGTCAGGTGCGCATTGGTTTCGGCGTCGCCGAGGTCGTTGAGCGCGACGACGTCAAACTCGTCCCTGCGGCCCAGCTCGTGAATGGCGCGCACTACCTGGCGCCCGATGCGGCCGTAGCCGTTGATACCCACCTTGATCGTCATGTTTCTCTCCTGGATTTAAAGTAGTTCCCTGGCCACTTTCACGACATTGTCGGTCGAGAAGCCGAAGTGTTCGAAAAGTTCCGGCGCCGGGGCTGATTCGCCGAAGCGGCTCATTCCAATGACCCGGCCCCGGGGACCGGCATAGCGCCACCATGTATCCGCAACGCCCGCTTCGACGACGACTCTCGCCGTCACCGACGCCGGCAGCACCGACTCGCGGTAGTCGTCGTCCTGCATCTCGAAGGCCTCGACGCAGGGCATCGATACCACCCGCACGGCAACGCCGTCGCCAGCCAGCGTTTCGGCCGCCGACATTACCAGCGGCACTTCCGAGCCGGTTGCGATCAGCAGAATTTGAGGCTCGCCCTCGCAGTCGCGCAATACGTATCCGCCACGGGCAATCGAGGCTACCTGCTCTTTGTTACGGTCCTGGTACGGCACACCCTGGCGCGTCAGCACGAGACTCGTCGGCCCGTCGCGGCGTTCGATGGCGTCCCGCCAGGCAACGGCGGTCTCGACCGTGTCGCAGGTCCGCCAGACCCGCATGTTCGGCATCAGCCGCAGCGAGGCCGTGTGCTCGATCGGCTGGTGAGTCGGACCGTCCTCGCCGAGCCCGATCGAATCGTGCGTGAAAACGAAGATGTTCTGCACCTTCATGAGCGCGGCCATGCGCAGCGCATTGCGTGCGTAATCGGAAAATACGAGGAACGTGCCGGAGTAAGGAATAATTCCGCCGTGCAGCGCCATGCCGTTGCAAAGCGCCGCCATGCCGAACTCGCGCACGCCGAAGTAGATGTAGTTGCCGCCGGCGTCGTCGCCGGTGATGACCGTCGAACCGCCGTGCTTCGTGAGGTTCGACCCGGTCAGATCCGCGGAACCGCCGGCGAGTTCGGGCAGCACCGGTGCGAACGCGTTCAGCGCCACGAGCGAGGCCTTGCGCGTCGCCATCGTCTCGCCGGCCGCGTCGATCTCGGCGATCGCCTGGTCTGCGTACTCGCTCCAGTTCTGCGGCAGCGCGCCGCTGGTGCGGCGCCGGAATTCGGCCGCCAGTTCAGGGTGCTCCGCCGCGTACTTCTCGAAACCATCAAGCCAGGCCGATTCGACCGCGGCGCCGCGTTCCCGCCCGTCCCAGGCAGCGGCGACGTCCGCCGGAATCTCGAACGGCGCCGAATCCCAGCCGAGCTCCTTGCGCGCAGCGGCGATCTCGTCGTCGCCGAGCGGCGCCCCGTGCGTGGATGCCGTGCCCTGCTTGTTTGGCGCGCCGAAACCAATCACCGTCTTGCAGCAGATCAGCGTCGGCTTGCCGGTTTCCGCGATGGCCTGGTCGATTGCCGCGGCGACAGCCACGCTGTCGTGACCGTCGACATCGGCAATGACGTGCCATCCGTATGCCTCGAAGCGCTTGACCGTGTCGTCGGTGAACCAGCCGTCCACCTCGCCGTCGATGGAAATATTGTTGTCGTCGTACAACGCAATCAGCTTGCCGAGCCCGAGGGTGCCCGCCAGCGAGCAGGCTTCGTGCGAAATGCCTTCCATCATGCAGCCGTCGCCCAGGAACACCCAGGTGCGATGATCGACCACGTCGTGACCGGGTCTGTTGAACTCGGCGGCCAGCATCTTCTCGGCCAGCGCCATGCCGACCGCGTTGGCAATGCCCTGCCCCAGCGGGCCGGTCGTGGTCTCGATGGACAGCTCGGGCTCGTACTCCGGATGGCCAGCCGTGCGATAGCCGAACTGGCGGAAGTTGCGCAGCTCGTCAATCGTCAACGGGTAGCCGGTCAGGTGCAGCAGGCTGTAGATCAGCATCGAGCCGTGACCGTTGGACAATACGAAGCGGTCGCGGTCCACCCACTCGGGATTACCCGGGTTGTGCTTCAGGTAGTCGTTCCAAAGGACCTCGGCGATGTCCGCCATCCCCATTGGGGCCCCCGGGTGTCCCGAGTTGGCGGCTTGCACCGCGTCCATGGAAAGTGCCCGGACAGCATTCGCGAGAGTTCGCCGGTCGGGCAGGCCAGCGCGCGTTGCTTGTTGTGACATTACAGGTGTTCTTATGGTAAACCGGCCGGAAAAGGTCCAGCCGTGAGGCGTAATTTTCGCGGTTTTGACTGCCCGGGGCAAGGGCCCGGCGCTTCATCGCTGTAGTTTGCCGCCCTCCGGCGCCGACTTGTCACAGGATGTTACCGGTGCCGCCCGCGCATGGTCTTCGATCGAACTGTTGCGGTACAATCGCCGGCTGATCCTGCCACCAGAACAATTTCATGACTGATACCTACCTTTTTACCTCGGAATCGGTGTCCGAGGGACACCCGGACAAGGTCGCCGACCAGATCTCGGACGCGATTCTCGACGCCATTCTCAAGGAAGACACGAACTCCCGGGTGGCCGTGGAGACCATGGTCAAGACGGGTATGGCGATCGTCGCCGGCGAAGTGACCACGACGGCCTGGGTCGATCTCGAGGAGGTCGTGCGCGGCACGATCATTGGTATCGGTTACACCGACTCGAACATGGGTTTCGACGGCCATTCCTGCGCCGTCCTGAACGCCATCGGCAAGCAGTCACCCAATATCGCCCAGGGCGTGGACCGCGAATCGCCCGAGAAACAGGGCGCCGGGGACCAGGGCCTGATGTTCGGCTACGCGACCAACGAAACCGACGTGCTGATGCCGGCGCCCATCACGTTCTCGCACCGGCTGGTCAAACAGCAGTCCGACGTGCGCAAGAGCGGCAAGTTGCCGTTCCTTCGTCCTGACGCCAAGAGCCAGGTCACGTTTGTCTACGAAAACGGCAAGCCGACGGGCATCGACGCCGTCGTTCTGTCCACCCAGCATCACGCCGACGTCGAAATGAAGCATCTCGAGGAAGGCGTCATGGAAGAGATCATCAAGCCGATCCTGCCCGCCGAGTGGTTGACCAAAGACACCAAGTACCACATCAACCCGACCGGCCGCTTCGAGATTGGCGGGCCGATGGGCGACTGCGGCCTGACCGGACGCAAGATCATCGTCGACACCTATGGCGGAGCGGCCCGGCACGGCGGCGGCGCCTTCTCGGGTAAGGACCCGTCCAAAGTCGACCGGTCTGCCGCCTATGCCTGCCGTTACGTCGCCAAGAACATCGTGGCGGCCGGCCTCGCCGACCGTTGCGAGATCCAGGTGTCATATGCGATCGGCGTCGCCGAGCCCACCTCGATCAGCGTGGAAACTTTCGGCACCGGCAAGGTGTCGGATGCGGAGCTGACGGTGCTGATTCGCGAGAATTTCGACCTGACGCCCTACGGCATTTTGCAGATGCTCGACCTGCTGCGGCCCATTTACCAGCCAACGGCTGCGTATGGGCACTTCGGCCGTGAGGACATTGACGTAAGCTGGGAAAAAACCGACAAGGCGGAAGCCCTGGCCGGCGCTGTCGCAGCCTGACCCTTATTACTATCCAGGAGAACCCCATGAGCAGCGAAGCCGTTGCCATTGCGAAGAACGACTACAAGGTCGCCGACATTGCTCTCGCCGAATTTGGCCGCAAGGAAATCGCGATCGCCGAAACCGAGATGCCCGGCCTCATGGCCGTGCGCGAAGAGTACCGCGACCAGCAGCCGCTCGAGGGCGTGCGGCTGGCCGGCTGCCTGCACATGACCATCCAGACGGCCGTACTCATCGAGACGCTGCGCGATCTCGGCGCTGATATTCGCTGGTCGTCCTGCAATATCTTCTCGACGCAGGACCATGCTGCCGCCGCGATCGCAGCCGAGGGCATCCCGGTATTCGCCTGGAAGGGCGAGAGCGAAGAAGAGTACTGGTGGTGCGTCGACCAGACCATCACGGGGCCGGACGGCTGGACGCCGAACATGATCCTCGATGATGGCGGCGACCTGACCATGGTCATGCACGACAAGTTTCCCGAGATCATGAAGCAGGTCAAAGGCCTGTCCGAGGAAACCACGACGGGCGTCAAGGCGCTGCGCAAGATGATGGACGACGGCACGCTGATGTGTCCCGCGTTCAATGTCAACGACTCGGTCACCAAGTCGAAATTCGACAATCTGTACGGCTGCCGCGAATCGCTCGTGGACGGCATCAAGCGCGCCACCGACGTCATGATCGCCGGCAAGATTGCGATCGTGTGCGGCTATGGCGACGTTGGCAAAGGCTCCGCCCAGTCGCTGCGCGGTCTCGGCGCGACGGTCTGGATCACCGAAATCGACCCGATCAACGCCCTGCAGGCCGCGATGGAAGGCTACCGGGTCGTCGATTTCGACGAGGTCTGCGACCAGGCGGATATCGTTGTGACCGCCACCGGCAATTACCATGTCGTCACCGGGCCGCATATGGAACGCATGAAAGACCAGGCGATCCTCTGCAACATCGGCCATTTCGACAACGAGATCGATATCGCCTACCTGCAACAGTACGAGTGGGAGAACATCAAGCCACAGGTCGACCATGTGATCTTCCCGGACGGCAAACGGATCATCGTGCTGGCCGAGGGCCGGCTCGTGAACCTGGGTTGTGCCACGGGCCACCCGAGCTTCGTCATGTCCAACTCTTTCACCAACCAGGTGATGGCGCAGATCGAGCTCTGGCAGAACGGCGACCAGTACGAGAACAAGGTCTACGTGCTGCCCAAGCATCTCGACGAAAAGGTCGCGCGACTGCACCTGGACCGCATTGGCGCCAAATTGACCGAGCTGACCGACGAACAGGCCGAATACATCGGCGTCGCCAAGGAAGGGCCGTACAAGCCGGACACGTACCGGTATTGATAAACGCACTGCACCTGACCGACCCGCACCTGTTTGCCGACAGGTCGGGCGAGCTGCGTGGCACAGCGACGCATGCGTCGCTGTCCGCGGTGCTTGATCATTACCGGAACGGAGACTGGCGGGCGGACATTGCGCTGGTCACGGGCGACCTGATCCACGACGACAGCGCCGCGGCTTACGACCACTTCAAGGACCTGCTGGCCACGCTGGGCATACCCGTCTACTGCCTGCCTGGCAACCACGACGTGCGGCGCCTGATGCAACAGGCGCTTGCCGAACCGCCGTTTCACTATTGCGCCTCCCTGCGGTCTGGCGACTGGCTCATCGTCAACATCGACAGCTGCATCACCGGACAGGCCGGCGGCCATGTTTCGGCCGCGGAGCTGGAACGGCTCGACCAGGAGATTGACGGCACCGATGCGGCGCACGTCATGGTCTGTCTGCATCATCCGCCCGTGCCGATGCAGAGCCGCTGGCTCGACTCGGTCGGGCTGGAAAACGGTGCAGAGCTGCTGCAGCGTCTCGGGGTATCCGGGAAAGTACGGGTTGTCGTCTTCGGCCACGTCCACCAGCCTTACGATGCCGAGCACGATGGCGTACGGATTATCGGCACCCCGTCGACCTGTCGGCAGTTCAAGCAGCGCAGCACGCTGTTTGCCGTTGACGACAACCCGCCGGCGTACCGCCGCCTCCGGCTGCTCGCCGACGGCGGCCTCGACAACGAACTCGTTTGGCTAACTGACTAGAGAGATTTGCATGAGTTACTTTTCCGACGCCCGCGAGGTGATTGCGGGTGGAGTAAATTCCCCGGTACGCGCGTTCGCCGGGGTCGGCGGAGAACCGGTGTTCTTCCACAGTGCATCCGGCGCCCGGGTGCAGTCGGAAGACGGCCGCGAGTACATCGACTACGTGGGGTCCTGGGGACCGATGATCCTCGGCCACGCACACCCCGAGGTCATCGAGACGGTGATCGAAACAGCGCGTGACGGATTGAGCTTCGGCGCCCCCTGCGTGCTCGAGACGCGCATCGCCGAGAAGGTCTGCGCCATGCTGCCGTCCGTGGACAAGGTGCGCATGGTCAGCTCGGGCACCGAGGCGACGATGAGCGCCATTCGCCTGGCGCGCGGCCACACCGGACGCGACAAGATCGTCAAGTTCGAAGGCTGCTATCACGGCCACTCCGACTCGCTGCTGATAAAGGCCGGGTCCGGCGCGCTCACACTCGGCGTGCCGAGCTCGCCGGGCGTGCCGGCCGGACTCGCCGAGCACACGATCACGCTGTCCTTCAACGACATCGACGGCGTCCGGTCCGCCTTCGCGGAACTCGGTGACCAGATCGCCTGCGTTATCGTCGAACCGATTGCGGGCAACATGAACATGGTCAAACCGGTCGCCGGTTTCCTCGAAGCATTGCGCGAGGAGTGCACCGGGGCCGGCGCCTTGCTGATCTTCGACGAGGTCATGACCGGTTTTCGCGTGGCGCGCGGCTGCGCGCAGTCGCTGTATGGCGTCGAACCGGACATTACGACGCTCGGCAAGGTCATTGGCGGCGGCATGCCCGCGGCAGCCTATTGCGGCCGGGGTGACGTCATGGCCAGCATCGCGCCCGACGGACCCGTCTACCAGGCCGGCACCCTGTCCGGCAACCCGGTGGCGATGGCGGCAGGCCTGAAAACGCTCGAGCTTATCGACAACGACGAGTTCTGGACCGCCCTTTCTGCAACCACGCAGTCCCTGGTGGACGGGCTCGCAGCAGCCGCCGAAGAAACCGGCGTGCCGGTCGCCGTAGAAAACGAGGGCGGCATGTTCGGCCTGGTGTTTACTGATCGCGACCGGGTAAGCACATTCGACGATGTCGCGGCGGCCGACGTGGATCGCTTCAAGCGGTTCTTCCACGGCATGCTGGACGAAGGGATCTACCTGGCCCCGTCGGCCTTTGAAGCCGGTTTTGTGTCAGCCGCACACGGCGCGGCCGAAATCGATCAGACGATCTCGGCCGCGCGCAAGGTGATGGCGACGCTCTAGAAGCGGTAAACCACTCCCGCGCTCAGCGTTCGCCCGGCGCCCCACAGCCGCTCGCCGACAGGAACGTCGGACCCGGCTGCGCGGTTTATGCCAGTGACGTGGTTCTGGTACGCCTCGTCGAACAGGTTGTCGACCCGGGCTTCGACGCGCAGTGACTGCACGGGGTTCCAGCGGAAGCCGAGGTTGACGAGCCAGTATCCCGGCGTTTCCAGCTCATTGTTGATCGACGACACGCGATCCTGGTCGGCGAAGCCGATGACCTCCGACTTGAGCGACCACTTCTCAGCCGCATAGGTCAGCCCGACGCTGCCATTGAGCGGCGATAGCCGATACAGAGGGTCATTCGTATCGGTGCGCTTGCCGCGCGCCAGGCTGACGATGCCATCGAGCAGCAGATTATCCGAGAGTTCGTAGCTCCAGGCGGCATCCAGGCCCCAGATCTCGGCGTCAACATTGTCGAACTGCAATGGTTCGCTGCCCGACATCATGGTCGCAACCATGTTTGCCAGCATGTTCCCCGACGGCACGCCGAGGATGTAGTCGTCGACCCGGCGGAAATACAGTTGCGGCGTCATGGCGAAGCGGCCGATCTCGGTGCCGACGCCCACGACCAGCTCGCGGGACTCCTCGGCCTCGAGGTCGAGGCTGCCGACATAAGTCCTGCCATCGGCCAGTCCGCCCGTCGCCTGCAGCGGCAACCAGAGATACAGCTCCTGGTAAGACGGCGCGCGGCTCTTGCTGCCGATCTCCACGGACCACTCCGTGGTTGCCGAGGTATGCCACCGGTACTTGCCCACGACGTCGAGCGAGCCCCAGTCGAGGTCGCGGTTCGCAGCATTGAAAGCCTGTGCCAGCTCGCCGATGCGGGTGCCCATGTCGCCCATCATTCCGGCCGCGCCGACTTCGCCGGCGTCGGTCGAAACGCGGTTGTAGCGCGCGCCAAGCTCGAACTGGCCATCCCCGAGGTCCCGAGTCAGTTCCGCGAAAGCGCCGATGAGCCGGCGTTCGACGTCGATGAAGTTGTCGACGCGGAACATGGCGTTATTCGGGTTCGTGATGACCGAGTCGTGCGCCGCGTCGATGCCATCGATGCCGAACTGCCAGGACGAACCGTTGCGATCGACCGTTGCCGCCAGGAAAAACTGCGACCCGGACCCGGACGTGGTATTCAGGCGCTGGCGCATGGCCATTGGCGCCTGGCGCAGCGAGAAGTTGTCCATCACGTGCGCCACGTCGTTGTAACCGAACCGGCCGTCGATCCTGACGTTGTCGGATACGTCGAACCCCAGCCGGGCGCCGTAGAGCTCCGTGTCAATGAAGATGATGTCCATCGGCAACGCCGGCGTGCCCGTCTCGCCGGTTTCGAGCTTGCCGGCAAACAGCAGGATCTCGCGGCTGCCATCGTCGTAGCCGTAACTCACGTCGTAACGGTCGCGATCGATGCGCGTGGGCACGATGTCGCCCTTCGGCGTTTCGATGTCGTCGCCGCTGTCGAATTCGGCAATGGCCGACAGCCGGTGTTGCTCGCTGGCCAGCGTCAGCCGGGCGGCCGTCGTGCTGATATTGCCGTTGTCCGAGTAGCGCGTACCGATCATGCCGGACAACCCGAGATCGTCACTGCCAAAATCGCCGCGCGACGTGCGCGTGCTGACGTGGCCGCCAATGGCCTCGGGCGCCAGCGATACGCTCGCAATGCCGCGAGTCACGACCAGTTCCTCGGTCATCATCGGCGACATGTACGACAGCGGCGCATCCATGGCGTTGGGACCGCCCGAGATGACGCCCAGTGCATCGATGTCCACCGCGATGCGGTCGCCGAACATGCCGCGGTACTGCGCAATGCCCGTCAGCGGGCCGTTGCGATTGACGGTCGCGCCCGGAATGTCGCGCAGCGCGGCTGCGGTATCCACCAGCAGCTCGCGTTCGACTTCAATCCTGGCCGAACTCGTAGCGATGGAGCGCCCGACGACGACGATCTCGTCGGGCTCCTGTTCGTCCCCGACGACCGCGTCGTCTGCGACGGACGAAAACGGCAGCATGACCATCCCGGCCACTGCCAATAGCTTTATCGTTTGCAATTTTTTTCTCCTGATAGCACAGAATCGGCGCCGTGACGCCGAGACGAATCGAGTGTGCTACTCAGGCAGGAGGGTCGCGGGATCGGCGGTGGGGCTGAGCAAAGGAATGCAAGACGTCCGGGCGGGTCGCGTTGAGCGCTGCGGCTGCGGGTGGAATATCCGCGAACGCAAACGCGTCGACCGCCACGGCGTACGACAGCGACTGGCCAATCGGGCAACTGCCGGTATCGAAGTGCTTGCCGGCGGGTTCGGATCCGTGCCCATGGTGATGCCCGGCGCCCGACATGGCTGCGAGAATCGCGGCCGGAACCGCTGACGGGCACATTTCGAACGGCAAACCGTCAGCAGCCGCGGACGGCATGAAGCCGGCCGGGATTGCGGCACGCAGGACCAGCGTCGCCAGCACGGCGGCCAAGGCCAGGCGGTAATGCGGTTTGCGGTTCATGATGCAGACCAAACTAGCAGCCCGCAGAGCAACCGGGCATAGGGTAAAACCCTGATCCGGACTCCGTTACCACCCTAAGTGCGGCTGCCCGGGCTCCGGGCTGCATCGAGCAGCTCGCGAACCAGCCGCAGGCGCTCTTGCGGGTCGCAGTTTTCCAGGCAGCGCTGCTTGTGCTCGAGGTCGATGGGCAGGATCTCGACGAAGCGGCTCGTCACCCAGCCGGCATCATCCATGTGCCGGTCCAGCGACTCGTACAGCCGGCCCAGGTCGTCCAGCACATCGCCCAGAATCGCCGACATGTCCTCGTCTTCTGCCGGTAGTGGCACCGGCGCCTCGGCAGGCAGAAGCTCCACTGTCCCGACATTGAGGCCGCTGGCCTCTCGCCGGCTCGACAGCACCCGGAAGCGCTGCAGGCCTATCGCCGTAACGCCGAGCAGGCCGTCACTGCCCTGGTACCAGTCGCAAATTTTCGCGAGCGTGCCGACGTCGTAGGTTGACGCCGGTCCGGTCTCCTGCCCTTCCTTGATTAGCAACACGCCGAACGGCGCATCGTCCCGGACACAATCCCGCACCATGCCGACGTAGCGCGGCTCGAAGATCCGCAGCGGCAGCGGCCCGCCAGGAAACAACACGGTATTCAATGGAAAAAGTGGAACCTGCACCCGGAGTCCTGAAATCGTCGCCTGTTACCCGAGTATAGTCGGCGCCGGGCGATTATTTCTGGCGGGTGCGCTGCAGTACCGCGGTCAGGGTCTGGCGCGCGGACCCGAAACTGCCATTGCTCATGAAAATGACCTGGTCGCCGGACAGCACCTTTGAAGACATGTCGGATACGAGCTTGTCGTAGTCGTTGAAACTCCTCAGCCGGTCGCCGACGGGTTCGAGCGCAGCATCGAACTGCTCGTCCATGCCGTCGGGTCGATACATCCAGACCAGGTCGGCGTCGGCCAGCGACGCGGCCAGCGCCTCGTTGTGCACGCCCAGTTTCATCGTGTTCGAGCGCGGCTCGATCGCCACGACAATTCGCTGCCCGGGGTAGCGGCGCTTCATGGCGGCGATGGATCGGCGAACGGCGGTCGGGTGATGCGCGAAATCGTCGTAAATCGCGATGTCTGCCACCGTCGCCGTCCGCTCCATGCGCCGCTTGACGCCCTCGAACGTCGACAGCGCGGCCAGCGACTGCTGCAGCGAAACGCCCGCCGATCGTGCGGCAGCGACGGCCGCCAGCGCATTTTCCAGGTTATGGCGCCCGCCCATGTTCCAGCGCGTTTCGCCTGACCGGCCCTCCGGGTCGGTGATGGCGATACGCCGTTCCGCGGCATCCATGAACTCGGCCGTCCAGTCGGCGTCCCCGGCGCTGCCGAACGTCTCGGTCGGGGTCCAGCAGCCCATGTCGATGACCTGTTGCAGCTGGTCGTCGGCGTTATTCATCACAATTCTGCCGCTGCCCGGCACCGTGCGCAGCAGCTGGTGAAACTGCCACTGGATGGCGGCGACGTCCTTGTAGATATCCGCGTGATCGAACTCGAGGTTGTTGAGCACCAGCGTGCGCGGACTGTAGTGGACGAACTTGGCGCGTTTGTCGAAGAACGCCGTGTCGTATTCGTCGGCCTCGACGACGAAGTACTCCGATTCGCCGAAGCTGGCCGACACGCCGAAATTGACGGGAATTCCGCCAATCAGGAAGCCTGGCGCCTTTCCCGCATGCTGCAGAATCCAGGCGAGCATGCTGGCACCCGTCGTCTTGCCGTGGGTGCCCGCAACGGCGAGCACATGACGTTTGTGCAGCACGTTGTCGGCAAGCCAGCGTGGGCCCGAGGTATACGGCAACCCCCGGTCCAGCATGGCTTCGACGGCCTCATTGCCGCGCGTCATGACGTTGCCGACGACGATGCAGTCCGGCGCCGGATCGAGCTGGGCGGCATCGAAACCCTCGTGAATTTCGATGCCGAGGTCGCGCAGCTGGGTGCTCATGGGCGGGTATACGGCGCTGTCGGAACCCGTCACACGAAAACCGGCAGCCCGGGCCAGGGCGGCAACGCCGCCCATGAAGGTTCCACAGATTCCCAGGATGTGTATGTGCATGCGTTACTCAGCTCGCCGGCGAAAGGGTTCTGAAGATGACGTATTGCATTGCGAAAACAGTAATCGCGATGACGATGCCTATGTACCAGTGCCGTCCCAGCGCGCGGGCAATGATATGACCTTCGACCGGAACCGACCACAACAGAATCAGCTGGGCGACGATCGCCGTGATCGTCTCGCCCAGGAACGGCATGAATAATACGAACTCGGCGACGAATGCCAGCGAGATCAGGGCGCCGCAACCCAGGATGGCGGTCACCGTCTGCATCGCCCTCGATCCGTGCCCGGCCACCACGAGGATGACGGTGTAAGCGACAACGCCCGCCAGCGCCGTGTAGAGCCCGATAACGAAATCCCGTTCGTCGTACCCCTCGATCAGCGATAACACGGCGAGCGACGAAAACAGCCACAGACCGATGACCAACAGCAGGACAATCATCGACGGCGGAATGCTATCGGGACCTTTGCGCAGCAGTGTGATGTCGAACAGGGTTCTAACGAGTGGCAGCAATGATCGGCACGGTCGGTAATTCGGAAGCGCAATCATCGCATGTTAACCTCCCGATTCGAAATGACGCACCTCGCCTCCCATGCCTGACTACCAGCTCGTCGAGCAGCCCGATGCCATCGCTACGGACCTCGGTCGGCACGAGTATGTCGGAGTCGATACCGAGTTCATGCGCGAGAAGACCTTCTTCGCCGAACTGTGCCTGGTGCAGGTTGCGACAGGCAGCGCGATCTTCTGTGTGGACCCTCTCGGCGGCGACCCCATGGCGGCGTTCTGGGATGCCCTGATGCAAGACACCTGGGTATTGCATTCCGGCCGGCAGGACATCGAAGTCATCTTTCACACGGCCGGGCGCATGCCCGAACGCCTGTTCGATACGCAGATCGCCGCGGGCCTGCTCGGCTATGCCCCGCAGATGGGCTATGCGACCCTCGTCAGGGAGCTCTTCGACGCCGAGATCGACAAGACGCACACGCGGGCGAACTGGTCCCGCCGCCCGTTGCCGGCGGAGTACCTGCACTACGCGGCCGAGGATGTGGAGTTCCTGTTGCCGGCGCGGGAACGGCTCGCCGAACAGCTGGACAAGAAAGGACGCTTGTCCTGGGCCGAAGAGGATTCGGCCATGCTGCTGGACCCCGCACTCTACGATGTGGATCCGCAGCTCGCGATCGGCCGTCTCAAGGGCGCACGCAACATGCGCGGCCGGCGGCGCGCGGCAGCGGCGAACCTGGCGGCCTGGCGCGAAGAGGAAGCGCTGCGGGCCAACCGGCCCCGTCAATGGATCGCCAAGGACACCGCATTACTCGAGATTGCAACGACGCTGCCCGACAACATGGCGGCACTCGGCGAGATCGACGAATTGCCGGCCGGCCTCATCCGGCGGTCGGGCAAGAAAATTCTCGATGCCGTCGCCCGCGCCAGCAAGGCCGATGCGAACTACCGCCCTCCCGGCGCGCCGAACGAGGCCCAGAAATCCGCACTGAAGAAGATGCAGCAGTACGTGGCTGCCTGCGCGGAAGATCTCGGCATCGCGGCAGAAACGCTGGCCTCGAAACGCGATCTGTCTGCCGTCATCATCAGCGGCGATCGCGACTCGAAATTGCTCACTGGATGGCGGCGTGACGTTCTTGGCGATGAACTATTGAGGTTTGTCTAATACCAGCGGCTGCTTTCCGCGGTATAGCGGACAGTGAATCTAGGACTTTTTATGCCGGCTGGTTGAGCTCGATCGAGCCAGCTAGTGTAAATATTCCGGCGGTGGCGGCTCGTTGACCAGTTTTTCCATCGCGCTCAATAACCCGCCACGTGGCGGGTCCTGGTACAACTCGCCGCTGTCCAGATCAATTACGTCCGCAGCGTGATAACCGCAATCAGGCACCGCAATGCCGTCCGGGCGGAAGAATGCCCAGCGGTCCTGGAAGTCCTTGCCAATTCGAAAGCCGCCCTCGTGCACGAGTTTGTGGTGCTTCGAGCACAGCAACATCAGCTTGTCGACCGCGGTCTCACCGCCATCGGCCCAATGCTCGATGTGATGAACCTCGACGAAGCGCTTGTTGCGGCACCCCGGAAAACGGCAGGTGTGGTTGTCGCGTGCCCGGACGGCGCGATCGATGCCTTTCGGCACAACCCGCGACTTGCGGCCGATGCTGAGCGGTTCGCCTTCCTTCGTCTCTGTCAGCACGACCGCCTGGCCGTCGCAACACAGTCTCTTGACCGTCTCGAGTGGCACCGATGACCTTCCGACGTCGGCGGCCAGTGCCGACTGGTCGACATGAATGTTGACGAGGTAATTGTCGGAACGGCCCTCGGCCTCCCCGCCCTGCAGATACTCCCGGAGCATTGCGACGAACGCATCGGCCTGGCGCGTGGACCAGGAGGTATCTACGAGATCGGGAACCTTCAGGCACTCGTCGTCGCGCGCCTTGTCGAGGGCCTTTTCGAGAAGCTCGCCGGTCTCGATCGGCAGATCGACGGTAACCGAGATCATCGCCCGATCGGCGTCCCGCCGAACGCGCAGTGAGCGCCTGGCGAATGCGCGCTCCGCGATGCCCGTGGATACGGCTTCGCCCATGCGCAGTTCCCGGCAATAGTCGGCCACGTGGCTCGCAGTATTTCTTAGCGCGAACGCAACGAGATCTTCCTCGCTGCCCGCATCCGCCACGCGCGAAATCGACCTGACTTTCGAATACGACAGCTCGCCGGTCGAGAACGCCTCGCACACCAATGGCAGACGCTTCAAGGTGTGCGCAACGCGGACTTTTTCCCTGGCGGTGGCGATCGAAAGATCACAGCGCCAGGCCAGCCAGGTCGCCGTGTTATCCAGGCCCCATTTGAGGAAACCACCGCGTTCGTCGAACTCGCGGATTTTCACCAGCAATTCAAAGGTGGCCGCATTGATGTGCGTGCAGAGGCGCAGGATGCTCTTGTCGAGCTCTTCGATCGGGGTCAGTTCGGTCGCCATTTCAGGTCCCTCTGGGCGGGTAGGAGAGACCTGTTATTATATACAGTATCCTGCTGTTTTTCCATTCTAAAACAGCAAGTTAAAGGGCGTTTACGAACCTCTCGTACACCTCGTCAATCGAGCCGTCGGCGTCAACGGTCCTGAGCCGTTCGCGGTCGCGGTAGAAATCGACGAGGGGCTCGGTCTGCTTGCGGTAGACGTCGAGACGGTTGCTGATCGTCTCCTCGTTGTCGTCTTCGCGCTGGATCAGTTCGCCGCCGGCGTTGGTGCACTCGTCGAGCTCTTCCTGCGATGAGAAGTAGACGTTCAGTAACTTGCCAGTCAGCGAACAGGTGCGCCGGCCCGTGAGACGCTTCATCAGGACATCGAAGTCGACGTCCATCAGCACGGCCGCATCAAGCGGCGTGCCCAGGCTGTCGAGCAGTTCCTCGAGATCGTGCGCCTGTTTCTCGGTACGCGGGAAGCCGTCGAGGATGAAACCGTCCTGTGCGTCGGGCTTGCCGAGCCGCTCACTGATGATGCCGAGCATAATGTCGTCGGAGACGAGATTGCCGGCATCCATGATGGTCTTGGCCTGCTGGCCGAAGCGGGTGCCGGCGGCGACGGCCTCGCGCAGCATGTCGCCGGTCGAGATCTGGGGAATGTTCCTGTCGGCCATGAGTTTCTTGGCCTGCGTGCCCTTGCCGGAGCCGGGCGCGCCGAGTAGTACGATTCTCATAATTTTTTCGCAACCATGCCGCCCGCCGGGGCGGGCTCCTACGCAGTGGGCAAGTACGCTAACACACTGAGGTTTTGGGTCAATCAGTGATATCCTCGCACGCTTCGATCACACCACTCCGGGGAATTCCAAGCATGTCAGCCAGAAACGCGTTCTACGCCCAGTCGGGCGGAGTCACTGCCGTCATCAACGCCACCGCCTGCGGCGTCATCGAGACCGCCCGCAAGCACAAGGACAAAATCAGGAATGTCTACGCTGGCCGCAACGGCATCATTGGCGCACTGGTCGAAGACATGATCGACACCAACAAGGAGTCCGCGAAGACCATCGCGGCGCTTCGCCATACGCCGGGCGGCGCCTTCGGCTCGGCCCGCTACAAGCTCAAGAGCCTGGAGGAGAACAAAGCCGAGTACGAGCGCCTGATCGAGGTCTTCAAGGCCCACGACATCGGATATTTCTTTTATAACGGCGGCAACGACTCGATGGACACGGCCCACAAGGTATCGCTGATCAGCAAGCGCATGGGCTTCCCGGTGACCTGCCTGGGCGTTCCGAAGACCGTGGACAACGACCTGCCGATCACCGACAACTGCCCGGGCTTCGGCTCGGTGGCCAAGTACGTGGCCGTCTCCACGCAGGAGGCGGCGCTCGATGTGCTGTCCATGGCCAAGACCTCGACCAAGGTGTTCGTCCTCGAAGTCATGGGACGTCACGCCGGGTGGATCGCCGCCGCCGGCGGGCTTGCGGGCAAGGAGCCCGGCGACGCCCCGCACATCATCCTGTTCCCGGAGATCCCGTTTAACCAGCGCGCCTTTCTGAAGCGCGTCAAGGAATGCGTTACGAAGTACGACTATTGCGTCATCGTCGTCAGCGAGGGCGCCGCCTACAAGAACGGCAAGTTCCTGGCCGAAGCCGGCACGCGCGACGCGTTCGGGCATGCGCAGCTCGGTGGCGTCGCACCGGTCGTTGCAAACATGGTTCGCGAGAAGCTGGGCTACAAGTACCACTACGCGGTGGCCGACTACCTGCAGCGCTCGGCCCGGCACATCGCTTCGGCCACCGACGTCAAACAGGCCTACGCCGTCGGCGAGGCCGCCGTGAAGATGGCCCTGGCCGGCAAGACGGCGGTCATGCCCGTCATCAAGCGCATCTCCGACAAGCCGTACCGCTGGAAGATCGAATCGGCGCCGCTGTCGCGCATCGCCAACAAGGAAAAGATGCTGCCACGGCGCTACATCACCAAGGACGGCTTCGGCATCACGGCGGCCGCGCGCCGGTACCTGGAGCCACTGATTCGCGGTGAGGATTACCCTCCGTATATCAACGGCTTACCAAAATACGTGACGCTCAAGAACGCCCCTGTGAAGCCGCGGTTAAACACCAAATTTGTGGTATGATGCGCGCCCGGTTCGACCGGTAATAAAAACATCCTCATAGGGGACATTCTTTTCAAGAACGCAGCCCGCGTGTCGGCCTGGTGGCCGGTGCCGGCGGTTGCGTTCGATCCAAAGCGTTTCATCAGGAGATATTCAAATGAGTGAAGGGTTAGCCCTGTGGCTCTCGATCGGTGCAGGCGGCCTCGCCATCCTGTTCGGCATCGTGTCCACACAGTGGGTTCTCAAGCAGCCCGCCGGTAACGAGCGGATGCAGGAGATCGCCGCGGCCATCCAGGAAGGCGCCAAGGCCTACATGGATCGCCAGTACCTTACGATCAGCGTGGTCGGCGTCGTTCTCTTTGTCGTGCTCGGTTTTGCGCTCGACTGGGGTACGGCTATCGGCTTCGCAATTGGTGCGATCTTCTCCGGCCTCGCCGGCTATATCGGCATGTACGTGTCGGTACGCGCCAACGTCCGGACCGCCGACGCGGCGCAGAAAGGCGTCAACCCGGCGCTGAACGTGGCCTTCAAGGGCGGCGCCATCACGGGCTTGCTGGTCGTCGGCCTCGGCCTCATCGGTGTTGCCGGCTATTTCCTCATTCTGACGAAAATGGGCTACTCGTCCGACGACGCCGTGCACGCGCTGATCGGCCTGGCCTTCGGCGGCTCGCTGATCTCGATCTTCGCTCGACTCGGTGGCGGTATCTTCACGAAGGGCGCCGACGTCGGCGCCGACCTCGTCGGCAAGGTCGAGGCGGGTATTCCCGAGGACGATCCGCGTAACCCGGGCGTTATCGCCGACAACGTGGGCGACAACGTCGGCGACTGCGCCGGCATGGCGGCCGACCTGTTCGAGACCTACGCCGTCACGATCATCGCCACCATGCTGCTCGGCGGCCTGGTGGCCGCGAATTACGGGGCGACGGCCGTGGTCTACCCGCTGGTCCTGGGCGCTGTCTCGATCGTTGCCTCGATCATCGGCACATTCTTCGTCAAGACGTCCGAGGGCGGCAAGATCATGGGCGCGCTGTACCGCGGCATGATCGTTGCCGGCGTGCTTGCGGCTATCGCGTTCTATCCCATCACCAAGATGATGATGGGCGAAGCAGGCCTGGCCAACGGTATTTACTGGTCGGCGCTGATCGGTCTCGCGCTGACCGCCGCCATGGTCGTCATCACCGAGTACTACACGGGTACCGACTTCAAGCCGGTGCGGACCATCGCGGCGGCCTCGCTGACCGGTGACGCCACCAACATCATCGCCGGCCTCGGCATCTCGATGAAGGCCACGGCCCTGCCGGTTATCGCGGTTTGCGCCAGCATCTGGGGCGCATTCCAGCTGGCCCCGGACAACATGGGCGGCTTGTACAACATCGCCATTGCGGCCACGACGATGCTGTCCATGACGGGCGTCGTCGTTGCGCTCGACGCGTTCGGTCCGATCACTGACAACGCGGGCGGCATCGCGGAAATGGCGGAGCTGCCGCCCGAGGTACGCAAGATCACCGACCAGCTCGACGCGGTCGGTAACACGACCAAGGCCGTGACCAAGGGTTACGCGATCGGATCCGCCGGCCTCGCCGCGCTCGTGCTGTTTGCCGACTATAGCAATGCCCTTGCCAACTACGGCAAGGACGTGACGTTCCTGCTCAACGACTATCGCGTCATCATCGGCCTGTTCATTGGCGGCCTGGTCCCCTACCTGTTCGGCGCGCTGGCGATGGAAGCCGTCGGTCGTGCCGCCGGCTCTGTGGTCAACGAAGTACGCCGCCAGTTCAAGGAGATCGACGGCATCATGGAAGGCACCGGCAAGCCGGATTACAGCCGCGCCGTCGACCTGCTGACCAGGGCAGCCATCAAGGAGATGGTCGTGCCGTCGCTGCTCCCGATCGCGGTGCCGCTGATCGTCGGTTTCACGCTCGGCGTCGAGGCGCTGGGCGGCCTGCTGCTCGGCACGATCGTCACGGGCCTGTTCGTCGCCATCTCGATGACGGCCGGCGGTGGCGCCTGGGACAACGCCAAGAAATACATCGAAGACGGTAACTTCGGCGGCAAAGGCTCGGACGCCCACAAAGCCGCGGTCACGGGTGACACCGTGGGCGACCCGTACAAGGATACGGCTGGCCCCGCGATCAACCCGCTGATCAAGATCATCAACATCGTCGCACTGTTGATGGTGCCGCTGCTGTAGGAGCCCGGCCCACCGGGCGACTGACAGTCGCACAGCAACAAGAACCGCCGGCCCTGCCGGCGGTTTTTTTTGCGGCGCGCCCAGCCATTTACCATAAGCCGTTCGCCGGGTGCCGGAACCGGCGTGCCGACGGCCGTTCAAGACTTTCCGCGTCGGTCAAAAGCGACACTGGAAGCCAGCATCTACGCGGTGGCAGACTGTACCGAACTCCATGAAACGGCGTGTGACACGCCGGGCGAAAACCAATGACAAATATGCCCGACGGCATCGTAACAGTGCACCTCGACAACCAGCGTTTTCGAGGTGCCTATTACATTCGTGACGACCAGATGCACGTTACCGCGTATGGCCTGCGCCAGGGTTCGATCGACCTGGGCGTCCTTGGTGACGAGCGCGGCAAGGCCGCGCTGAATCTCGCCAAGCTGGTGCTCATCGACATGGTCAAGAGCGCCATGGCGACGCCGGTCGACGAGCCGCAGCTGTGCCTGCAGGGCTCGACGACGGCTATCTTCTACTGATCAGGTATTGAGAAACCTCGGCGGGGTGGACGCAGCGGCGCCCAGCGCTGCCGGCGGGTCCACAAAGTGTCCCTGCACGAAATCGACGCCTATGTCTCGCAGCCAGTCGAAGTCGTCCTGGTGCTCGACCTCTTCGGCAACAATGCGGAACTGCATCGTGCGTGCGAGCTTGATCATGGCCGTGACCATCTCCTGGTTGACCTGGTCGGAACGCAGATTGCGCGTATAGGTGCCGTCGATCTTCAGGTAGTCGATCGGCAAGTGCTTGAGGTTCGAGAACGAACCCATGCCGCTGCCGAAGTCGTCGAGCGAAAACTCGCAGCCGATGCCGTGCAGGACCTCGATGAAGCGTTGCGCGTGCTGCACGTTCGAGAGAATCGAGGCCTCGGTCACTTCGAAGCAGATCGATGACGGCGCTACGCCGGAACGGTCCAGCGCTTCGACCACGAAACTCAGGAACGACTCGTCGCCCAGTGTCTGGCCCGAGAGATTCAATGCGCAGTTGCGGCCACCGGGCAGCTTGATCTCTCCGGAGGCGATCGCTGTCAGCGCCGCGTTCACTACCCAGCGATCGATCTGCGGCATCAGCTGGTAACGCTCGGCGGGTCGCAGGAACTCGGCCGTGTCGGCCACTCTGCCCTGCCCGTCCGGCAGCCGGATCAGCACTTCCATGGCCGGGCCGGAATCGACGCCCCCGGCCATGGCGAGAATCGGCTGGATAGCCAGCGTAAACCTGTCTTCGTGCAGCGCCGACTGCAGGCGGCGCAGCCACTGGATGTCGCCTCGCTCGCGGGCCACCGCTTCGTCGCGCGCCGAGTACACGTGCACCTTGCCGCGACCTTGTTGCTTGGCGACGTAGCAGGCCGAATCGGCCGCACTCATCACGTCCTGGAGCGTCCCGCTGACATGGCTGATCTCGACCAGGCCGATCGAGATGCCGATATTGAAGATCTTGTCTTTCCAGACGAAACGGTAGTCCGCGATGGCGTTGCAGATGTCCGTCGCAATCTGGCGTGCCTTTTCGATCGGGCAGCCGATCAGCAGCGCACCGAACTCGTCGCCGCCGAGGCGGCCCACGAAGTCCGAGTCCCGCACCTGCTCTTTGATCAGGCTTGCCACCTCACGCAGCATGTTGTCGCCCGCCAGGTGCCCGCAGCTGTCGTTGACGGCCTTGAAGCGGTCGAGGTCCATGTAGAACAACATGTGGACGGCCTCTTCGGCGTGGGCGTCATCCATGGCCTCGTCGAGGCGGCGCTCGAACTCGCGGCGATTGATCAGGCCTGTCAGCGGATCGTGGGTGGCCTGGTAGCTCATCCTGCGCGTCAGGCCGCGAATCTCGCCAACGTCATGAAACACGACCACGGTGCCCGAGATGCTGCTCCCGGGCCCGCGTATCGGGGACGCCGTGATCTCGACCGAGTGTTCGTGTTCGCCGTCCGTGGTCACCATGACCGCCCGGCGTCCCATGTTCACGCGGCGCCGCATCGCAAGGCTGCGTTCGACCGGATCGCCGAGCGGACGCCGGTCCGCGTCGTCCACGAGCGTGAACAGTTCGCCAATTCGATGGCCCGTCGCATCGTCGCGATTGGTGCCAATCAGCGTCTCGGCGGCCTGGTTCATGTAGTCGATCAGGCCGTCATTGTCGGTCGTGATGACGCCCTCGGCGATGGACTCCAGCGTGTACTGCGCCTGGCGCTTACTGCGGCTCAGCGAGACTTCCAGGCTCTTGCGATAGCTCACGTCACGGGCAACGGTCAGGATGGCGCGCTGCCCGTGGAACTCGATGCTCGAACTCTGCGCCTCGACCCACAAGCCGGACTCGTTGCCGTTGATGAGCTGAATCTCGAGGCGCCGCGGCGCCTGTTCGCCGCCGAGTCGCTTCGCCATCGTATTGCGAAACAGCGCGCGATAAGCCGGTTTGACGAGGTCCGCTACCTCGCGGCCAACGAGCTGCTGTGGCTCGAGGCCGATCAGGCTCGCCGCGGAGTCGTTGGCGAGCAGGATTCTCTCGTCGTGCACGATCACGATTTCGGGCAGGGTACGCGCGAAATCCGTGAACAGCTTGTCCCGATCGTGGATTTTCTCGTCGCGTTCTCCGAGCGCATCGAACAGGCGATTGATCGTCGTGGCAAGCTGGGCAGCATCAACGTCTCGCGGCACGGTAAGGCGCCGGCCAACCGATGCGTCCCGGGATGCATCCAGCAGTTCCCGGTTCATCCTGGTCATTCGTCCTGCGGCTCGCCGTTGGGCAGCGATCAGCGCGACCACGGCGACGATTGTCACCAGCAGCAACCCGGTAAGCACAACAATAAGGACGTCAGAGGACATGCGGAGACCGGTTTTTTATAGGCGATGCTGTCAGCAGATCATTTGTTATTATTATCGGCTCGATGCGCATCTCCGTCATAAGCATATCCCAGCAGCCGCGATGGCTCGATGCGATTCACCATAATGCGAGAAAACCTGGGTTTTCGCTTTAATTTCAAAATTTTAGGAACAACCGAAATGGATACGGATTTTGCCCGTCAGCAGATGGTCGAGCAGCAGGTACGCGCCTGGACCGTGCTCGACCCCGACGTGCTCCAGGTACTCAGGGAGATACCCAGGGAGCAATTCGTGCCGACCGGCTACGAATCGCTGGCGTTCGCCGATACCGAGATCCCGATCGGTCGTGGCCAGTCCATGATGACGCCCACCCTCGAAGGCCGCGTTTTGCAGGCGCTGAAACCGGCAGCCGGCGATAACGTTCTCGAGATCGGCACCGGCACGGGCTTTTTGACGGCCTGTCTCGCGCGTCTTGCCGGCCAGGTCACGAGCATCGATATCTACGACGACTTCCTCGGGACGGCGCGCGCCAACATCGAGGACTCGGGCCTCGGCGACGTGACGCTGTTGCAGATGGACGCCACCGAGTCACTGCCTGAAGGCCCGTTCGACGCCATCGCCGTGACCGGTTCGATCGAGACGTTCGACCCGCGGTTCGTCGAAGCGCTTGCCCCGGGCGGTCGCCTGTTTGTCGTCGTCGGTGCAGGGCCGGCCATGGATGCTCGCATCGTGACCCGGTCCGGCGGCAATGACTGGCGCAGCGAGAGCCTGTTCGAGACGGCGCTGGCGCCGCTCGTGAATGGCGTGGAACCGCCCCGGTTTTCGTTCTGAGATGAAACCACTTATGGTGTTGCCGCATCTAATAATTGGTACTCGGTCTTGACTGATTTAGTGATATAGTTGACTATAACACCTTAGGCTGCGCCCCGGCCGTCCAACCCGCGGAAAGCAAAAATGAAAAAAACGTTTAACTTCAATATTCTAGTGGCCGTGCTCGGCACATTCCTGGTCCCTGCAGCGGGTCATGCCGCCTCGCTGCTGGAGGTCTACCAGCAGGCCCTGCAGTCCGATCCCAGGATCCACGAGGCCGAAGCCCGCAGGCTGGCGGCTCTCGAGGCCGAACCGCAGGCGCGCGGTCTCTACCTGCCGCAAGTCGGCTTCAGCGGCTCGTGGACCAAGGACAACACGGAAGGCTCGGGCGTGATCAACCAGTTTGTCCAGGAACCGCCCAATTCAGGCAATTTCATCGTCCGTCCGTTTCCGTTCGAGCAGAACACGAAAGACGAGACGACGCGGTGGCAGCTGGACCTTCGCCAGACGATTTTCCGCTGGGATCAGATAGTCGGTTTGCGCCGCGCCGACAAGATCGTCGCCAGGGCGGAGGCCGACCGCGAAGCCGCGCAGCAGGACCTGATCGTTCGCGTTGGCCAGGCCTATTTCGACGTGCTGGGCGCCGAGGACCGGCTGACCTCAACGCACGCGAATCGCCAGGCCATTGCGCGCCAGCTCGAGCAGGCCAAGCAACGTTTCGAGGTGGGCCTGATTGCCATTACCGACGTGCAGGAGTCGCAGGCCGCGTATGACCAGGCGACCGCGGACGAGATTGCCGCCAAACGTTCGCTCGCGACCGCACGGGAATTCCTGCGCGAAATCACGGGCGAGTATGTCAGCAACCTCGACGCACCGGGCGACGAGTTTCCGATGCGTGCGCCGAATCCGGCGAGCGAACTGGACTGGGTCGACCTGGCGTTGACGCAGAATCTCGCCGTCGTCTCCAGCCGCCTGGACGAGAAGCTCGCCAGGGACGAGATTTCGTTCCGGCGCAATGGTCATTACCCGACTGTCGATCTCGTCGCGAACATGGGCGAGTCGGATACGGACGGCAAGCAGGACACCGGCCAGGGCTTCCTGGACACGAAACGCGACTTCGAAACCGACAGCATCGGCATCCAGGTGACGGTACCGATATTCGCGGGTGGCACGACGTCGTCACGCGTTCGCGAAGCCGTCTACCTGCACCGCGCGTCTCGCGAGCAGTTGCAGCGCGTCACGCGCGAAACCGAGCGCGCAACCCGCGACGCCTACCTCGGCGTGATGGCGGAAATGAGCCGCGTCGAGGCCCTGGCGCAGGCCGTCGAGTCCAGTCAGACGGCGCTCGAAGCGACGCAGGCCGGGTTTGACGTCGGCACGCGCACGATCGTCGATGTCCTTAATTCGCAGTTCAACCTGTATCGCTCGATCACGCTGTTCTACCAGGCCAGGTACGACTACCTGATGAACGTATTGCGTCTGAAGCAAGCGGCCGGCACGCTGCAAATTCAGGATCTCGAAGAGATCGACCAGCACCTGGTCGACCGGCCGACGCCTGAAGAGGCGTTCGCGTCGGAACAGGAAGAATAGCCCGGCTCAGGAGTCCCGGCGTACCTCGAGAAGGGGTTCCAGCAGTTTGAGCAGGCGCGCCAGCGCGCCGCGGTTCTGCTGCACGATGTCGCGACCCCTGCCGCCCTGCTCCGCGGCGGCCGCCGGGTCTTCCAGCAACTCCGTCACCGCGGCGGCGAGTCCCGCGGCATCCTCGACGATATGGCACGCGCCCAGACCGATGAACAGGTCTGAAATCTCTTGCGCGTTGTAGACATGCGGCCCGCTGACGAGCGGCAGGCCAAGCGCGGCCGGCTCCAGCAGGTTGTGCCCGCCAATCGGCACCAGGCTGCCGCCGACGAACGCGAGGTCGCTGGCCGCGTAGAACATCGGCACCTCGCCCATCGTGTCGCCGAAAAAGACGCTGGTGCCAGGATCGCAGGGGCGCTCCTCGGTTCGCGAAACTCTGTCGAACCCACGCTTGTCGATCAGGTCGGCGACGACCGGGAAACGTTCCGGGTGGCGCGGCACGAGCACGAGCAGCAAGTCGGGAAAGCGTTCCAGCAACGCGCGATGCGCCGCCAGGACCTGCTGCTCTTCCTGGTCGTGGGTGCTGGCCGCCACCCAGACCGGGCGCTCGCCGAAATAGCTCTGCCGAAATTCCTTGCCCCTGTCGGCGAGCTCGGGCGGCAGTTCGATGTCGAACTTGATGTTGCCGGTGACCCACGTACGCACGGGGCTGGCGCCCAGCGACCGGAAGCGTTCCGCGTCGGCCTCGCTCTGCGCGGCGATGATGATGCCGTGGGACAGGGTTTCGCGAAACAGCGGCAGCAGTTTGCGGTACTTGTCCACCGACTTCGGTGAAATTCGCGCACTGACGAGCACCAGCGGAATATCGCGGATCCCGCAGCCCTGGTAGAGGTTCGGCCAGATCTCGGTCTCCATGATCAGCGCCAGCTCGGGATTGACGCTCGCGAAAAATCGATCCACGGCCAGCGGCATCTCGAACGGGATGTAGCAGTGAGTGACCGAGTCGCCAAAGTTGGCCACGACGCGCGCAGCGCCGGTCGGCGTAACCGTTGTAATCAGCGTGTGGTGATCGGGAAAGCGCTTCTGGATTGCGCGAACCAGGGGCACCGCGGCCTGCACCTCGCCGACCGACACGGCGTGTATCCAGATACATTTTTCGAGCTGGGGGTAGCCGATGCCGAAGCGCTGGCCAACGCGGTCACGGTAACTGCGGTTAGCCAGGGCACGTACGAACCAGTACGCCATTGCAGGAATCTGCAACAGGTAAATGAGCAGGTTGTAGAAAACGCGCACGCGTGCGTCCGAACGAGCGCTGTCAGCTCCCGGTCAACCGCATTTGGAATCGCCGCAAGACAGGCAGGTCATGCAGCCGTCCATCATGATGACCGCCGCCGTGTTGCACTTGGTGCACAGCTGGGCGCCTTCCGGGTATTCGCTTTCCGAGAACGCGTCCTGTTGCTTGTGGCCCTCCTCGTACTCGGCGCGCTTCTCGGCGATCAGCTTTTTCTGCTCGTCGTCGAGATCCGGCTGGGACATCATGCCAATCGAGATCAGGTGCTTCTCGACGATATACCCGAGTTCGGCGATGATCGACGGCATGAACCTGCCGCCCGACTGCCAGTAGCCGCCACGCGGATCGAACACGGCCTTGAGCTCGTCGACGAGGAACGCCACGTCGCCGCCCTTGCGAAATACGGCGGAAATGATGCGCGTCAACGCCACGATCCACTGGTAGTGATCGAGGTTCTTCGAATTGATGAAGATCTCGAACGGCCGGCGCTTTTCATGCTCCGTGCCCTGGTTCAGGATGATGTCGTTGATCGTGACATACATCGCGTGGTCCGATACCGGCGTCTTGACCTTGTACGTCGAGCCCACGAGCATCTCGGGACGCTCGAGCTTCTCATGCATGCGGATGACTTCGGCCCTGTCGCCGCCGCCACTCTCGCGCTTGAAGTCAGGGCGCGCTTCTTTCTCTTCGGTGTCCGGCTGCGCGACCGCATAGCCGACGATTTTCTTGTCTATTTTGATCATCATTCGCTCAGAATTTTCCGTAGTAGCCTTCCTTGAGGGCGTCGAACAGGTTGGCGGCCGTATGCACTTCGCCGTCGTACTCGATTTCTTCGTCGCCTCTCAATTCGACCGTTGACCCATCATCCAGTTCGAACGTGTACGTCGTGTTCTTGAGGTCCTTCTCCTTGACCAGAACGCCCTGGAACGCCTCCGGATTGAAGCGGAACGTCGTACAGCCTTTCAGGCCCTGTTCGTAGGCATACAGGTAAATGTCCTTGAAGTCGCCGTAGGGATAGTCGGTCGGGACATTGGCCGTCTTCGAGATCGACGAATCGATCCACTTCTGCGCCGCCGCCTGGATATCGACGTGCGCCGTGGGCGAAATGTCTTCGGCCGTGATGAAGTAATCCGGCAGATTCGTCGCAGCGTCGTCGTCTCCCGCACCGGCCGGCATCGCGTTCTCGTTGATCAGCTCGCGGTACGCCAGCAGTTCGAACGAGTAGACATCGACTTTTTCCTTCGTCTTCTTGCCCTGCCGGATGACGTTCCTGAAGTAGTGATGCGCGAAGCTCGGCTCGATGCCGTTGCTGGCATTGTTAGCCAGCGACAGCGAAATGGTGCCCGTAGGCGCGATCGAACTGTGGTGCGTAAAGCGCGCACCCACTTCGGCGAGCTTCTCGACGAGTTCAGGCTGTTCGCTCGCGACGCGCTGCATGTAGCGGCTGTAGCGCGCATGCAGGATACGGCCAGGCACCTTGTCGCCCACCTGGTAGCCATCCGCCACCATC
This sequence comes from Woeseiaceae bacterium, assembly GCA_030066735.1. Taxonomy (GTDB): domain Bacteria; phylum Pseudomonadota; class Gammaproteobacteria; order Steroidobacterales; family Woeseiaceae; genus UBA1847. The sequence goes on along the minus strand of JASJBB010000008.1, from coordinate 16,389 downwards.
TCGGGGCGCTTGCGCAGCATTTCGTCGGTCACTTCGAACTGTTCGTTCATGATCGGCGCCGGGCCCTTTTCTTCGGCCAGTTCCAGCGCTTCTTCCCAGCCCGCCAGCGCGAGCTCGCGCGCCACGGTTTCGGTGAACTCCACGGCGTCGGGCTCGCCGTACTTCATGCGCAACATCGTGGTCGTCGAACCCAGGCCCAGGAAACCCATGCCATGACGGCGCTTGCGCAGAATCTCATTGCGCTGCTGCGGCAGTGGCAGGCCGTTGATTTCGACGACGTTGTCGAGCATGCGCGTAAACGTCTTGACGACCTTGCGGAATGCCTCCCAGTCGAACCGCGCCTGCTCCGTGAACGGGTCGACGACAAACCGCGTCAGGTTGACCGAGCCCAGCAGGCACGAACCGTACGGCGGCAATGGCTGCTCGCCGCAAGGGTTGGTCGCGCGGATGTTCTCGTCGAACCAGTTGTTGTTCATCTCGTTGACCTTGTCGATCAACACGAACCCGGGCTCGGCGAAATCGTAGGTGGACGCCATGATCAGGTCCCAGACACGGCGCGCCGGCAGCGTCTTGTAGATCTTGCAGGCGACGAGGCCGCGCTTGTCCGACACGTAGTTGCCCGGTTCCGGCCATTCGCGCCAGACAAACTGGCTGTCATCGCCCAGATCCAGGCCCTCGTCCTCGACCTCTTTTTGCGTAACCGGGAACGCGAGGTGCCAGTCGGTCTCATTGATGACGGCTTGCATGAACTCGTCCGTGACGAGCAGTGACAGGTTGAACTGACGCAACCGCCCGTCCTCGCGCTTGGCGCGGATGAACTCCATCACGTCCGGATGGCCAACGTCGAAGGTGCCCATCTGTGCGCCGCGGCGGCCCCCGGCCGAAGACACCGTGAAACACATCTTGTCGTAAATATCCATGAAGGACAGCGGACCCGATGTGTAAGCGCCTGCGCCGCTGACGTATGCGCCCTTGGGCCGCAGGGTCGAGAACTCGTAGCCGATGCCACAGCCGGCCTTCAGCGTCAGCCCGGCCTCGTGGACCTTGTTGAGGATGTTGTCCATCGAGTCGCCGACCGTGCCCGACACCGTGCAGTTGATCGTCGATGTAGCCGGCTTGTGCTCCTGGGCGCCGGCATTGGACATGATGCGGCCCGCCGGGATCGCGCCACTGCGCAATGCCCAGAGGAACTCCTCGCGGAACTGCTCCCGCTTCGACTCGAGCTCGACGCTGGCGAGCGCCCTGGCGACACGCTTGTAGGTGTCGTCGATCGTCTCGTCAATTTTGCTTCCGTCTTTGGCGGCAAGGCGATACTTCGCATCCCAAATATCGATCGATGCAGCCTGGAACTCGATGTCGGTGACCGTATGCGCTTCCATATGAACGGCGGACTTCATTGGTCTAGATACTCCCCTTTTTCTCCGTCATGGAGACCCCGATATTCCCCAAAAGTGGAGGCCAATCGTTATTGTTGAACTCATTTTCCCAGGGAACAGCGACCTGCTCACCGCGCGTGCGTTTTGCAGCGGCGAGTGCCAGAATTGGCCTCTTTTCCCTTCGTGATTGGACACAAGATGTTGTGTCCGAACGTTGAGTAGATTATGCCCGTTGCGAGCCCCTGTCAAGGTTTTGTCAGAAATTCTTCTTTAGCTTTTTTATATTTATAAACAATTGGTTACAGATTTATCCGAAGTAAGTGCTTTAAAAACCTGAGAAAAAAAATGACACTTTTGTGAAAGATTGTATCCACTACATATAGTGTCTGACAGGCGACGTCAATTACGTGAAAAAAAGGCCATATATGGGGCTCCGCAGATGCTCCGACCGGCGACTTGAATTGCCGGTTCGAGGCCCCATTTTTCCCGACATGAGCTTTTTGACGGGTCCTGATTTTCGAGCCCCGTCCAACACTTGTCAGGAGAAAATGATGAACCTTGTACGTTTTGACCCGTGGTCCTTCGCCGACCTTGTGCAGCGCGATTTCAACCGCCTCCCCGGACGCCGCCTGGGCCGCACGGACCTTGAAACCCCGGTTTCTGACTGGGCCCCTGCCGTGGATATCGTGGAAGAAAAAGACCGCTTTATCCTGCGCGCCGATGTGCCGGGCGTTGCCCGCGAAGACATTGATGTCAGCATGGAAGACGGCATCCTGACGATTTCCGGCGAGCGCCACACCGAGAAGCACGAAGACGCCGAGGGCGTGAAGCGCTTCGAGCGCGTCAGCGGCAAGTTCTACCGCCGCTTCACGCTGCCGGAAACGGCGGACGCGGAAGGCATCGCGGCCAGGAACGCCAACGGCATCCTCGAAGTCTCGATTCCGAAGCAGCCGGAAGTACAGCCGCGCCGGATTACGGTCGAGGCCGCCTGATTGCCCCACTACCGATGCCCGGCTGCAACGCTTTGTTGCAGCCGGGCATCTTTGCTTAAATGAACCGGCCCCCACCGGAACGGTCAGACAGTGTTATGAGGCAACGCATGATTTCGAGTTACCGCCTGCTGACGGCAGGTATTCTTCTCAGCTTTTCCCTGGCTGCCGGCGCCCAGATGCCCGCTGTGGTGGAAGGTCAGGCCGTTCCGAGCCTGGCGCCACTCGTGGAGCGGGTCTCGCCGGCCGTCGTCAATATTCGTGTCAGCCAGACCGTCCAGCAGCGCAGTCCGTTCGCGGACGATCCGTTCTGGCAGTTCTTCGGCGGACAAAACGCCCCGGGCGGCTCGCGCCAGGTAGCGAGCGCCGGTTCCGGCGTCATCGTCGACGCCGAGCAGGGCTACATCCTCACCAATCACCATGTTGTCGCCGACGCCGACGAAATCCGGGTCTCCCTGATGGACGGCGGGGAACTGGATGCTGAAGTGGTCGGCTCGGATCCCGCCACCGACATTGCGCTGATTCGCGTCGCAGCCGATGACCTCACCGAGATGCCGATCGGTAATTCCGAAGACGTGCGCGTCGGCGACTTCGTGCTCGCGATCGGCAACCCGTTCGGGCTCGGGCACACGGTGACCTCGGGCATCGTCAGCGCGCTGGGCCGCGCGGGCATCAACCCGAACGGCTACGAAGCGTTCATTCAAACGGACGCATCGATCAACCCGGGCAACTCGGGCGGCGCCCTCGTGAACATGAACGGCGAACTCGTCGGCATCAACTCGGCCATCATCAGCCGCACCGGCGGCAACGTCGGCATCGGCTTCGCGGTGCCGACCGAGATCGCGGGCTCGATCATGCGCCAGATACTCGACTTCGGCGAGGTGCGCCGCGGTCTGCTCGGCGTGACTATCCAGGGCATCGACGCCGAGATCGCCGAGGCGCTTAACGCAAGCGTCGACCGCGGGGCGTTGATCACCGAGATTGTTCCGGGCTCGGCGGCCGAAGACTCGGGTCTGAGAGTCGATGACATCATCATCGCGGTCAACGACGAAAAGATTTCGAATGCGACCGAGCTACGCAACGCCATTGGCCTGAAAGGTTCCGGCGAGAGTGTGGACATTCGTTATATCCGGGACGGCGAGACGCGCTCGACGACGGCCAAGCTGGGTCGCGCCGATGTCGCGGCAGCAGCGGGCGCCGACATCCACCCCGGACTCACGGGCGCCCAGCTGGCAACCTACCGGGCCGCCAACGGCACTGAGGCCGGCGTCGAGATCACGGCCATCGTCGGCGGCAGTCCCGCGGCGCAGCGGGGGCTTCGTGACGGCGACGTTGTCACCCAGGTCAATCGCCGCGGTGTGCGCAATCTCGCGCAGTTCCGTGAGGTTGCCGTCGGCAACCGCATCCTGTTCCTGCGCGTTGAACGAGGCGATCGTTCGCTGATGCTGCAGATACGCTAGAATCGGGAGCGTTTATAGCTCCTGTTTCTGGCGATGCCTCTGACGCGAAACACAGCTGCTCCGGTCGTAGTGATCGTGCTGCTCCTGCTGAGCGGCACGGTCGCGTTCGCCGCCACGGCCACCGATGCGCAGCGTGCTTTGTTCAAGCAGGTCTACCCGGACGTCGAGCGGGGCAACTGGGCCGTCGTCGAGGCGCTCGGCAGCGACGACAGACAGTCGCTGGAAGAGTACGTTCTGTACCCGGATCTGCGTGCTGCCTGGTTCCGGGCGAAGCTCGGCAATGCCGACCACGGCGACATCGAGTCGTTTCTCGATGACAACGGCATCCTCAAGCCGGCACGCGACCTGCGCTACCGCTATGCGCTGCACCTCGCCAGAATCGGCCACCTCGGCAAGTACCTGGCGATCTACGAGCAGTACTACCAGGGGCTCGACGTGGCGAAGCTGGACTGCCTCGCACTGCAGGCTGAACTCGATGCCGGCAGGGACGCGCGGGTCGTTCACCGGGCCATCGATTTGTGGACTGTCGGCGAGAGCCAGGTCGACGAATGCGACCCCGTCTTCGAATTCCTCGAGGACAACAATCACCTCGACATCGTCGACTACATGAAGCGTTTCGAACTCGCCGTAGACGCGCGCGAGTTCACGATCGCGCGATGGCTCGGCAAGTCGATAGACCAGCAGCACATCGACACTGCCAGCCAGTGGGTCAAAGCCCAGCGTAGCCCGGAGTCCTTCGCCCGCAATTACCGGAAGTGGGCCAACGACGAGGCGACGCGGGCGCAACTGGTCTATGCCATCGAACGCATCACCTACGACGACCCGGCGGTGGCGCTCGAGATCTGGACCGAGATGTCGAAAGGCAACCGGTTCGCGGCTGAACAGGAACTGCGCACGGCGCGCCACATCGCTTTGTGGACGGCGCGGGACAATCTGCCCGGCGCTTACGAACTTCTCGCCGCGCTGCCGGTCGCGGCGCAGAACGACGAGGTTCTCAGGTGGCGCGCGCGAATCAGCCTGCGTGGCAATCACTGGGCCAACCTGCTCGCCGACATCGAGGCCATGGCCCCTCGTGAAAAAGGCGTCGAGGAATGGCGCTACTGGTACGGCATCGCGCTGCGGCACGTCAATCGCATCGACGAGGGCGATGCCATGCTGGCCGGCCTGGCCACCGAGCGCAGCTATTACGGCTTTCTCGCCGCCGACGAACTGGGCGAACCGTATGTCCTGCAGGACGACGCGTTTGCGGCGGACGAGACGCGCCTGGCCGAACTGGCCGGCCGCGATGACCTGGTCAGGGCGCGGGAATTATTCCGGGTCGGGCTCGACAGTCGCGGCCGCTCCGAGTGGGATGCGGTCGTGCGCTATTTCGATACCGGCGACAAGATGCAGGCGGCCATCCTGGCGCACCGCTGGGGCTGGCACTCACGCGCCATCGCCGCCGCGGCCAGCGTCGGCGACTACGACGACCTGTCGCTGCGCTATCCGCTGCCCTGGGCGGACACGTTTCGTGACCATTCCGCCATGGCCAGCATTTCACCGACCTGGGCTTACGGCGTTGCGCGCAGCGAGAGCCTGTTCATGCGCGACGTGCGGTCGCGTGCCGGGGCCATCGGTCTCATGCAGCTGATGCCCGCGACCGGCAAGTCGGTCGCGCGCGAGATCAGCCTGCCCTACGCCGGGCTCGCGACGCTAACGGACCCGGACAAGAACATTCGGCTTGGCACGTCCTATCTCGGGCAGATGGCCGAGCGCTACGGCGGCAACCGGATACTCGCGACCGCGGCTTACAATGCGGGACCGCATCGCGTGGACCGGTGGCTGCCCCGGGCCGGCCACGTCGACCCGCGCATCTGGATAGAGAACATTCCGTTCAACGAAACGCGCGGCTACGTGAAGCGCGTGCTGGCCGCGGAAGCGATATTCCATTGGCGCATGACCGGCACCGTGCGGCGGCTGTCGGACGACATGCTCATGGTCAGCGCCGACTCGAAGACTCAGAAAGTCGCAAGGAACTAGCGCGGTCGTAGAAACACTCCAGCTCACGGCCACACTCTTCATACAGCGCGCGAAACCTGCCGAGATCCAGCTCGTAGAGGCCGATCGATGCGATCCGCGCATTGTTCAGCGGGCCGCCAGGCCAGCCTGGTGAGTCCACCCCGGACGCGGCCAGCTTCGCCTGCAGGTCATCGGCAAGCCGCCGGAGTCGAGCGTCCTTGGCCGCGCGCATCGTGTCCTCGTCCACTGGCGAGTCGTACAGCGCCTCCAGTTCCGCGCTGGCATCGCGGATGATCGCCACCAGTTCCTCGCGCAGGCGGCGACGCTCCTGGTAGGCGTCGAACTCACTGCTCTCGCCCTGGCGGCGCAGCCAGCGCTCGAGGCCGATGTCGGCCACGGCCGTGGCAAACGACTCGTTGAATGCCGTGTCGTCCTTGATATAGAGGACCTGGTGCGCCAGCTCGTGGAAGATCGTGGCCACGAGATCCGTATCCTGCCAGTGCAGCATCGTGTTGAGCACGGGGTCGTCAAACCGGCCCAGCGTCGAGTAGGCCGGGACGCCGCCGACCGCGACGTCGAAACCGGCGTCTTGCAGCTGTGCCGCCTTGCGCCGCGCATCCTGCTCATCAAAGTACCCGCGGTAGGCGACACAGCCGGCCACGGGAAAACACCATGTCCGCGCCTGCAACGAGAATTCGGGCGCCGCAAACACGTTCCAGACCACGTAGTCGCGCCCGAGATCCGCGTAGCTCCGGTAGCTGTCGTTGTCGGGCAGCAGCAATTCGTCGACTGCGAATTGCCGCGCCTCCTGTACCAGCGCCAGTTGCCGGGCCAGCTCGTCCGGGGTGCTGTCTGCAGCGAGCACCTCATCGATGGGTTCGCTGCGGCGCAGCACGTCGTACTGGCCGCGGGCTGCCTGGGCGTAGTAGCAGGCCGACTGCGACAAGACGACGGCAATGAGTACAACTGCCCTGCTGCTGCGCTGGTGCGGCATCACAACCCGCTGTGTCCCCGGTGCTAGAATCGGCCGATGCAAGTGTACCTCGTCGGTGGCGCCGTTCGTGACGAGCGGCTCGGTCTCCCCGTCCGGGAGCGGGACTGGTGCGTCGTGGGCGCCGCGCCGTCGGATCTGATCGATGCGGGATACAAGCAGGTCGGCAAGGACTTTCCGGTATTTCTGCACCCGGAGACGGGCGAGGAGTACGCCCTCGCGCGGACCGAACGCAAGACGGCGGCCGGCTACCACGGCTTCGAGTTCGACACCTCCCCGGACGTGACGATCGAGGAGGACCTGGGCCGCCGCGACCTGACGATCAATGCGCTCGCCGTCGATGACCAAGGCCAGCTCATCGATCCGTTCGACGGCAAGCGCGACCTCGAGAAGCGCCTGTTGCGACACGTCTCCGACGCCTTCGCCGAGGACCCGGTGCGCATACTGCGGGCGGCCAGGTTTGCGGCGCGCCTGGCCCACCTGGGCTTTCGGATTGCCCCCGACACCCGGGACCTGATGCGGGCGATGGTCGCGGGCGGCGAGGCCGACGCGCTGGTGCCCGACCGCGTCTGGAAGGAAACCGGGGCCGCCCTCGCGGGCCCGAGTCCGCACTTGTATTTCGAGGCGCTGCGGTCGTGCGGCGCCCTGCGGGTCGTGTTTCCCGAGGTCGACGCGCTGTTCGGTGTACCGCAGCCGTTCCAGTGGCACCCGGAGGTCGATACCGGTCTGCACACAATGATGGTGCTCGAGCAGTCGGCCAGGCTCAGCGATGCCCCCGAGGTGCGGTTTGCGGCGCTCGTCCACGATCTCGGCAAGGGGACGACGCGACTGTCCGACCTGCCGTCACATCCCGGGCACGAGCGCCGTGGACGGAAACTGATCAACGCCATCAATGACCGCATGCCGTTGCCGCGAGCGTGCCGCGACCTGGGCTCGCTGGTGGCCGAGTATCACACCCATTGCCATCGGGCCTTCGAACTGCGCCACGACACGGTCGTCAAGCTGTTCGAGAAAACGGATGCGTTTCGACGCCCCGAGCGTTTCGAGCAATTCCTCACCGCCTGCGAGGCCGACGCCCGCGGCAGGACCGGTTTCGAGCATCGCGACTATGGCCAGGCGACTCACCTGCGCGCGGCGTTTGCGGCCGCCGCCGCGGTAGACGCCGGCCGCGTGGCAGCCGACCACGACAAGAAGAAAATTCCGCAAGCGATTCGCAGGGCGCGCGTCGCCGCGGTGAGCGAAGTTCGCGAGCGAGCCTAGTCGCCGTAGAAAAACAGGTACAGCGAGAAAAACGTCACGTCGCCGTAAAGTTCGGAGTCGTCGTAGCCGATCCCCAGCTCGATATCCGTACTCTGCGACAACGGCACCAGGAACCGCACGGTCAGCGACTTCGTGCGCGATCCACTGATCGCCCCTTCCCACGTCGTCAGGTCGATGTCCCAGACCGTTTTGCCGCTTTCGATGCCCAGTGACAGGCTGGCGCGGTGGTCGACGAGCGAATTGATCAGGCTCAGGCGGGAGACGGACAGCAGTCGCGCCGCGTCGGCGTTTTCCACTGGCCGAAACGGTATGCTGTAGTCGTACTTGATGCCACGCAAGCGCAGGTTCGTCGACTTGCTGGTCTTGATGCGCGCCGAGACACCGATCCCGTCGGCGTCAAAGAGCACCTGCCGGCTCGTCGCAAAGTCCGTGCTCGGGATGATGAATTCGAAATCGCGGAACTCGTAGTCGAGGGACAGCGTGACGCGGTCATTGCGAAAGTAGCCCGACGCGCGCCAGTCGTTCGACGTCAGTACATCGGAGTCGCCCCAGTAGGCGGCACCCACGCGCACGCCGATCGGGTCGAAGTAATGGTCGAGTTCGATATCGGCGTACTCGGTTTCCAGCTTGCGGCCGCTGACGAGGTCGACTTCGCTTCGTGCGACCGCACCGGACAGCCAGGTGTCCTCGGTCAACCCGACGCCGCCGACCACGGCGAGGCTCAGGCCATCGTCGCTATCGCCCTCGCCCCCGGCGCCGATCATGAATCCCTCCAGCGCGCACGCGGCATTGCTGAACAGCAATAGCGGAATGAGCCTAGACCAGCACATAGACGATGATCCCCGCCAGTGCGAGTCGGTAGATTGCGAACGGCAACAGGCCGATCCGGCTGACGAAACGCATGAAGAACTCGATGCTGAGATAGGCGACGATCGCCGAGACGACGACCCCGATACCCAGCTGACCCCACGGCACCGGCGTTTCCTGCTGCAGGAGCCCGATGAGCGAATATCCGGTCGCCAGCAGGATGACGGGCACGGCCAGCAGAAACGAGAATCGCGCGGCGTCCTGGCGCTCGAAACCGAGGAACCGTCCTGCGGTGATGGTGACGCCCGATCGCGACGTTCCCGGCACCAGCGCCAGCGCCTGGGCGACGCCAATCAGGAACGCGTCGCTGATGCGCATGTCCGAGATATCGCGTTCCCGCTTGCCGAAACGATCGGCCAGGATCATGAGCACCGCGTATCCGGACAGCGTGGCCACAATCACCGTGGGGCTGCGCAGGTTGGCTTCGATCCAGTCGACGAGCAGCAGTCCCGCCAGCGCGGCGGGAATGGTGCCGAGCGCGATGCCGAGCGCCAGGCGCGACTCGATCGTCGACACGTTTCCGCCCAGCACCTGGAAGCCGCCGCGAATGAGGCCCGCGATGTCCTTGCGGAAGAACAGGATCACGGCCAGCAGCGAACCGAAGTGCACGGCGACGTCGAAGGCCAGGCCCTGGTCCTGCCAGTCAAAGAAATACGGCACCAGCACCAGGTGACCGGAGCTCGATATCGGCAGGAACTCGGTTAATCCCTGCACGACGGCGAGGATGATGACCTGCAGGTTCGTCATGTGTCAGCCCAGCGTGGCGGTACGGTCTGCGCGCCCGAATGCAGCGGGCGGCTCGAATGCGCCCCGCATCAACCCGAGGCACTTGAAGTTTTCCCCCATCTCGGTGGGAAGGGTAAGCAGTTTAATCTCGGCAGACAATCGAAGTTGTGCGGCGGTCGGCATTCTGGCGAAATCCGCCAGCGCCTCCTCGAGGCCCGCGCCCACCAGGAACTGCGCCTGGCTCGTGAACCCGGCAATCTCGAGGCCGTTATCGACGGCGGACTCGGCGACGGCGGTGAAGTCGACCCAGGACGTCAGGTCCTGGATGCCTTGCAGGATCAGCGGGTCATCGTGGGCGTGGTGCCGGAAGTGGCAGCGCAACCAGCCTCCTGAACGGTCCGGCGCATAGTACTCCCGCCGGCCGACGCCGTAATCGAACAGGAAAGCGACTCCCGTCGCCAGGGAGTCTGCGAGATCCGCAACCCAGGGGCGCACCGCCAGGCAAACGTCGGACGCGTAACCGTCCGGCAACGGCTCGCCGATCGTGGCCTCGATGTGCTCGACGGCCTGTACGAGCTTGTCGGGGGCATCTCGCTCGACTAACCGGAACGCCTCTGCGTGACTCGCCACGCCAACCTGCCGTATGCCGCCGGCACGCCGGACGAATCGCTCGACCGGCAACGCGTCCAGTAGCTCATTGGCGATAACGACGCCTGTGAATCCGGCCGGCATGGCGTTGAGCCAGCGCACCGAGTCGATGAGGTCGGGCACGCGCTCCGCGAGCAGGTTCCTCTGCCGCTGCTGCAGGTCGGGCGAAACTTCGAGAATGCAATACCCGCCGGCCGGCAATGTGTCGGCTGCCGCCAGCGCCTCGAGAATGTCTGCCGCGAGCTTGCCGCTGCCGGCCCCGATTTCGAGTATCGCCGGCGAATCGAGCTGTGCGAGTATCCCGGCGCTCTGCCGGGCCAGGGTGCGGCCGAAGAGCGCCGATACCTCGGGCGCCGTGACGAAGTCACCGGCCTGCCCGAACTTGGTCGCGCCGGCGGCGTAGTAGCCCAGCGCGGGTGCGTAGAGACACAGATGCATGTATTCGGCGAAGCTGATGCTGCCGCCCGCCCCGGCAATACGCTCGCGGACATAAGCGGCCACGGCCTTGCTGTGGCCGAGGCTGTCCGGGTCTGGCTCGGGCAGCGCGAGTGTTCGCGGGTCATGCATAATGCGCCCTTTATAACGCGAATCGGAACCGGGTTGCTCGATGTCTGATCCTGAAACGCTCAACAACAAGGTCGCGCTCGTCACGGGCGCCGCTCGCCGCATTGGCGCAGTCATCGCGCGCACGCTGCACTCGCACGGCGCTGACGTGGCGATCCATTACCGCGGCTCGGCCGACGAGGCGGGCGCGCTGGTCGAGGAGTTCAACGCGGCGCGCGCCGATTCCGCCGCGGCATTTGCCGCCGACCTGACCGACGTTGCCGCCATCGAGCAGCTCGCGGCGCAGGTGACCGGCTGGCGCAACCGGCTGGACGTGCTGGTCAACAATGCGTCGAGCTTTTACCCGACACCGGCGGGTACGATCACCGAGGCACAGTGGAACGACCTCGTCGGCACCAATCTGAAGGCGCCGCTGTTCCTGTCCCAGGCTGCGTTGCCCGCGCTGCGCGCGGCCGGCGGCGTCATCGTCAACATCGTCGACGTCCATTCGACGCATCCGTTGCGCGACCATCCGGTCTACGGGCCCGCCAAGGCCGGCCTCGCCATGCTGACCCGGTCGCTGGCCAAGGATCTCGCGCCGGACGTGCGCGTCAACGGCGTGTCGCCGGGTGCGATCCTGTGGCCTGAAAACGACATGCCCGAAGACACCCGGGCGGCAATCCTGAAGCAGGTGCCGCTCGCGCGCCCGGGCGACCCCGCCGACATAGCGGGGGCCGTGCTGTTTCTCGTTCGCGATGCGACTTACGTGACGGGCCAGGTCATCGCCATCGACGGCGGCCGTTCGATCGGCTGGTAGTCAGTACGCGCCGGCAAACTCACGCCACGCCGGGCCGCGGAGATCCGCCGGCCGTAACGGGGGCTCGGGCTCTGCACCCGGCTGCAACCGCATGGCGGGCGCTGCCGGGCAGGCGCCGGTCTCGAGGTAGCCGAGGGCTGCAACCACGTTCGGGTCGCCGGCGTCCCCGACCGGCACATCGAGGTCGTCCGCCACGGGACAATCGGCCGGCAGGCCGCCGAAATAGCCGCCAACGTTATTGGCATTGACGGTCTCAAAGGCAGTCAGCCGCAGCGCAGCGCCGCAGAAAACGAGGCCGATCTGACCGACCGGCTTGCCGAACGTCTGGTCCCCGACCACCGTGACCTCGACGTGCGGTTCCATGCCGTTGATGATGATCTCGCTGGCCGACGCCGTCGACGCCGTCGTGATCACGACGAGCCGCGACAGGTTGATCGAGTTGGCCAGCAACTCGAAGAATGTCTCGGTATCGAAATCCTCGGACCGGTCGGGGTTGTAAAGCGTGCGCGTGAACGTCAGGTTCTCGGCGACTGCACCGCCGAGCAGGTTGGCGAACAGGTCGGCCGTCGCAACGAGTCCGCCCGAGTTGTAACGCAGATCGACGATGAGATCGGTTACGCCATTGGCCTGGAAGTCGGCAAAAGCCGTCTCCAGTGGCGCGTTCGCCGTATTGATGAACGCCGCCAGTTCGAGGTAGCCGACGGGAGGGCCCGCCTGGGTCGGGATGAGCTGCGTCTGCGGCAGCGGGTCGATCGTTACGATGTCCTGCGTGACCTCTACCGTGAACTCCGTGACGCCGTCAATCTCACGCAGGGTGAATTCGACCGTGGCCCCGTCCAGGACCGCGTCGATGCCCTCGGCCGCCTCGATGTCGGCGATGGAACGGCCATCGAGCGCGACGATGCGCTGGCCCCGCGCGAAGCCCGCCGCCTCGGCCGGGCTGCCGGTGAATACCCGCGTCAGACGGACATCGTCGCTCGCGAGGAACTTGCGGCTGAAGCCGAAGCCTTCGTACTGACCTGCGCCGAAGAATGCGGCATCCGCGACCGCCGACGTCAGGTAACTGAAGGTATCCAGCGGCTGGACCGAAGTCAGGTCATCGAGCAGGTCGACAGGCGTATCGAACTTCGAGACCTTGGTCTTTTTCGGCAACAGGTCGTTCCAGAGGTACCAGTAGTCGGCCGCGTCACGCACGAACCGTTTCTGGTCACGGTTGGAACAGGTGTAACCCTCGTTGCCGTCGCTGCTGGACCACTCGCAGGCCGAGAGCGTGAACGCCAGGGCAAGGCTGATCAGGATGCGCATGGAATCTCCCGTTTTCCGCCTTACAGGATACCGTCAACCAACGTCAGGGGGTGCCGCCCTGTGTCACATTCCTGCCAGTGCTGGCCGATCGTGCGGCCCGTGACCGGGTGCACCAGGTCGGGCGCGATTTCGGCGAGCGGCCCGAGCACGAAGCTGTACTCGAGCACGTCGGACCGGGGCAGCTGGAGCGGCGGATCGTCGACGACGAGGTCGTCATACAGCAACAGATCGATATCCAGCGCCCGGGACGCAAACCGGTCGTCGCCACGCTCGCGCCCGGCCAGGTCGTGAATCTGCTCGATCCGCCGGGCAATCTCGAGGGGCGCGTCGTCCGCGCCGAAGCCCGCGACCAGGTTCAGGAAATCCGCGCCCTCGAAGCCGACCGCCGCGTTGCGGTAAACGTTGGACACCACGACGTCGCCATACAGACGCTGCAGTTCGCTGATGCCGAGTCGCAGGTTATTGTCGGGGTCGATATTGCTGCCGAGCCCGACATAGACCGTCGCCATTCGCGTCACTCCGCCACGGGGCGCGTACCGCGTTCGATGATCACGCCAGCATCGCGCGCGCCGCGGATCGCGCCGGGCTTGTTCACCTTGACCCTGACCCAGGCCACGCCGAACTCGTCAGTCACGATACCGGCGATCTTCTCGGCCAGCGTCTCAACCAGCTGGAAGCTCGACTCGCCCACGTACTCTTGCAGGCGCTTGGCGACGGCCTTGTAATTCAGCGTGTCATCGACGCTGTCGGTCTCGGCAGCCTTGCGTATGTCGGCCGACATCTCGATATCGATCGCCACCGTCTGGCGAATCTTGCGTTCCCATTCCCAGAGACCGATCACGGTCTCGATGCGCAGGTCGTGCAGGAAGATGATGTCCATGTGGCTCCCGTCAGCCGGCCGCTGCCGGCCTGGCCAGTGTGTCCAGGGCCCAGCGCGCCGTGGCGCGAATCTCGTCGGCCTGCCGGGCGTCATTGAGCCGCAACGCGCCGGCGACCGCGATCATGGCGCCATTGTCGGTGCAGTAGGCCATTCGTGGATAGTAGACCTGCCCGGTGAAACGGGCCTTCATCTCGGCTCGCAACAACCTGTTCGCGCCGACGCCGCCGGCGATGACGATACGCTCGAGCCCCTCGTGCTTCGCAGCCTGCAACGTCCGGCCGACCAGCGTATCGACAGCCGCACGCTGGAACGAAGCCGCGAGGTCGGCTTTGCGTGCCTCGAGCTCGCCAGCCTGCTCGGCCTTGCGCACTTCGAGCATCACCGCGGTTTTGAGGCCGCTGAAACTGAAATCGAAACCCGGCCGGTTCAGCATCGGCCGCGGGAATGCGTAGGCGTTGTCATCGCCGTCCTCGGCCAGCGCAGCCAGCGCGGGCCCGCCCGGATAACCCAGCCCGAGCAGCTTGGCCGATTTGTCGAACGCCTCGCCGACGGCGTCATCGAGCGTCGTGCCCAGCAACTCGTACTCGCCCAGCCCGGATACCGCAATCAGCATGGAATGGCCGCCCGACACCAGCAGCGCCAGGAACGGGAATTCCGGCGGCTCGTCTTCGAGCATCGGCGCCAGCAGGTGCCCCTCCATGTGGTGCACCGGGATGACCGGGCAGTCCCAGGCCAGGCCGAGTCCGTTGGCGAGGCCGCTACCGACCATCAGCGCCCCGGCCAGCCCGGGACCCGCGGTATAGGCAATTGCGTCAGGTTGTTCTATCCCGGCATCGGTGAGCACCTGCTGCACGAGCGGCAGCAGCCTGCGGATGTGGTCGCGAGAGGCGATCTCCGGCACGACCCCGCCGTAGACCGCGTGCAGGTCCACCTGGCTGTGGAGCGCGTCCGCGACCAGGCCGGATTCGGTGCTGTAGACCGCGACGCCGGTCTCGTCGCAGCTCGTTTCGATGCCCAGAACGTTCATAGGCGGCGGATGATACCGCAATCCCCCGCCGGCGCGGGCTCCCGCAGGGGTTGGATTTGCGGTTTCGGTGTCGTTATAATAGGCGGCTGAGTCCCGGCCTCGCGCCGGGTTTATTTATGTTCGGAATCCCTATCGTATGCCCAGTGTTCGCGTAAAAGAAAACGAGTACTTCGATGCAGCCCTGCGTCGCTTCAAGCGTGCCTGTGAAAAGGCCGGCATCCTGACGGAGTTGCGCCGTCGGGAGTACTACGAAAAGCCGACGCAGGAGCGCAAGCGCAAGAAGGCTGCTGCCGTAAAGCGGCACATGAAGCGCCTGTCTCGCGAAGAGTCAAAGCGCAAGCGCCTGTACTGAAGTACCGCCCCGCTCCGTTGCAGCGGAGCCAGCCATGTCCCTCAAAGCTCGAATCAGCGATGACATGAAGTCCGCCATGAAGGCCGGTGACAAGGACCGGCTGAAAGTGGTGCGCCTGATCCTGGCTGCCATCAAGCAGGTGGAAGTAGACAAGCGCGTCGAACTCGACGATGCGGCCGTGCTCGGCGTGCTCGAGAAAATGGTCAAGCAGCGGCGCGACTCGGTCGAGCAGTTCCAGAAAGGCGGCCGCGACGACCTTGCCGACATCGAGCTGGCCGAGATCGAGGTCCTGGAAGAGTACCTGCCGGAACAACTCGGCGACGCAGAGCTCGACGCGCTCATCGACGAGGCCATCAGCTCGACAGGCGCCGAGAGCATCCGCGACATGGGCAAGGTCATGGGCGCCATCAAATCGCAGGCAGCCGGGCGCGCCGACATGGGCGCCGTCGGCGCCAAGGTCAAGGCAAAGCTCAACGCGTAAGCTTTGCGACTGGCGCAGCGCGCCGAATCGGCTATGCTAGCCGTAACAACAAGAACATCCCGAGACCCGTGCGCAGGGATTTGCCGTTTAACACAGTATGGCCGGATTGATTCCCCAGGATTTCATCGACGACCTGATCGCCCGGGCCGACGTCGTCGAGGTCATCGGCAAGCGCATCCAGCTCAAGAAGGCCGGACGGGAATTCAAGGCCTGCTGCCCGTTCCATGACGAGAAGACGCCGTCGTTCACGGTCGTGCCCAACAAGGGTTTTTACCACTGCTTCGGCTGTGGCGCGCACGGCACGGCGATCGGCTTCCTGATGGAGTACGAGCACATGAGCTTCGTCGAGGCCGTCGAAGCGCTCGCCGGCATGCTCGGCGTCGAGGTGCCCCGCAGCGAGAGCGACCGGCCGGCGCGGCGCTACGACGAGCTGTTCTCGCTGATGTCCAGCGTCGAGCAGCATTTCCAGAACTGCCTGCGGGATGCGCCGGCCGCCGTCGATTACCTCAAGCAGCGCGGCATCGACGGCGCGACGGCCAAGCGCTTCGGTATCGGCTTCGCGCCCGACGGCTGGAGCGTTGTGCTCGACAAGTTCGGCAAGTCGGCCGAGGCCATCGAGCGCCTGCTGGCGACCGGGCTGATCATCCGCAAGGACAACGGCCAGCACTA